>NZ_JASCRU010000021.1:0-53789 GCF_030010285.1 Flavobacterium sp. XS2P24
AGTCTACAAGACTCTTCACTCCCAAAATTTGCTGTAAAATTGAATAGATTCATCGCTCTTTTTTTATCAAATATAAGCCTTTTATTTAATTATGGGTAATTGCGGACAATCAAAAAAGATGAAACTTTATTCATCAAAGATTCAAAAACAAATAAAGTTACAACATATAACGGAATAGGCGGAAATAGTTCTGTAGAACATTATAAACTTAAAGAATTCTTTAATAGTTTGCTAAACTTTGATTTACTACTTGAAACTAAAAATGGAATATCAAAAGCACCAATTGAAACAATATTTTTACCGTATTATGTTTCACAAGATGTTGGTTGGGTTTATTTAAGAAAATCTTTTAGTAATTTAGATTTCTACAAAAACTTTAAGGAAGATTTTTTAGATTATTATTTAGGTATTACCAAACTTGAAGATAAAGAAAAAAGAAAAGCGTTAGAAATTCAATTAGCAGATAAAAATCAAAAATATAATTTCTATTTAAACTTCGAAAAAAATGATACTGTTATTGAAAGTTCAAAATTACTTGATGATTCTTTTAAAGGCAAAGGACAAGAATTTATTAATGAGCTAACCAATAGAAAGGCAAGTTTGTTAGAACTTGAGAACAAATATGTAAAGCAATCAAACCAATTAACTTATAACAGCCAAAGATTATCAGTAATTTCAAAAGTTTCTAGAAATCACAATCATCAATTCCCAGGTAAAGACAACTGTCCAATTTGTCAACAAATATTACCTATTGATACAAAGCAGATTTATGAATACTATCAGGAAGAAAATGATACAATAAAAATTAAAGAAAAAATTCAATCTGAAAATAAAAAAATTCAATCTGAACTAAATTCTACAAATAAGAAAATAGAAGAATTAAGAAGTTTGTTAGCAAAAGATTATCATAAACATATTATCTATTCAGACAAAAATATTACTCTTGATGAATGGATAAAGACTCAAGCTAATATTAAATTAGATACATCAATAAATGAAAATATTGGAAAATTAGCAAAAGAAATCAATGACTTAAAAGAAGAATTACAATCCTTTAAAGACGACGATGACATTCAAAGCGAAAGATTTATTAAGAATAAAAAATTCAAAGAATTTTATAATATAAACAATATAAAACTTGATGTTCCTAAAACTGAAGACAGCAGATTTAACTATGTTTATGAATTATCAAGTTTTCCATTTCAAGGTGTAGAATTACATTTAGCTGTATTAAGCTATCATTTTGCATTCAACAAAGTTATAAATGAAACAGAAAACATTCATAGACTTCCATTGATTTTAGATAGTATTTTTAAAGAAGATTTAGATGGGAATAACAAGGAAAAAATTTTAGATTTTATCTGTAAAAATCGTCCAAATGATACTCAAACAATAATTTCAGTTGCTGACAATAAATCCAAAGACACAAAAATTGAATTTTTCAAAGAAAAATTTTTCAAAACGGATACAAACTTAATTTGTATTGGTAATTCTATAGACAAAGAATCAATATTAAAAGAACACGATAAATCATTAAACGAAATATTACATGATACTTTTGAAATAATGGAGTATCTATAATACCCCCGCTACCGCACGAATCCTTTCGTGTGGTTCGTGTAAATTATAACTAAACTTAATCTTAAAAACAGTAACGATGAGTAGAAATTATAAATTTCATAATCCAGAGGGTTTGTACTTTATAAGTTTTGCAGTGGTAGGTTGGTTAGATGTATTTACTCGTAATGAGTACAAAGATTTATTTCTTGAAAGTGTAGCATTTTGTCAAAAAAACAAAGGATTAGAAGTTCATGCTTGGTGCATTATGAGTAATCATGTGCATTTAGTTTTTAGAAGTATAAAGGATCAGAAGCCTGAATTATTGATTGGTGATTTAAAACGGTTTACCAGTCAATCAATTGTAAAAAGTATACAAGAAAATCCAAGAGAGAGCAGAAAAGAATTCTTATTGGATTTTTTTAAAAAAGAAGCTGAAAAAAGTTCAAATGTAAAACACTATCAATTTTGGCGTCTTGATAATCAACCTATTGAGTTGTGGAGCAATGCCGTTATTCAACAAAAGATAGATTATGTACACAATAATCCTGTAGAAGGAGGCTTAGTTTATAAAGCAGAAGATTATGTATACAGTAGTGCTATTGATTATTCAGGTCAAAAAGGGTTAATTGATGATGTAGTTGTTTTTAGAATGTTTACTATTTAATGATAACGAACCACACGAAAGGATTCGTGCGGTAGCGGGGTAGTTGTTTTTAGAATGTTTACTATTTAATGATAACGAACCACACGAAAGGATTCGTGCGGTAGCGTTGATAATAAACAGATTGTGAAAATGTCATTATGAAAAAAGTTCGTGATTCCTAGCCCTGATGGTAGCGGCATCCTCGTAACGCAGTGGAGAGATACAGCGGACAGCAGGAGGTTTCGTTCTTGAAAAGGCAATCATTCTGCTCCAAATTGTAAATAGGGCCAAACCTTTTTATTAGTTTTACTGTAACACAATTTCAATACTGCACTCTTACTGTAGAACCTATTGTTATTAAAAGCTATACTTTATGAAAAAAATTGTTTTAAGTGCCGTTGTACTTTGTTCAACTTGTATGTTGCAGGCCCAGAACATCAATAAAATTATCAATACAAAAGACGTTACCAAGATAGAGAAAGTGCTTTCGGCGGATGATATGCAAGGCCGAAGAGCGTTTACTCCGGGTATCGATAAGGCTTCCTCTTATATTGAATCTGAATTTAAGAAAATAGGACTGCAAACATTTAACGGAGCCAAAGATTTCAAGCAGGAATTTTCTATGACGGAGTCTAAAAATGTTTCTTTAAATGTGCTGATTGATGGTAAAGCGATAGATAAAGCGGATGTGGTTTCTTTTTCCTACCAACCGCAACTTGCTATGACTGAAAAAAGTGATGTTCAGGTTGTGAAAATAAATGCCGGAGATAAATTTGGCCCAAAGTTTTACGAATATTATCAGAGCGAAAAAAATCTTTTGGTTCTTGTGGATGCTTCTTTTAAACCCCGAATCCCAAATATGAGACACATTCCACAAATGACTGCTAGTCCTGGAGGAAATTCGGTGGTGTTTGTTTTTGGTCCAACTGATGCGACTCAATTTTCAATAGAAGGCACCAATACAATTACAAAAAATGCATTAAATAATGTAGTAGGCGTTTTGAAAGGCAAAAGCAAACCCAATGAATATGTTGTGTTTTCCGGACATTATGACCATTTAGGTGTTGGTTCTCCAGCTGAAGGAGTGGAGCACGATGCTACCGATTCTATTTATAATGGTGCCAATGATGACGCCGCCGGTACTACAGCCGTAATCATGCTCGCCAAGTATTTCAAGAAACTAAACAATAATGAGCGTACGATATTGTTTACCACATTTGTCGCAGAAGAAATTGGCGGTTATGGAGCGCAATATTTTTCGAAACAACTCGACCCAGCGCAAGTTGTGGCTATGTTTAACTTGGAAATGATTGGAACGGAATCAAAATGGGGTAAAAATTCGGCTTATATTACTGGTTTTGAAAAATCAAGTATGGGAGAAATTCTTCAGAAAAATTTACAAGGATCAGCGTTTAAGTTTTATCCAGATCCTTATCCTGAACAACAATTATTCTATCGTTCCGATAATGCGACTCTAGCAAAACTAGGTGTTCCTGCACATACGATATCGACGTCTAAAATGGACAGCGAACCTAATTATCACAAAGTAAGTGATGAAATAGAAACTCTTGATATGGTGAATATGACACAAATCATTAAAGCCATTGCCATCAGTTCTGCTACTATAGTAAACGGAAAAGATACGCCATCAAGAGTGGACAGCAGTGCTTTGAGTAGAAAGTAGCATAGTTCTTCGGCTTTCTTTCTTGATAAGTAAAGTCTATATAGTAGTAATGGGTAATTATTTTACAATCTGATTGTGAAATAATTACCCATTTTTTGTTTATCAAGAATTTAAAAATAAATTTTGAGAATAAAGATTAATTTTTATATTTGCATAACTAGTTATGTAATTAATTATACAACATGAAAATATTCGAAAAAACAGGAAAAATGGCTTTGGGTAGTCGGTTACGTTTACTGACCGCTACAGTAACCGAAAACGCAGCCCAAATTTATGAATTATACCAAGTGGAGTTTTCTCCAAAATGGTTTCCCGTGTTCTTTGTCCTTTCAGAAGAGGGCGAAAAGACCATTACCGAGATCGCTAATGAAATAGGACATTCTCAACCATCGGTTACTAAAATCATTCAAGAAATGACGGTTTCCGGATTGGTTCAGGAAAATCTAAAATCAAAGGATAAACGCAGGACTCTCGTGGGGTTAACCCAAAAAGGAACATTGCTTTCGGAAAAAATTAAGGTGCAATGTACTGATGTTGATGCCGCAATTGAAGGTATTATAACGGAAGCCACACACAACCTTTGGAAAGCAATTGAAGAATGGGAATTTTTGTTGGAACAAAAGTCGTTGTTTAGACGAGTACAGGAGCAAAAAAAACTGCGTGAAAGTAAAGACGTCCAGATTATGGAATACACTCCTCAATATCAGTCCGCTTTTAAATCGCTAAACGAAGAGTGGATTTCCACATACTTTGAAATGGAAGAAGCCGATTATAAAGCTTTGGATAATCCAA
Source organism: Flavobacterium sp. XS2P24 (assembly GCF_030010285.1). Lineage (NCBI taxonomy): Bacteria > Pseudomonadati > Bacteroidota > Flavobacteriia > Flavobacteriales > Flavobacteriaceae > Flavobacterium > Flavobacterium sp. XS2P24. Next base: position 4,680 of record NZ_JASCRU010000021.1, read on the forward strand.
AAGAATATATTCTGGACAAAGGCGGGAAGATTTTCGTTGCGTTATACAATAATGAACCAGTTGGAGTTTGCGCACTCATTAAAATGAATCATGCCAACTATGATTTTGAAATGGCAAAAATGGCAGTTTCACCAAATGCACAAGGCAAAAACATCGGAGGATTGCTTGGTCAGGCAGTTGTGGATGCTGCGAAGAAATTGGGTGCTTCCAAATTATATTTGGAAAGTAATACCATTCTGAAACCCGCAATAAATCTATATCATAAGTTAGGCTTCCAGAAAGTAGTTGGGCTAGCCACACCTTACAAGCGCTGTAATATCCAAATGGAATTAAATTTAAACAATCAATTGTAGAGAATATGAAAAATATAGTAAAAAAAGAAAATGCCGTCTCAAAACAATTTTTGGGAGTTGATTTTGTCGTTCTTTCCATTGGTAAAGACTCCATGGTTACAAAAATGCTGTATAAGTCAACTGATTTTGTTCCTTTTCATAAACATCCTAACGAACAGAGCGGTTATGTTATTTCCGGGAAATACAAATTGAAATTCTCTGGAGAAGAATTTTTATTATCTGAAGGAGATACTTATTCGATTCCTGCCAATATGGAACATTCTATTGAAATTATTGAAGCTGGTCAGGTAGTTGATGTTTTTACACCCATCCGACAGGATTATCTATAAATTGTATAGGATAACGATAGCATACAACATTGAGGGAAGTTGCAGTTTTATTTTAATAATCATTAATTATTACTGCAATTCCACCTTGACATTATACTGATTTAAACTCAAAATAGTTTCAATAGATCCAAAAGTCGCAATGCTTCTTTGGTATTCTCTTTCTTTTTTCAAAGCGATTTGTTTCACGCAGTTTTGAAACCTGCTCACTTCTTTTAGATTGGTTAAAATTAATCCGGGAACAGGAGCATTTTTTCCTTCTTTGTCTTTGGAAACCATCGTAAAATAAGACGAATTGCAATGTTTTACGACTCCGGTTTGAATATTCTCGGCTTCTACTCGAATGCCAATAATCATAGAACTCGTTCCCACATAATTTACGCTGGCTTTCATGGTTACCAATTCGCCGACTTCAATAGGTTTTAAGAAATTCACTGTATCTACAGAAGCCGTTACGCAATAATTCCCGGAGAATCTGGAAGCGCAGGCAAAAGCAATTTGATCGAGTAAGGATAAAATGTAACCTCCGTGAATTTTACCACTAAAATTAGTGTGCGAAGGCAGCATTAATTCTGAAATGGTGATATGTGAGGAACTTACCGTTTTGAAAGTAGTGTTCATTAGATGCGTTATTTATTTTTACAAATGGCTTTTTACAAAGTGCCCAGTTTTTCTCCGGCTAATACGACAAAGTTTATTTTTGGAGATTCACATAAAGAACAGCAGTAATCCTCGGGTAAATCTTTGAATAAAACTCCTTTTTCAATGCCTTGAATAACATCGCCGTATTCAGAATTGTATAAAGTCAAGCACTCCGGACATTGATGAATATCTTGTGTTGTTGTCTCTTTTTTAGTAGCTTTTGCAGGTACTTCGGCAATTTGATTTCCTAATTCATCAAAATATTTTCTGCTCAATTCAATCAAAATGGTTGGCAATTCCAGTTTGTCAACATCTTGCGCATGAACAATGTATTCTTTGGTATTTGGGTCAAAATTTTTAGCATACAAAACATTATAGGTGTCTCTAATTTTTATGGATTCCAAGTCTTTTGGCAACTCATTTTTTTCTACTATAATCGAAGTGAAATAATGTCCATCTCGGTTGTATTCTGATATTCCAAAAGTAAGTCCGTACGTACTGATGTCAAACTGATCCAGCGTTCGAACCAGAAAAGTTTTGAGATTCAACGCCCATTCCATCGCAACGGGTAAATGCCAGTTGAGTTCCAATAAGGAGTGACGCACATTAATTCCTTTTTTGCCCAGGAATTTTTCCCAGTCTAATTTTCTGTCTTTTGGAATCCCTTTTATGATAAATGATTTCCAAGGCGTGATGCATATTTTTCCAATTTTACAATCAAAACACAAATCGCACATTTCTTTCAAAAAGTCTAAATCATAAAGGTTATTTCTCCAATACAAACCCAGCCAATATTGGTCAATTCCCAATCGGTTCATGCCTTCGTAATACGGAAATGGGTAAAAAGGAATGTTCAAGGGCTTGTCTATGGTTCTGTTATTGGTGTCCAAAGCATCGCTGACCAATTGAAAAATCATTTCAACTGAATCTGGTTCTTCAATAAGTTTCTTTTCAATTTCATAATATATTTCAGCAATATTCCAGCTGTAAATCAGTACGGGATACATTTCCATTTTGTCCCATTTTGGCAAACGAATGTATAGAAACCAGTAGTCCTCGTGATCCGAAGCAATGAAGTTGATGTGTCCTGTAAACAAAGGAACCAACTGTTGTTTTGGGTCGGTGATATTAACTTTTAGCTTGGGATGTTCCTTGAATTGTTCTAAAATATATAAAAATTTATTTCCCGTAAGCCAAGGTGTATTCCTAAAAATATCGGTGGAAACATAGGACGAAACAATGTTATTTCCGCTTTTTTCATTGGGATGTACAAAAAGATTTTTACCTACTTTTTCCTTATCTACCGCCGTAAAATCTTTTGGAAATATAATATCTTGTCGAGAACCAAAGGAGATGGAATCCAGCCCTTGTTCTAAACCCATATTTACAATTTCTCGCAATTCACCTGGTGAAATCACGCCTCCTTTTACTATTAGTCTTGTCAATTCCATGTTTATTTAGTGTTCAGTATTCAGTAATTAGTGTTCAGTTACTGACTGTAAACTGACCACCGATCACTGACCACTATTATTTATTTTTTGCTAAAATTTCTTTTACTTCGGTTTTACAGCTTCCACAACCCAGTCCGGCGCCGGTGGTTTTGCATAATTCGGTAAAATTAGTCACGCCGCTTTTTATGGCTTCTTCAATATTGCCGCTTCCCACTTGGCTGCAAGAACAAACGAGTTTTCCTAAAACGGGTTTCACATTCGAACTTCCTCTCAGCAACGTATTTCTCTTGTCCGATAATTCGATTTTGCTTTCAATCATGGTTTTGAATTCGGCAAACTCATTTTTATCGCCCATCAAAATAGCACCTACTAACAAATCGTTTTTGACGATACACTTTTTATAGTATCTTTTTCCCAAATCAGAAAACACAATTTCTTCGTAGGAATCATCATTCTCTGGAATTTCAATTTCTCCAATGCTGCATAGGTTGATGTCTTCGAGTTTCAGGATGTTCATTAAAACGGAACCTTTATAAAAACTGCTGATGTCGCCGGCCATAAAATTTGCCAAAACATCCGCTTGTTCTTCAGCCGCTGAGGTGATTCCGAATAACTGATTGTTGAATTCGGCTATTTCGCCAATGGCAAAAATATTTGGTTTCGACGATTGTAAATACTGGTTTACTCTTACGCCACGCCCGCAGGAAATTCCGGATTCTTTGGCTAATTCTATATTTGGGATGGTTCCAATGGTGTACACGATGGCATTGGCAGTAATAATTCGACCACTTTTCAGGGCAATTTCAATTTCGTTCGGATTTTCTGTTTCGAATACCGTGCTGACTTCATTATCAAAATAAATTTGAATGTCCCGAAGCTGTACTTCTTCGGCCAGTAATTTACTGGAGATTCGGTCTAATTGACGTTCCATTAATCGGGAAGCCCTTTGAATTATCGTGATTTTTACTTTTTTGTGTTTCAAGGCTGCGGCCAATTCCAATCCTAATAATCCACCGCCTACAATAACAACATGCTGCTCTTCGGGAGGCAAATTAGTGTCATCCAGATAGTTTTTCAATCGGTCTGCATCTTCTTTTTTTCTTATGGTAAAGCGTCCCGGCAGATACAATTGCGCATTTTCAGGAATAAAAGGTCGGCTTCCGGTTGCTAATATCAGGGAATCAAAAGTATGAACGATGCCGTCACTATCTAGAATTGTATTTTCTTTAGTGTTGATGGTATCAATTGAAACATTTGATTTCATCGTGATGTTGAGCTTGCTCAAGGCTTCGTCTTTGATTTTCAAAAGCTGTTCCCACGAAAGTTCTGCCGTTACATATTCCGGCAATAAAACGCGGTTATAGAAAGGATTTTCTTCATTCGAAAACACAATAATTTCATCCGAAGTATTAATTTCTCTGTAGTTTTGAATGAATCGGAAAGCGGCTGCTCCAGCGCCAACGACTGCGATTTTCTCAAAAGGTTTCACATATTTGGCAACAGCAACGGTGGTAAACTTAAAATCAGGTTCTTTCGAGGTTGGATCTACAACGGTGTTGGTCAAATTATTGGTTCTGTTCAAATCATTTTCCAGTTGTTTTCCCCAGTGCATCGGCAAGAAAAGGACACCTTCCCTAATAGAATCAGATACTTTTGCTTTTACGCGAACAGTCCCATTTTTGCTCGTCACTACTACAATATCGCCGCTTTTTATGGTTGCTTTGTAGGCGTCAATAGGATTTATTTCCAGCATCGGACTTGGGATATGCGTCATCAATCGGGATACTTTTCCCGTTTTGGTCATCGTATGCCATTGGTCTCTAATGCGTCCCGTTGTTAAAATAAACGGAAACTGATTGCTGGGTTGTTCCGAGGTGTTTTCAATCGCTGTCGGCAGATTAAAAATTGCTTTTTGCGAAGGCGTATAGAATTTTTTATCCGTAAATAAACGAGGCGTTCCGGGATGTCCATAATCTGGAACCGGCCATTGGAAAGTACCTTCGTTTTTTAATCGATTGTAATTTAAAAAGGAAATATCAATACTGGTGTTTTTTGTCATCAGGCAATATTCCTTGTAAATGTCTTCGGTGGTGTTGAAATTAAACCCGCTAAAATTCATTTTTTTAGCAAATCGAGTCAGGATTTCCACATCGGGAAGTGCTTCTCCCGGAGCATTGATGCCTTTTGGTAAATAGGAAATTCGTCTTTCAGAATTTGTCATCGTACCTTCTTTTTCTAACCAGCCCGCAGCGGGTAATAATAAATCGGCAAATTTTGAGGTATCGGCATTATGAGAAATCTCTTGAACCACAACAAATTTGGCATTAGCCAATGCTTTTTCCACTCTTCTGGAATCGGGTAAACTCACCAACGGATTGGTGCAAATAACCCAAATCGCTTTCATTTTTCCAGATTCTAAGGCGTCAAACATTTCAGTTGCCGTTAATCCCGGTTTTTCGGAGATGTCTTCCACTCCCCAAAAATCAGCAACTTCTTTTCGGTGAACAGGATTGTTCAATTCTTTATGAACTGCGAGTAAATTTGCCATTCCGCCCACTTCACGACCGCCCATAGCATTGGGTTGACCCGTCAATGAAAAAGGCCCAGAGCCCGGTTTTCCTACTTGTCCGGTGAGTAAAGAAAGGTTGAGTAAAGCGGTGTTTTTGTCTACGCCAATAGCACTTTGGTTGAGTCCCATAGCCCAAAGCGAAAGAAATCCTTTGGCTTTGCCAATGATGTCTGCGGCTAATTTGATATCGTTTACGGGTATTCCGCAAAGTTTTGATGCTTTCTCTAGCGAGCTTGCAAGAACTAAATCTTTATATAGTTTGAAATTTTCAGTGTGGTTTTTAATGAAATCAGTGTCGGCATATCCTTGTTCGATGAGCCTTTTGGCCAAAGCATGGTATAAAATAATATCAGTCCCCGGAATGATTTGTAAATGCAAGTCGGCGTTTAAGGCCGAATCTGTTTTTCGGGGGTCAACTACAATGATTTTTACTTTTGGATTCTTTTCTTTGTGTTGTTCGATACGTCTGAAAAGAATTGGGTGGCACCAAGCCGGATTGGCACCTGTTATCAAAAAGGTATCGGCGAGTTCAATATCGTCGTAAGCGATGGGAACTGCATCTTCACCAAATGTTTTTTTGTAACCCACCACTGCTGAACTCATGCATAGGCGAGAGTTGGTGTCGATATTATTGGTCTTCAGAAATCCTTTTACGAGCTTGTTTACCAAATAATACTCTTCAGTAAGGCATTGTCCAGAAATATAAAATCCAACGCTGTCAGGACCGTGTTTTTTTATGATAGAGGTAAAAACTGCCGCTGCACGTTCCAAAGCCGTATCCCAGCTCACACGTTCCATAGGATGTGATTTGCTCCATCGCATTTCCGGATATAGGATTCGGTCAGAAGTGTCATTGACTACATAATGCAGGTTCATTCCTTTGGAACATAACATTCCTTTATTGACAGGATGGTTTTTGTCGCCAGTTACCGATACTCCATTTTTAGAATCATTGGTTACTATAATTCCGCATCCTACTCCACAATAGGAACACGTAGTTTTGATTTCTGAATTTTGCATTATCGAATTTCTTTATTAATAATGAAAGGCTGTATTTGAGCGCTAACTAAGATATTGAAATGTAAAAATAAGTATTTTTACGTATTAATACGTATTAAATGAATATTATTTTATATTTTTGGTTAAAATAAATGAATGCATCCCATCATTTTGTAAACGATTTTTAAATTTTAGCTACGTATGAAAGAAGAATTAGCCACTTGTACCAGTTGCGTAAATGAAAATTGTTTTATAAAAAAGCATCTTCATTTAGAACAAATGAAAAAGTACATTGATAAAAATCGAAGTTTCACTTGTAAAAAATCGCAACAATTTATAATTGAAGGAGCGCCAATCCAAGGCTTGTATTTTATTTACAAAGGAAAAGTAAAGACTGTCAAAACAGGCATTCACGGCAGAGAACAAATTGTGCGTTTGACCAAAGATGGCGATACAGTTGGTTTTAGAGGCTTCGGTACGAGCAAGCGCTACCACATTGGAGCGTACGCTTTAGAAGATACGATGTTGTGTAATTTCAGTAATGAAGACATGCTGGAAATACTTCATAATGTTCCCGAATTCACCTTTGATTTAATGTTGTTCTACGCAGAAGAATTGAATAAAAGCGAGAATAACATTAGAAAAATTGCCCAAATGAACGTAAGGGAAAGAGTCATTGATACCTTATTGTATATTCATAAAAAATTCGGTCAGCTTAACGGTGTTATCGATTTGGATTTATCCAGAAAAGAAATTGCCGATTTTGCAGGAACTACTGATGAGCAAGTAATTAGAGTGATTTCAAGTTTAAAGAAAGAAGTCCTTATTACAACCATCGGTAAGAAAATAGGATTAGTCAACACCGACAAATTAAAATCTGAAATAAAAGAACACAAATACCTTTAGTGCTCAATTTCAGATTGTATCCACCACCATTTTCCATTTAATTGACATCGAAAGTCTTTAAAAGTCAATTATCAAAATGCCTCTCCAGAAAATCCCAGAAGTTTCCACTTCCTTTTCTACGTATTCAATTCAGCTCACCTCAAGCGATTGCTGGGTTTGCTGCTATTTACTGCTAAAAGGCAGAAATTAAACTGACATAACTACTTTTTTTCTGGTATTAAAAAGCTATTTACAGCTGTTTTTTATATTATACGTAAGTATTTATACTTACGTAAATTTGCTTCATACTAATTAAAACAGATGATTATGCAAAAGATTAAAACCACATCATTACGTATTCAAGGATTAAGCAAAGAAAAAATGTCAAGTAGAACTCTTTCGAAATCTATTTTCTTAGGCATTGCTTTAACATTTTTAAGTTATAACGAAACCAAAGCGCAATTAACAGCAACAGGACAAGTAAGAGAAAGAACAGAACTTAGAGCAGGACAAGGAACGTTGCAGAAAGAAGATGATAAAGCAGGTTTGTTTACTTCTCAAAGAGCGCGATTAAATATAGGATATACAGGGTATCGTTTTAAAGTATTTATGGCTTTGCAAGACGTACGCGTTTGGGGTCAAGATGCTTCAACTATAAACAGAACAACTACTGAAGCGAATAACGGAATTTTATTGCATGAAGCTTGGGGAGAGATTATGTTGAATGATACGATTAGTAAAATCCTGAATCTATCCGTAAAGTTTGGACGCCAGGAAATCTCGTATGATGACCAAAAAGTATTGGGCGGTTTAGACTGGTTGCAACAAGGAAGAAGACACGATGCTGTTGTTTTTAAGTTTGCAAATAAAGGTTGGATTGCTGATGTTGGAGCTGCTTTTAACCAAAATAAAGAACTAAACACAAGCACCATTTATAACGGGACAAATCCTGCTTATGGTGCCGGTACAAACGGAATTGGAACAATGTATAAATCCTTTCAGTATGCGTATTTAGGTCGAAAATTCTTCTTTGGAGACGTGTCTTTTCTGTTCTTCAAAGATGATTTCAATAAATACACTAATGTAACTTCAGGAACTCCAGCGGTAACTACCAAAGTATATGGAGAAGGAGTTTGGAGCCGCAATACAACCGGATTTTATTTTAATTCCGCCATAACCAGAAAACTGAATCTTACCGGAAGTCTCTACCATCAAGGCGGAAAGGACAAAGATGGTCGTTCTATAAGTGCCAATCTGGCTTCGATTACTTCAACTTTACAAGTGGGAAGAAAATTATTTGTAGGTCCCGGAATCGATTATTTATCGGGTGATGACGGTACAAAAACAGTAACGGCAACGTCAGATAATAATCGTTTTGATCCGCTTTACGGAACACCACATAAATTCTGGGGAAGCATGGATTATTTCTATGCGGCGAATGGCTTTGGAAAACAAGGATTGCTAAACTATTTCTTCAAAGTGAAATACAATGTAAAAGATAATTTGAGTCTCTTTTTAGATGTTCATGGTTTTCAAGCTGCGGATAAATTATCTAACGGAGCCGGAGGAGAATTAAGTTCTTATTTAGGAACCGAGGTGGATTTGTTAGTGAAATACAATTTAACCAAAATGATCAATATTGAAGCGGGTTATTCTATCATGAAAGCTACAAATTCCATGGCTTCTGCAGCGGTTAAAAATGTTACAACTCCAGATTTAAGTCCGCAATTTGCGTATGTGATGGTCAATGTTAAACCTAATTTTTTAGCTAAAAAATAAAAAAACAACTTTTAAATCTTTTTAAAATGAAAAAATCAAATCAACAAATAACAAGGACTTTCCAAACCATACTATTGATGGTTTTAGTAATATTCAGCTCCGCTTTTACAACAATAACCGCCCAAAATGATCCGGTGCGATTAGGATTTATTCCACTTACGGATTGCTCGCCAATAGTTATGGCAAAAGAATTGGGTTTGTTCAAGAAGTACGGTGTTGAGGTTGTGGTAACCAAAGAATCGTCTTGGGCGAATGTTCGTGACAAAATCCTGACAGGAGAATTAGACGGAGCACATTGTTTGTATTCCATGCCCTTTTCAGTATACACTGGAGTAGGTGGAAAAGCAGGTTCCGAAATGAAAATTGCAATGATGTTGAATGTAAACGGACAAGCGATTACGCTTTCAAAAGATTTTTGTGGAAAAGTAGGATTCAAACAAATGAATAAAGTGACTCCGGTTGTTGCGGCTAAACTAAAAGCCGAAAAAGAAGTGACTTTTGCAATGACATTTCCTGGAGGAACACACGATTTATGGTTACGCAACTGGATGTCAATTGCAGGTTTGAATCAAAAAGCAGTAAAAATCATTACAATTCCACCACCTCAAATGGTTGCCAACATGAAAGTGGGTAATATGGACGGATTTTGTGTAGGTGAACCTTGGGGCGGCGTTGCAGTAAAACAAGGAATTGGATTTACACAAGTGGCTTCCCAGGATATTTGGAAAGATCACCCAGAAAAAGCTTTGGTGGTAAACAAGGATTTCAGTGCTAAACGCAAAGCCGATTTAGTGAAAGTAATGAAAGCCGTTATGGAAGCCTGCATTTGGTTAGACAATCCTGTAAATCGTAAAAAAGCAGCGGCGATTATCGGTAGAGCGCCATACGTGAATGCTCCGGCTGATGTAATCGAGAACAGATTGATGGGAAATTATGATTTGGGTTGCAACCAAGGAACACAAGTGTATGCCAAAGATTATATGTTATTTCACAAAGGCGGGATGGTGAACTTTCCTCGTAAATCACACGCAATATGGGCGATGGCACAGTTTGTTAGATTCGGATATTTGAAAGAAGCACCAAATTATGCTGCCATTGCAGATAAATTGATTTTGGATGATTTGTATAAAGAAGTTGCGGCAAGCATGAAAATTAAAGTGCCAAATGACGATATGAAACCATTTGCACTTACAATGGACAAAACGGTTTTTGACCCTTCAAATCCTGCGGCTTATTTGAAAGTTGTAAAAAGATAAATGAATTATTAAACTAAATTTTAGAACCATGTCTGATAAAAACACACTAACTATTGATGCATTAGATTCATCCATCAATGTGTCGACAGAAAGCAAAAAAAGTGTCGCAGCAGAAAATTATAAACTCAAATTAGCCGTAAATACACTACTTGAAAAATCAAAATCAGGCTTTTTTGCTGGGATTGGTTTGGTAATTTTTGGAGGTTTTTGGAGCGTATTGAGTTATTTTACACAAGATGCACTTCCGGGACCATTGGCTACTTTGACTGTTTTAAAAGAAATGTTAAGCGATCCGTTTTATGATTACGGGCCAAATGACAAAGGAATTGGATTGCAATTATTCAGCTCTATCAAAACGGTACTTTCCGGGTTTTTGTTGGGTTCTTTAATCGCAATTCCAATCGGGATTTTAATGGGAGCAAGCACTATTTGCAAACAAATTTTTTATCCAATCGTTCAATTGCTCAAACCCGTTTCGCCGCTGGCTTGGTTCCCAATTGGCTTGGTAGTTTTCAAAGATACCGGAATGGCAACCATATTTATCGTATTCATCACCTCATTATGGTCCACGTTGATAAACACTTCTTTTGGAGTGGCTTCGATTCCGCAAGATCATAAAAATGTGGCCAAAGCTTTTGGTTTTTCAAAAATGCGTTACCTCACTAAAATCTTAATTCCGTACAGTTTACCACACATTATTACCGGATTACGATTGAGTATCAGCGTCGCTTGGTTGGTAATTGTAGCGGGTGAAATGTTGTCTGGTGGCGCAGGAATCGGGTTTTTTGTATGGGACAGCTGGAATGCGCTAAGTCTCGAAAAAGTAATTTCGGCCATTATTATCATCGGAATTGTAGGATTGCTTTTTGATAGAATCTTCACTTTTATCGAAAATAAAGTAGCTTACAAAGCGTAGTTTAAAATCAGGAAGTTTTTCTTTTGGGCGTGCCCCTTCAGATTGCTTCGTCTGTCGCCTCGCAACTTTGGGTCGTGCTGTACGTTCCCGCTTTTTTTAAGCCGAAAAAAATCGGCTCAAAAAAGAGCTCCACTGCCATCACTCACGCAAACCCGATACATAAAGAATTCACTATAAAATAACATCGATTTTTAGAGCCAATCTTCAAATCATTAAATAAAGAAATCATGAGTTATTTAGAAATCAAAGATTTGGAAATTTCATTTCCAACACCAAAAGGAAAATATATTGCCGTAAGAGATATCAATCTGTCCATCAAAAAAGGGGAAATCATCTCCATCATTGGACATTCCGGTTGTGGAAAATCAACCATCATGAATGCGATTGGGGGAATGCTTACGCCAACAGGAGGAACAGTAGCATTAGACAATAAAAAAATAAAAGGACCGGGACCGGATCGCGGAATTGTTTTCCAAAATTATTCGCTTTTACCTTGGATGACTGTTGAACAAAACATTTTTCAAGCGGTAGATTCTGTTATGGATTGCTCCAAAAAAGAGAAACTGGAAATCGTAGAAAAAAACCTGAAAATGGTTAATTTATACGAGCATAAAGATAAATTACCGGGACAATTATCGGGTGGAATGAAACAAAGAGTTGCTATTGCCAGAGCTTTTGCCATCAATCCGGGCGTGTTGTTATTAGACGAACCCTTTGGCGCTTTGGATGCCTTAACCAAAGGTTCGATGCAACTGGAAGTGTTGAAATTATGGAATTTAAACAACCGAGAGAAAACCATCGTAATGATTACGCACGATATCGAAGAAGCCTTATTCCTATCCGATAGAATTGTGGTATTAAATAACGGCCCAGCTTCCACTATCAGGGAAATTGTAGAAGTCCATTTGCCAAGACCCAGAAACAAAATCGAAATCGTAAAAATGCCCGAATATATTGAACTAAGAGATAAATTATTACATCTCTTAACCGATAAATTCTCCATCGAAGATATGGGAATGGTGTATAAAAGTTAGTTTTATTTAATTTTTTTGAGTGAAAAATCCCTGTAATGTTAAAATGTTACGGGGATTTTTGTTGGATATATATATTTAAATAGGGGACATTGTAAAGACGTACGACATAACCACATTGTAGAGACGCACGTAGAGACGCACTGCAGTGCGTCTCTACGATACGATAAACAGGTTAATTGGGTTTTTAGATCGTAGTGTTTATGATCAATCTCAAATATTGACTTAATTTAAAATGAATCTCAAATGCAATTAAAATAATGATTGTTAATTCGCTAATCCGTGGTTGATTTGGCACATTTAATTAGAAACAAAAACCGCAAATCACAAACATAAAATCTGTGAATCTGCGGTTGAATACTTTTTTTAGCTTCTACACAAGACATAAAACCGTAATAGGAAAATTAGTCTTATATCTGTGTATGAAGTAAAAACTTTCTAGAGGAATCGAAAGTTTAGGAAACTTTTTTAAAGGTGGTTTTTGTGTATGAATAACAATTTCTTTAACCCAAATAACCCATTCAAAAAAGTATATTTTTATTTTTTACGTTCCATTTCTCGGGATAGCGTAGGTTGTTTTTCGTTCATGATTTTCGTTACGGTATAGTGCATCCAAATCAAACAAATAGCTGAAAATAACAGGATGAATATCCAAGAGCTGGACCAAATGCCGGTGGCTGTCAATAAATAACTGAAGATAATTGGTCCAAAGAAACCGCCTAATCCTCCAATCATTCCTACCATTCCACCAACAACGCCAACTTCTGTCGGGAAATATTCCGGAATGTGTTTGTAAACGGCAGCTTTGCCAATTCCCCAGGAAATACCAATCAGAATCACCAAAACTAAGTACACCCACATATTGGCATCAAAACGAATGTGGGTAATTCCTTTAGCAATCAATTCCTTTTTCTTGACATCTTGATTCTGACTCACAACAACTTGTTGCCATGATGTTCGAACCGGAAAAATAGAACTTTGCTGCGGTTGTATTGTCTTTTGAGCAATGGCAAAGTCAGTATCGCCAATTTTCACCTTCGAGTCAGAAATCATTGTGATTGTTCCTTTTTTGGTGGCCAAAACTCCGGGTCCCGTTGTGGTAATATCCATTTTTGGAATCATCAACAACGCGCTTAGGATTACTGAGGAACCCAATACCCAATACATCACTTTTCGAGCACCAAATTTATCGGATAAATAGCCTCCAAAAGCGCGAATCACCCCGGACGGCAAGCTGAACATGGTGGCGAATAATCCACCCATGACAAGACTCGTTTGGTATACATTCATGAAGTTAGGCAGCAACCATTGTGAATAGGCAACGAAACACCCAAAAACCAAGAAGTAATAGGCTCCAAATCGCCAAACACGCACACTTTTTAAGGATTGCAGCATTTGAGAAACAGTTTTGGTGTGGTTCTCTATTTTTTTGTTTTTAGCAAAAATCAAGAAAAATATCCCAATAACGACTAAAGCAAAACCATATATAACAGGTAATAATTTCCAACCATTTTGCGGGTCTTCAATTGAAAAATGATTCAATAACGAAGGTGCCAAAAAAGTAGTTATGGCAGCTCCTGCATTTCCTATTCCGAAAATCCCCAATGCTCTACCTTGCCATTCTTTTGGATACCAAATAGAAGTATAGCCAATACCAACGGCAAAGCTTGTTCCTACCATACCAAACAAAAAGCTTAAAAGGGCAAACATAAAAAAACTATCCGCTAATGGCAGTAGAAATAAGGGAATAGAGCAGAGAAGGAGTAGTATGGAGAAAACGTATTTTCCGCCAAATTTATCAGTCAAAATTCCAATTGGTAATCGCATAATGGAACCCGTAAGAATCGGAATTCCCAGAAGCCATCCCACTTGTACAACGCTCCATTTGAAGATACCGTTGTCTACCAAGAAAGTTACCAAAACACCATTTAAAGTCCAACAAGCAAAACATATCGTGAATGCCAGTGTATTTAAAAACAAAATTTTATGCGATTGGGATAAAGAGTTTGAAGTTTTCATCGTACCTATATTTTTTACAAATATAAGTACTATTACTTAATTTAAGTAAATTATACGTAAAAATACGTATTTATGTCAATATTTTAAAATTTGAGGTATTTATTTCTAAATAGCTATTATTGGGCTTATATATTATGAAATCATTAAACAAGTTGCTCTTTTCAAGGTTGAAAAAATACTTAGTTGCCTAAAAAAAGATTTTTAAATATGGAGTTTGGATTGTTTTAAACAACAAATAAAGAAAACAACATACGTATTCTTGAAAAATAAGTGTTTTTGTAATTGTACTTATATCAAGGAATACTCGTTAGCTTTATTGGAAAGTTCCATTAAATTTTTGACTTTTAATTTTTTCATCAAATTAAAACGATGTACTTCGGCAGTTCTTTTGCTGATGTCTAAAGCTTCGGCAATTTCTTTGTTTCCTTTACCTGACAATAAAAGTTTAAGAATTTCTCGTTCTCTTTTGGTAATCAACTGCTCTTCGTCCTGCATTGGTTTTGATTCCTGAATAGAAGTGGAGTTGTTCAGTTGTCCAATTAATATGGATGAGATGTCGCCGCTGAAATACTTTCCACCATTAGCAATAGTCTGTAATGCCTTAAGGAATTCTTCTTTACTGGATCCTTTTAGTAAGTATCCATCGGCTCCGGCTTTAATTGATTTTAATACGTATTCCTCTGATTCATGCATGGACAGCATAACAATTTTTACCAAATTATTTTGACTTCGTAGTTTTTCAACAACTTCAATTCCTGTCATATTAGGCATACGAATGTCTAAAATTAATAAATCAGGTTTGCAGCTTTCTACTATTTTTAATGCTTCGAGACCGTCGGTCGCTTCACCGACAACTTCTATATTTGCTTCGTTTTCCAATAATGATTTGATTCCGTCTCTCACAAATACATGGTCATCTGCCAATACAACTCGAATAGTATTACTCATAATTTACTTAATTTTAAAATCTAATTTTTACGTATAAAAACCTAAAAAGTAGGCTAAGATACGTAATTCTTAAAAATAAAGTCCAAATTCTAATATTTATCTTTTATATAGGAATATTGAATGTGATTCGGGTTCCTTCATCAGGAATGGAGTTAAAGAAAACACGACCATTAATATATTGTATTCTTTCTTTCATAAAAAGCAATCCCATCCCAGACTCGCTGTTTCGCTTCTTTTCTGCCGTTTCAATGTCAAAACCTTTTCCGTTGTCGTCTATTGTAATGCTCAAAATAGAATTGCTATGCGAAAGTTGTACGATAATATGAGAAGAATCGGCATACTTAATTGCATTGTTTATGGCCTCCTGCGTAAGTCTGTAAATATTTATTTCAATTAAAGAATCCAGGCGTTTATCAAAATTAGTTTTGTTGTAAAAAAGAATATTCTTTCCGGTCAGTTTTGATAATTCTTGAGTAAGTTTTGCAAGCGCAGAGTTTATTCCGTGGTCGCTTAATTCCGGTGGCATTAAGTTGAATGTGGCGGTGCGAACACCTTTTATAATATCCAAAGACAGTTTTTTGAGGTATTCAATTTTCTGGGCTGCTTTTTCTTTGTCGTCCAGATTAATGCTTTCCAAACTGAATTTTAATCCGGTGAGCATTTGCCCAATTCCGTCGTGGATTTCTCGTGCAATTCTATTTTGTTCGTTTTCCTGGTTTTCGACAATTTTACTCGAAATAACCTTCTGCTGATTGATTTTATCGGTTACATTTTCAGTGTTCAATCGCTCGACTTCCTGTTCTGCTTTTTTACGCTCAGTAATATCAAAACAGATAATCAATAATTCGGATTCTTCTTTTTTTATGGTTACCGGAACCATTGATAAGTCCAGCCAAATCGATTCCCCGTTTCTATTGGTAATGTTGATTTCCCCTTGCCAGCCACTTCGCTGTTTTTCAGCAATAATCCGGTCAATACCGATTTGTTCTTTCTCTATTGGAGTTACGACTTGTGAGAACGTTTTATCAGAAATAAAGGGATTGTATTGCAGTAGTTTAGAGAATTTTTCTCCAATGTGTATCAGTTTTCCATCGGGTGAAACGCGACAATAGAGCAAGGTGTTTTCCATCGCATAATTGAGTGATTTCAATTCTTTGACGGAGTTTTCTTTTATTTCGCTTATGATTTCGGTATCGTGGGCGAGTTTCAAAGCCTTTTTTTCGGAGAACAAAAGTTTAAAAATAAGTGTCTCTACTTTTTTGTTGGTTGGTTTGAAAATAAAAATGAATTCCAATAGCAAAACCAAGAGTGTAAACAGTAAAATTGCATATTCCGTTTTGCTTTGCAACGTTACTTTTTCGAGGGCTTCTTTATCATATTCACCAACAATTTCATTCATTTTCGAAAGGAAAATACTTTCGTTTTCAAGAATAGTTTGAACTAATTTTTGATTCTCCTGTTCTTTTGTATGTGAATTTTTGTTTTCTAAAAGTCGGGTTGCAGCATTAAGTATAGTGTCAAAATTGGGTTTGATAGCTACAAATAATTTAGTGAGTGCGGGGCTTTTTTCTTTTGGAAAACCAAGGCTGTCATTTCCTTTTTCCAAGGCATTATGGTTGAATTTCCAGAGTGAGATTATTTCATTGATTCGGATGATTTCCTGCTTGCTTTTGGAAGTGTCTGTTATAAAATTCAGAATTAAAATCTCCTTTGTCAATTTCTGGCTCAACATTCTTTGTTTTCCGGAAATGTTGATTATTCGCGAATCGCTTCGCTGACTGTTTAGGTTGTATTGTATCAAAAGCTGGCTCAATAATACCGTTATTGCAATCGTCAATAAGGCGAATAAATACAATCGCCTTAAGTTTTTGAATGAAATGGTATCTATGGATGTTGCCACTTTGTTTTTCATAAAGAAATCGAATTACAATCCAAGAGCCTCTTTTATCAATTGAAAGTTTGTTGTGCTGAAGTTGATTTTTAGTGCTTCCTGATGTCCTTTTTCGGACATTTTATTCCAAGTTTTCAGAATGATATTTTTCAGTTTTTCTCTATCGTGTTTGTGCACAAAAGGGTCTAAATAATATTCTAGAAATACCAGACAAATTACATCCTCGAGTAGTTGTGTTTCAGCATCTTTTTTGAGTAATTTTTTTTCGATTAGAAAAGAAACCCGTGCAATAAATTCTTCGGAATAACCTGCTTTTTCTAAAATTGCAGCCGTAGTTTTAGCATGAAATTTTTTCAAATCTTCGCGCCATTTCAAATATCCCACACGGTCCATTGGATAGGATTCCCGGGCTACTTTCCATCGACAGATGTGTTGTGCTTTGGAAGCAATCTGAACAGCTTCGGATGCATTTGGATAAAAATCCATAAGCCTTTCGTACATTCTGTTAGAATACAATAGTTCCTTTGGATGAGAAACGGATTGATAGATTTCGTGATTTGGATCTTGTGCATTTTCTGCATCAATCCATGCGCTGGCGTTTTGAAATGGAGTTGTTGTCATTTGAAAAGTTAAAAATCAAAGATACATAATTATTCCAAAAAGCCTACGAAGACCTCATTTTCAACAATTTTTACCGGATAGGTGGCAATTTTTAAATCATCTCCATTTAAATTTGATCCGTCTACAAGAGAGAATGTTTTCTTGTGCATTGGACAGGCAATTTTAGGAATATCATCAGCAGAACCAATCATTCCTCTAGAAAGTACCATTTCCATTTTGTGAGGACATAAGTTTTGGCAAGCGTACCATTCGTTTCTTCGATCAAATTTTATAATGGCGATTTGTTTGTTTTTGTATTTGATGCAACCACCACCATTGCTGGGAAAATCAACAGTTTTTCCTGCTTTGAACCATACTTTTACTTCGCTTAAATTTACGGTTTCGTATTGATTTAGAATGTTTTCCATTTGAATAATCTTTTAATTTTCCTCACCCAAGCCCTCTCCAAAGGAGAGGAATCAAAGGCTAAAAACAGTTAATTAGTTGTGTATTGTGTAGTAGTTGTTTTTATTTTAAAATGACTGATTACCAAGATTTAGGCATTTTTTGATCTCTTAACGGTACAAAAACAATGTTGTCATCGGCTTCGTCAGAATTAGTGAAATGGCTAAAACGTTTCATCATTTCAGGATCTTCAATCGCTTGTTTCCATTCACATTCGAAAGTATCTACCAAACCTTGCATTTCTGTTTCTAATGCTTCTACAATTCCCAGGCTGTCATCGATAACTACTTCTTTTAGGTAATCTAATCCGCCTTCCAGTTTTTCCAGCCAAGTAGAAGTTCGCACTAATGGACCCGCTGTACGGATGTAAAACATCAAGAAACGATCTAAGTATTTGATGCAGGTCTCTCTGTCAATTTGTTCGGCCAATAATACGGCATGTTTAGGATTTGCACCACCGTTACCGCAGACGTATAAGTTCCAGCCACCTTCAACTGCGATTAATCCGAAATCTTTTCCTCTGGCTTCGGCGCATTCGCGAATACAAGCAGAAACGCCACCTTTTATTTTATGAGGCGAACGAAGTCCTTTGTATCTGTTTTCTAATTCGATAGCAAAACCGGCACTTTCGTCCATTCCGTAGCGACACCAAGCGTTACCCACACAGCTTTTTACAGTACGTAGTGATTTTCCATACGCATGACCGCTTTCGAAACCATTGTCAATTAGAGTTTTCCAAATTTTAGGTAAATCATTGAGTTGCGCCCCAAATAAATCGATGCGTTGCCCTCCGGTAATTTTAGTGTACAAATTGTATTCTTTGGCCACTTCACCGATAACGATAAGTTTGTCAGCAGTAATTTCTCCACCGGCAATTCTTGGTACTACAGAGTAGGTTCCGTTGCGTTGAATATTCGCGAGGAATCTGTCATTAGAATCCTGTGCTGTGATGTGTTTATTGGCAGTGTCATTGTAAATACTGGAAAATATTGAAGATAAAATAGGTTTGCAAACCTCACATCCATCTCCTTTTCCTACAACTCCTAACACTTCATCGTGGTTCGTGAATTTATTGATTTTTACGATGTCGTATAATTCTTGTCTGTTGTATGCAAAGTGCTCGCAAATGACATCTTTGACTTCTTTTCCTAATGATTTTTGAGTTTCTTTTACTAGGTCAACAACCATCGGTTTACATCCGCCACAGCCTGTTGTTGCTTTAGTGTGTTTGACAACATCTCCAAAAGTAGCGCAAGTTTCATCAACAATAGAGCAGCAAATAGCGCCTTTGGTTACGTTTTCACAAGAGCAGATTACGGCAGTATCCGGTAAATCCATTGCACTTCCAAAAGAAGATGCTTCTCCGCCTCTCGAACCAAGAATCAAATCTTCCGGGTTTTTTGGTAACGGCATGGCATTGCTGTAAATTTGGAACAATGAATTGTAATCACTGGAATCGCCAACTAAAATCCCGCCCAATAAGGTTTTGGAATCTTTAGTAACGTTGATTCTTTTATAAATTCCGCTTAATTTGTTTTCGTAAACAATAGCGGTTACTTCTTCATTTTCTATAAATGGATCTCCAAAACTCGCCACTTCAACGCCAATTAATTTTAATTGTGTCGACATGTCGATGGTGTCTCTCATTGTTTTAGCTCCTTTCAGGATTTGTTCAGCGGCAACATCGGCCATTTCATATCCGGGAGCCACAAGACCATAAATCATATGGTTGTAAAGTGCCACTTCGCCTATCGCATAGATAAAAGGATCCGAAGATTGCATCTGGTTGTTTACTACAATTCCTCCTCGTACGCCCACTTCCAGCCCTGAAACTCTTCCTAGTTCATCTCGTGGTTTTATCCCTGCAGAAATTACCAGCATGTCTACTTTAAGTAAATCATCTCCTTCAAACATCATTCCTGTAATAGCATGCTCTCCAGCAATATATTGTGTTGATTTGTTAAGGTGAATGCTAATATTAAGTTCTTCGATTTTTGATTGTAGCATGGCACTGGCGCCTTTATCCAATTGTCTAGGCATCAATCGAGGAGCAAATTCGACTACGTGAGGATTTAATCCTAAGTCGTATACTGCTTTAGCGGCTTCTAATCCTAATAATCCGCCACCCAGAACAGCAGCTTCGGTGGCGCCATTTCGTTTTATTTTTTTGGCGTAAGCCATAATTGCATCCAGATCTTCAATGGTTCTGTACACAAAAACACCTTCTTTGTCCACTCCTTCTATAGGTGGCACAAAAGCGGCTGAACCCGTTGCTAAAACTAAGTAGTCGTAAGTATGCGTTTTCTCTAAATGAGTATGTATTGTTTTTTGCTCTCTATTAATATCAGTAATTAATTCAGAGGTGTTTAGGGTAATGTTATGCTCTTCATACCAATTTGATGTTGATAATGATAAGTCGTCAGCGCTTTTTCCTGCAAAGTATTCACTTAGGTGAACTCTGTCGTATGCGCGTCTTGGCTCTTCTCCAAATACGGTGATTTGGTATTCTTCATGTCCTGATTTCGCAATGAATTTTTCGCAAAATTTGTAACCTACCATGCCGTTTCCGACTACTATTACTTTAATCATAATCTAATTAATTAAGTATTATTACGCAAATATAAGTATTAATACTTATATTTAAATACTTAATTTAAATTTTTTTATTCTAAGTAATTTTAAAAAAGGGGATAGAGGTGGTTTTTGTCTTATTATTCTTTTAAATAATTAGAACATTAGGAATGATTTCAGCTTTTGGCAGAATTTTAAAATCGTTATATTTTGTGGGAAATGAGTCGGAGATGTTTAGTGCTGGTAGCTAAAAGGAGTATCTGGTTGGGAATTGTCTAAAAACAAAAAACCCGAATCCCGAAGCTTCGGGACTATTCGGGTTTTGTGGTACCTCCAGTCCCGAGGCTTCGGGAGAACCAGGGATGCATGGACTATTTTTTGGATAAAATGTCTTCAAGAATAGAAGGGTTTTTAATTATTTTTTCGATAAAAATTCTGCTTTTCATTTTCTTGATAAATCTTTCAAGAAAAATAGCCTCTTCTTTGTTTGAACAATTAAAAAGGAGGGTTAAATCCCAGTCATTAGCGATTTTTGTAAATGATCCAGAATAGGTGTGTTGATTGTGTTTTATTAGTCTCTCTTCAATATTATGTGTTTCGCCAACATAATATTTAGTTGTGGATTTTGAATAAAGAATATAGAGATAATGCATCTTTAGAAATGATGTTAAACAAAAAACCCGAATATTTCTATTCGGGTTTTGTGGTACCTCCAGTACCATTTTTACCCAAAAAAGCCAATTATAATAAACTTCCTAAATCATTGATAAAAATTAATAAAGTCAATAAAACCAGTACTTTACAGAGTGTATTTGGGTTGTATAGGTTTGGATTAGTTTGTGTGTATTTTGATTATGCCGTACAACTACCGTACAAATTTTGTATATTTGTGTATAATTAAATATATAATAAGATGGCAACAATCAATTTTTTATTCCGTTCAACAAAAGAAGAAGCTCCTTTAACTGTAAGATTGTTATTCAGGAATAATAATACTGATTATGTATTTGCAACTAATACCCAGTATGTTGTTACAAAGCACTATTGGACAAAACAGCACGACATTAAAAAGCCAAAAGAATTGACTGTAGTTAACAAGCAGCACGAAGTTACAGAAGAAATCAATAAGATTGAAAAGCACGTTCTAACGGCTTTTAATAGCGTTAGTATTGGTGTTGTTAATAAAGAATGGTTGCAAAACCAAATAGGGTTATACTACAATCCACCAGTTCCGGCTGAACAACTTCCAAATGATCTAATTGGTTATTTTGACAAGTATCTTGAATTTAAGAAAAATGAGATTACTCCAAACACTAAAAAGAAAATCAATGTTATCAAGCAGCTTTTAATTCGTTATGTTGATTATACTAAAAAACCTTTAAACCTTACCGATGTTGATGGCAATTTCAAAATGAGTTTTGAGGCCTATTGTTTAGAAAATCTTTATGCTCCAAATACTATTGCAACGGCTTTGAAATTTATTAAGACAATCTGCAATCACGCAAAATCTTACGGATTGGATATAAGTGTTCAATTAAGCAATATAAAAATCAAGCAAACAAAAGTAGATAGTGTTTATTTGACATTTGATGATTTGGATAAAATTGAGAAAACAGATAAAACGAAGTTTACAGATAGTTTACTCAATGCTAGAGATTGGTTAATTATTAGCTGCTACACTGGTCAAAGAATTTCGGATTTTATGAGATTTACCGACAAGCAAATAAGAGTTGAAAACGGTAAAAGCTTATTAGAATTTACCCAGGTAAAAACAGGTAAAAATATGACCGTTCCATTACATAAAAAAGTATTGGAAATCCTTAAAAAAAGGAAAGGCAAATTTCCTTATGCCATATCTGACCAGAAATACAATGCCTACATTAAAAAGGTTTGTGAAATAGCAGAAATTGAAGAACAAGTATCTGGAAGTAAAAAATCAGAAACGGAAGAAGACAGCGGAATTTATCGCAAAGAAACAGGAACTTTTAAAAAATGGGAATTAGTAACTTCTCATATTGGAAGACGTTCTTTTGCAACTAACTTTTATGGCAAAATTCCAACAACCTATCTTATTTATGTTACCGGACACAGTACGGAAACTATGTTTTTGACTTATATCGGAAAAAGCAACAAAGATTTGGCAATGGAATTAGTGAACTACTTTTGATAGGTTTTGGTTAGTTTGGATTTATTTTAATATTTTCACATTCTGAAACTTAAATTAAATAAATGGATGAGTTTGTAAATAAAGAGATTGAGATAACTGATAGGCTGGTAAACTTAATAGGTGGGGAGATTGTCTCAATTGAATTTAACATAAAAGACAAAAGCAAACTTGATTATTTATTATGCTCCAATTTTGAGGATAAACAGAAAATTACCAAAAAAAAAGTAAAAAGGTTTAAAAAGGAAATTGATAATTGCAGAGAAGAGATTGCTGGATATTTAATTGAATTAGCAGATATTTTTGAAAATGGTCACTATTATTTAGAGCAAGGAAATGTAACTAAATATTTTATAAGTGATTATTATGATGACTTGGTACAGATTTTAGTTAAAGAAAACATAGATATTTCAGAAATTTTAGATCTTGAAGATTTAACAACATCGTATGGATTCAATTATGAATTTATACAAGATTATATCAATGGTGTTTGTAATATGTATTTCTATCAGTATTATAAATTATCACTAGATAAGACTGACAAAAAAGTAGCTGAAGATGAATTTGAAAAAGTAAAAAAAAGTAGAAAAATATTTAGTAGTGATAAAGTTGATATTACTTATTTAGATGATTTATTTTCAAAAAACAAAGATATTTTACCCCAATCAATTATAAACGCTTATAATAACATTGGCGATATTAAATCCTTATTCATTACTCAAATTGAGGGCAAAACCATTAAAAATGTATATCTAGACGATGTTGAGCCATTTACTAATATTGAGGGTGATATTTTAATTGATTATTATTGTATAGAAAGTAATTATTTGAATTTATTATCAAAAATAGAAGACAGTACGTTTGTGTTTTTTGACAATCTTCCTATTGATTTATATCTTTATGAATACGCAAAAGCGTTCATACTTGCCTACTCTGAATTTGAAACAATACTAAATCAAAATCAAACTTTAATTTCCGACACCCAAGAACAAAAAGCACTTAAAATATTTTCGTATGTACTAAATTCAAAATACAAAAATGGATATTTTGGTGGAGAATATGAAAACATTGAAGAGTTAAAGAATAAAAAAGGAATGTATGTATCTAATGAAGATATGTATGATTGGGGTTACAAAGGAGGGCAATATTATAAAGCTTGGGAAATAATATTGAATAACCCTCTAATATTTGAACCTTTATTTTCAAAATTTATAGTATCAAAAACAATTGATGAAATTGAAGTTACAGAAGATACAAGTCCAAACAATCATTTAAAATCAACTATCGAAGATTATCTAGAAGAATTCAAAGAAGAAATTAACAACAATGGTTATGAAATACTTGTAAAAGCATTATTTGAATATTTTACAAATGGCATATTTCCAATATTGGCAACCAAAATAAACTTTAAAAAAATTAATAAAAAACGTGTAGGTTTCGCTTTAAAAACACTTTATCAAAGTGAAAAAACCGAATCAATTTCTTTCGATTATCTTTTGTTTGCTAAGACCAACATTAATTTATTTGCGAATGAAATGGTAGAAGAACATAATTTCAGAAAGTCAAATCTTTACAAAGCATTCACGACAAACCCAGCAAGGTAAGGTGTACACCTAATGCACTAAAAACACTTTTTCAACCACCGAATACACTTCCAATGTTTGCAGAATAATATTAAACATTATTCAATATGCAAACCAATTCAATCTTGCTCGAAAACCTATCAGTAGAGCAACTTCAAAAAATGATAGACACATCTATCAAAAACGGAATTCAAAACCAACAAAAAGAACTCCAAGCGAAAGACAACGCAGAAGAACTTCTTACAAGAGAAGAAACCTGTAAATTCCTCAAAATCGACAGCAGCACTCTATGGGCTTGGACAAATAAAGGAAAAGTTATTGCTTATGGTATAGGAGCGAGACGTTATTACAAAAGGAGTGAGTTATTGGAATGTTTAACCTTATTGAAAAAGTAAGGTATGCCATTTTACGAACCAAACGAAAAAACGTTTCTTGAAATAAAAGAACAGCTAAAAGATCTAAAAGCAATTCTAACAAAATCCCAATTACTCAATCCGGACGACTTGTTTTGTGATAACGAAGAGTTTCTTAAAATAATGAAAATCAGCAGACGAACTTCACAGTTTTGGAGAAACACGGGAATTATCGGGTTTATTCAAATTGGGAATAAAATCTATTTTCGCCTTAAGGATATTCAAGAATTACTAAACAAGAACTACAAGCCAGGTAATAAAAAATAATTGAATTAATAAATCCTAAAGATGCTAGATTTATTAAAATTCAGAATTATAGATGAAATTCTAATAGAGACCGTTTGGAATAACGATCTATTAGAATATGTTGGCAAATCGGAAAGATTGTATAGTGATGAAATTAAAGAAAAGCAAACCAAGAAGTACAAAAATATTTATTTCACAAAACACCAAAACCGATTAGAAATCAGCGGAAGTATTCATTATTTTTTTAATGATGAATTACACAATGCCGACGATTTTTATATAGAATATTGTATCAACGCTATTGTTCAAATCAAGAATATATTTAACCTTGATTTGAATAAATGCTATCTTATTAATCTTGAATACGGTGTAAACATCAATCCAAGAATAAAAGTTTCCGATTTAATCCATAATTTAATCTACCACGAAAAACGACAATTTGCAAGAACCACAACATATTTTGACTTTAAGCAAGCAGGAAATGAAGCCTACAAACAAATAAAAGCCTATGATAAAAGTGTGCAATTTCCACACGAATGTGAAAATACATTTAGATTTGAAATACGAACAAGACAAGCTAAATTCATTCACAGTCTAGGATTATTCACGTTGCAAGATTTAACCAATATTGACAACTATAATGTGCTAATAGCTTCGTTACTCAAAGAATGGGACAATGTTTTGCTATTCGATTTATCCAAAGATATTGACACTAAATTTTTCAACACCAACTTTTGGGAAGATATTCTTAAAAACGGAAGCCGGAATAAATTCAACAATCAAAAGAAGCTTTATCATAAAAAATTAGGTGCCGATAATCTTCACGCCAACATTAGAAAAATTATAGAAAGAAGAACTAAATATTTAAAATGTGTGCATATTCCAACTATTACAAAGGTGGAAACTGCACAGGTAAAGATTTTATTTAATCTCTTTTCTATTTCATAAAAGGAATTGATTAAAATCATAATGTGAAGACATTATATGAAAATTGGAATAATAAATAGAATGTTCGAAAACTTAATTTCTACTGCAAATTACAGCTTTTATGAAAAGTTAAACTAAAAGAATGTAAAAACAACAAAAAATAGTATTAAAATAGTATTTTTGAAGATTACCATATAAAATATAATTTTAAACTGAATTTGCATAAAAATATATTTTTTATAAAATCTAAAATTTTACAATGACTCCCATTAGAAATAAAAAAGTTGAAGGTATAATAGAAGAAATCATTGACCAATACGCCTATGCTGACACTTCAGATAGACCTTGGATAATTGGTTTTAGCGGAGGTAAAGATTCTACTGTTTTATTAACATTAGTTTGGATTGCACTTCAAAGAATTAGAAAAGATTTGCCTTTCCCATATCAATTAAGAAGACCTGTTTATATAGTTTGTAACGATACAATGGTTGAAAATCCAATCATATCAAATTATGTTGATGATGTATTATCAAAAATAAGTGAGGAAGCTAGAAATCAAGATTTACCAATTTTTGTAAAAAAAACAATTCCAAAATTAGAAGAAACTTTTTGGGTTAATGTAGTTGGAAAAGGTTACCCTGTCCCAAATAATGCTTTTAGATGGTGTACAGACAAACTTAAAATAAGACCAACATCAAATTTTCTTTTAGATCAAATCGACGAGAAAGGCGAAGCAATTGTTTTACTTGGAACAAGATACGAAGAGAGTGCAACTAGAGAGCGTTCTATGAGAAAACACGAGGTGACTGGTAGTAGATTGTCAAAACACAATAGCACTGCAAACACCTATGTTTATGCGCCAATAAAAGATATGTTTTTAGAGGAAGTATGGTACATTATTAATACCGTTCAATCGCCTTGGGGTTTCGATAATTCCATTCTTTTTAAAATATATTCCGATGCGAGTGCTGATGATTACGAGTGTCCAACAGTTGTAGTAAATAAAGAACACAGCTCTTGCGGACAAAGTAGATTTGGTTGTTGGACTTGTACAGTAGTAAAAAGCGATAAATCAATGACAGCTTTGGTTGACAATGGTCAAAATTGGATGCAACCTTTATTGGACTTTAGAAATCGATTGGTTGAAAATAGAAACCTTACTGAAAATCGTTCCGAAACCAGAAGAAACGGTCAAGAAGCAGTTAGAGAAGACGGTTCTTTTAATGGAAATTACAACGCTCATTACAGATACCAAATTCTAAAAGATTTATTATTAGTTCAAAAAGAAGTTCAAAAAGAAAGACCACACATCACGTTAATCAACAATCAGGAGTTAATTGCGATACAAGTAACCTGGAATAGAGATGGAATTTTTGATTTAAGTGTTGGAGAATTATACAAAGAAATCTTCAATA
The DNA here is from genome assembly GCF_030010285.1 of Flavobacterium sp. XS2P24. NCBI lineage: Bacteria > Pseudomonadati > Bacteroidota > Flavobacteriia > Flavobacteriales > Flavobacteriaceae > Flavobacterium > Flavobacterium sp. XS2P24. The sequence continues at coordinate 32,129 of NZ_JASCRU010000021.1, forward strand.
AAGACATCAGTACTAACAATATTAAAACCCTTGATGATACTGAAAGAAGAATATTAAGGGACGTATGCAAAGATGAGCCAGAATATTACCATTTAATAGATAATTTGATAGCATTACAGGAAACCAAAACTTTAATGATTTCAAAATACGGACTTCATAATGATGTTGAGAAAAGAATTGAAAACTTTGTAAATGAAAGTGAAATATGAAAATAAACAAAATAATGTTTCAAAACTTTAGAATTTATAGAGGAAATAACGAAGTTATTTTCTCTCCGAATTCTTCCAAAAACATTAGCATCATTGCTGGTAAAAACGGTTTTGGTAAGACTACTTTTTTAACATCTTTAATTTGGGTGTTCTATGGTAAGATGATGAGCGAAGTCGAAGATAAATACCGTAAGGACATTAAAAACGCAGGAGGATATGAAAAATTCTTAAAAACATTATTAAATCGTGATGTAAAATCAGAGTTTGAAAACAATGCCAATAGTTCACCAATATTATCCGTAGAAATTGAACTTAAAGATTTATTAATTCCTTCTATTCCTTGTAAATCGGTTGTACTGAAAAGATCTTATGATTTAAGAACAGAAACGGAAGATTTAAAAATATTTATTGATGGTCTTGAAAACGAATTAACCAAAGAAGTGGGTTATGAAGTTTTTATTAATGATTTTATTTTACCTAGGGAGATTGCTAAATTTTTCTTTTTTGATGCTGAAAAGATAGTTTCATTAGCGGAAGCAAAATCTAAAGCAGAATTAAAAAATTTAAGTAAAGCCTATTCTGAAGTTCTCGGAATTAAAAAGTATGAGGACTTAAAAAAGAATTTAGAAACACTATTAACAAAATTGAAAAGAAGTGGTGCATCTCCATTGCAACAAACAAAACTATTCTCTCTTGTTGATAATGAAAAAGAATTGTTAGGTCTAATCGAAATGAATCAAGACAAGCAATCAAATATTGACAAAGAAATAATGAATCATAAATTGAATAGCGACAATCTTCAAGAAAAGCTAATCCGAGAAGGAAATGGTATCACGGTTGCGGAACTTCAAGTGATGAAGAAAGAACGTGATACTTTTAAACTGGAATCAATTGAAATTAAAAATAAACTAAAAAAACTATTGGATATTGTGCCATTGGTTTTGGCAGGGAAAAAATTAGTTGCTTTAAATAATCAGTTAGTTTATGAACAAAAGTTTCATTCTAATACTTTAAATCAAGGTAATTTAATTGAAGAATTAAGTGCTTTCTCTAAATCAATATTGAAAAATTTGAACGTACTAAATCTTGATACAATTTCAAAGGCAAAAGTTGAGGAAGCATTAAAATTGACATTATCCGAAAAACAGAAAGGCACCGTAAAATCAAAAACAGAAAAAGTATTACTTGATTTTAATGATGAACAGTTTCGCAATTTTGAAGCAGTTTACAACAACATAAAAGGAGCTTTTTCAAGTCAATTCAATGCAGTTGTTCAAGAAGAAAAAAACAATCGCATCTTATTATCAAGGGTATTCCAAAAAATCAGACAAGCGGAAGCTAGAAAAGACAATCATCTTGCTCAAAAATTAAGAGAAGAGAAAATCGCTATCGATGCCAAAATTATTATTCTGAATAATGATAAAAATGTTCTAACTGAAGAATTAGGCAGCTTGAAAACAAGATTAGCTTCTAATGGTAAAGTATTATCTGAATATGAAAAGAATTTCAAATTGATAAAAACTGACCAGAAAAAATATGAGGTTACAGAAAATCTTTTGATAAAAATAAATACAATTATCCATAAGATTAAGGATGATAAAAAGTATTCGTTGCAAAAATCAATAATGCTGGGTTTAAAAAAGATAATGCACAAAAGCGACTTTATCTATAATGTGAGAGTAAATGTAGTAGATGATGTTATGGATATTGATTTATTAGATAAAAATGACGAAATAATAGACAAAGATTCTCTATCCAAAGGTGAGCAACAACTATACGCAACAGCACTGTTAAAAGCATTAGTTGATGAATCTGGAATTAAATTTCCTGTATTTATTGACAGTCCATTACAAAAATTTGACAAATACCATTCTAAAAATATAATTAAAGAGTTTTATCCTGCAATTTCTGAACAGGTAGTTTTATTTCCATTATTGGAAAAAGAATTGTCGGAATTGGAATATGAGTTTTTAAAACCATCGGTTAATAAAGTTTTTGTTATCGAAAATAACAAAGAAGGTTCCAGTTTTAAATCATTCGCTGTTGACCAATTATTTCATCATTTAAAGCAAGATACTGATGTTTATACAAATTTTATTCCAAGAAGAAAAACGAGAGAAATTAGTTAATATTTCCATTAAATATTAATTGCTAATTCAACTATTTGCCGCAATAAAAATAATTGATTTAAACACTTATGAATTTACCTTTTTCAGATAATTTACCAACCAATAAATTAGCATCTTCATTTGCTAATACTTCTGCAACGTATAAATTTTATTGGTTAATTGCGATTATTGAATTAGTTGAAAATGGTCAAACAAGTATCAAAAAAAGAGATGTTTTTTCAAGAATGATTAGTAATTCTTGGTACACAGTAAACTATTTTCACGTTTCTTTTGGAAAGCAAGATTTAATTCAAAATGCTGTCGAAGATATTTTAAAATTTGAAAGTTTAGCAATCGACATCAAGAAAGATAATCTGATTTCAATTTTAGAAAATTCTAAAAAAATCGAAACTAAAAAATCACTTGAACATTTTAATCTAAATGTACCACATTGGTTTTTATCGCCTTGGTTTCCAAAGTTGAAAGATGAAAACAATTCAAATTATAAAAAACGAATTTATTCATCTTCTCAAAAATTTGAAAATAATTGTCTTTATGCTTTACACGATGAATTCATTGAAATAAATCCAGTTTGGATAAATTACCTAAAATCGAATGCTAAAATCCTCAAAGATTTCGGTTATTGGAATTTATCCTTATTTCTGCAAACAAGAAATCCAAATGTTCCAGATATTCCTAATAAACTCATTAAACCGCCAGTTAGAAATGGTTTAACAAAACAAACAAATGAATATTGGAAAATTGTTTTTAAGGAATTGGGTTCTATAGAATGTATTTTTTCAGGAACAAAATTGTATTTTGATGAAAAGAATTTCGCCATTGACCATTTTATTCCACACGCATTTGTTTCACACGATTTAATTTGGAATTTAATTCCAATTGAAAAAATTACTAATTCAAAGAAAAGTGATAATCTTCCACTTTTTAATCAACATTTTGACAAGTTTTATGATTTGCAAAAAGTAGCATTTGAAATTAACAAACATCATAATTCAAAAAGTAAATATATGGATGAATATCTTTCTATTTTTCCAAATATTGATAGTTTTGAAAAAGAAAAATTTTCAAATACAATTCAGCCTTTAATAACAATTGCTAGTAATAATGGGTTTTTGTATATGAAAAATGAATAATCAAAATTCCAATAGTCATTTGACAGCAATTGAAAGAACTTCACTTTCATATCCAGCAAGAATTGTTTTAAATCAAAAGAAAATTATTGGTAAAGTTCTTGATTTTGGTTGCGGAATTGGTAAAGATGTTGAATTATTGAAATTCAAAGGAATTGATATTATTGGATATGATCCATTTTATTTTCCAGAATTTCCAACAGAAAAATTTGATACAATTTTGTGCTTTTATGTTTTAAATGTTTTGCTTCCAGAAGAACAAGCAGAAGTTTTAATGAACGTTTCAAATCTTTTAAAACCAAACGGAAAAGCATATTTTGCTGTTCGCAGAGATATTCAATACGAAGGATTTAGAATTCATAAAATTCACAAGAAAGAAACTTATCAATGTTTGATAAAGTTGGCTTATTTGTCCGTTTTTAAGAACGAAAACTGTGAAATATACGAATATGAGCATTACACAACTTTAAACAAAGGAAACGCAAATTTAAGTCCGTTTTTGATTGGAGATGAAACCAGAGAATTAATTCTTGAAACTGCAACTGTATTTTCATTCTATGACAAATTTCCAGTTTCAAAAGGTCATTGTTTGATTGTTCCAAAGAGGTTGGTTTCAAATTATTTTGATTTGACTTTAAAAGAGCAAACTGCTTGTTGGATTGTTGCCAATAAAGTAAAAACCATTCTTCAAGGAAAATACAATCCTGATGGTTTTAATGTTGGAATAAACGTAAATGAAGATGCAGGGCAAACGATTTCACATTCTCATATTCATATAATTCCCAGATATAAAGGCGATGTTGAAAATCCAAGAGGCGGAATTCGTGGAGTTATTCCAAGTAAGAAAGAATATTAATCTTACAAGATTTAGAATTTAGATATTTGTTAGTCGAAAAATTGATGTATTTTAATTTCAAATGCTTTAGCAAGTTTATTCAAAATTTCTAATGAAACGTTTCTATTTCCGTTTTCGATATTAGAAATATAAGATTTTTCAATTGAAGCTAATTTTGCTAACTTATCTTGAGAATATGATTTTTCCTTTCTCAATTCTTTGATTTTTAGACCAAATTTTATTTTAATATTTTCCATAATCCTCAAGACTAAAATTTAATTCATAATTAAAAAGCAATGGCAGCCTTAAATTATTTTTTAGCCCTAACATAAAAGCATAAATATACAATTCATATATTGGCCCAAATTGGCTGTATTCAGATGTTCTACTACCTTTATTTGCTAGAATTTCAATAATTGGAATTCTACTATTAGCATAACGAGGTCTTTTTATTAAAAGGTTCGATTTAAATTCTTGACTTGTCATTATTTTAATTTATTTTAGTTGTAATTAAATCCACTTGTTCAACTCCTTCTGTTACTTGATTTACATACATAGTTTTTACCAATGGATCTTTCAATAATTTTTTACCCAAATCATTAATTTTCATTTTATCATTTCCTTTGTATAAATCTTTAACCAAGACGATACTTTGTGGAAAAACATTTCCTGTAGCCTCAAAGAATCCTTCTGTAAATCCTTCTCCAAAAGCAGAAATAGGAGCGTCAGCTAACAAAGGGTAATTATATTTTGCTGTGTTCGCTGAAATAACAGCCATTACAACGGAAAATTTCTTCATACGTTGAAATCCTTCTGAACTACCGTGTACAACATTTCCTTTACTGTCCATATAATTAAACAAAATTGAACCGGAAGGCGATTTCTCAAACTTCAATATTCCACCGGCTAAATCATTGTATTTAATCAAGCTATGAAAGTGTTCATTAGCATACTTTTCAAGTAAACTAACCATATTATCAAAAACTCTATCTTTTGCATTTTCAGTGGCATCCGCTAAATCAGAGCAAATTTCATAATTCAACAAATAACCTTCAGGAATATTACTAGGTCGAAGAGATTGTATTTCTTTTTCAGTATTATGAATATTAGTTTTTAATCTTTTGATATTATCTTTTAATCGCTCTATCTGATTAGAAGAATCTGCGATTCGTCTAATGGCACCTTTATATCGGTTAATAATAGTTAATGAATCCTCTCCATTACTACCAGAAATAAGAATGTCTTTTCGTTGGTCTTTTAATGATTTTAGTTCTTTTTTCAGTTTGGTTAGTCTATCATTTAAAGCAGTCTCTTTTTCTCTAGTTTGAAGAATACTATCATCTATGTTTGAAATTTTATTGTAAAAAGGTTGGGCATTGATTTGTAAATCACTAAAAAAACTGTCCAAATTATTTTTTACATATTCAGTTTCATTTTTAATTTCAACTGGTCTATTTTTAAGTCTAACTATAAAATCATATTCTTCGGAACCTGCTGGTGCAGGTCGATTACAAACATAGCAATGTTCGTGGTCAATCATACTTTTTAGAGAAACACTATCAGGAGAATTTACAGGTAAGAAATGAAAATGCTTATTCGGATCATTATTGATATTCAATAATGCTTTTTTCTCATAATGAATATCTCTAAACTTTTGAATTTTACTTTGAAAATCATCTAATACTGAATCAAATCCTAATGATATCCAAGAAAAATTGCCATCAAAAAATCTATTATTGATACTGTCTAAAAAAGTATTGTATTCATTACCGACTTCAGTATATTTTCTATTTTTCTCTTTTATTTTAGTATCTAATTCATTTCTCTTTTCCGCATTAGAAAAGTTCTGTTCAAGGTCATTTTTTTCGTGTTCAGCATCATCGTATAATTTTTCAAACTCACCGAGCTTAATATTTTCGATAGCTAATTTTCCCTCTTCATCTTGTTTAAACTTGATTGCTTTATCTAATCTCTCGTTATGGTCTGAATTAGATTTAGTTTGCTTATTCAAGTCTTTTTCAGCCTTTTCTTTAAAATCTCTAGTTAAGGCTACTAATTCCTCATAGTTACTAATATCCGTTAAAGTCCTTACTGCCTCTTCAATACTTGATTTTTTGCTAAAATCAATTATACTGTCAACTTCCTCTCCTTGAAAAAAGGAATACTGTCTTAAATCAGGACGAATAAGTTGTTTTATTATGCTTGATTTTTCATCTGCATCATAAACAGGAGTATATTTCGGTAAAACGTGGTCGGTTCGATTTACTTCCACATCGTTGATTGTAATTTGCCAACTATCAAATGATGTTATACTTTCACTAATACGAGTTGCTGTAAAAGACTTTGTTATTTGATATTTAAACCTTCCATTTGAATATTCTATTTGAATTCCAGTTTCAATACTATCTCCAATAGGAGTTTCATTTTTAGCTTTATCGGATATAATTTTTACAGCAATATCTTTTATACCTTTCTTTATTTTGTCGTCCGAATCTAATATTTGGTCATAGAAAAGCCATAAAAAAGCATTGAAAAATTTAGATTTTCCTGCTCCATTATCAGCTACAATAATATTAACTCCTTCTTCAAAATCATATCGAGTTTCAAAATAATCTCCATAATAATTAAAGAAGTTCTTAAATGAAATACTATTAATAATTGATGCCATAATTATCCTATGTTATGAATGTTTTTAATCTTTTTGTAAATCTGTGAATCACTCAAATTATTGTCATTTTCGTTTATAATAACGGATAGAATTTCAACTAATTTATTATGATAAGGTCCACTAGTAGTTAGTTTTTCAACCTCTTTTATTTTATATTTTTTGCAAAGTTCTTCGTCAGCCAATATCTCTTTTAATACTTTATTTCTATCCATTTTATAGTTCGTTTATTATTGTGTCTAAATCCAAATCATATTTAAAACAAACGTGTTCTAAAGCTTGTTTTGAGTCATAAAAATTTAACGCTAAACTTGCAAAATAGCCAACTCTTCGCAATTCATTATGAACAAGATTTCGTTCCATTTTATAAAGTTCAACATTGTTGTCATTTAATCTCGGTATTACTACCATATCGTAAATTGTTGCGAAAGGTTTATCATCGTGTTTTCTTAACAATCTACCTCTTCGCTGTATAAATTGTCTTGGGTTTCCGGTACTACTCGCAAAAATTCCAACTTCTGCTCTTGGAACATCAACACCTTCATCTAGCATTTTCATTGCAAATAGCATATCAATTTTTCCTTCGGAAAAACCTCTTAACAAATCATTCAAATTTTGCTCACCGCCTATGTATGAATTCATTTTTAAATTTGGTAGAGTCTCATTTCCGGCAACTAAAAATTTGTTTAGCATTCGTTCAGATGTACCGTCATCCTCATAAATATATCCTTCAGGTATATATGTGAAAATATATTTCAGTTTATTTATTTGTTTTAATTCAAGTAAAATATTTCTAAAACACTCTATTTTATTATTTGCTTTATGAATGATATTTTTTCGTTTTAAAAGTAAAATCTCTACTATTGGGTCATTTTTAAAAACACCTTTTTCAAAATCAAAATACCTCAAAAGCTGTTTTGAAATTTCAATATACTTTTCTAATTCATCTTCGTTTAACTCGACAATTACAGGGTAATATTTATAGTTACACAGGAAATCTTTTTCCATAGCTTCTTTCATCGAAAAGCTATAAGTATATGGTTCTTTATCATTAAAAAATTGATCTATAAATTCCGTTCCTTCGGGATCATAAATTCGTTTAGGTGTTGCAGATAAACCAATTCGTTTTTTGATTAATGATTTATTCATTGCTGCTTTTATATTTTTAGCACCCATATTGTGAGCTTCATCAGCAATCAAGATAAATTCTTGTTCTACTTTTTTGAAATACTTTTGAAATTTACTCGAAGTAAAACTCGCATAAGTCGAAATTATAACAATGTTTTTTCTTAATCCGGCATTAAAATTACTGACATAATTAGAAAACTCTTTTTCCCAATTATTGCCACCGCCAATTTTAATAATGTTGAGAAAATTAAAAGACAAAACTTCTTCTTCCCACTGATTAAGCAATGCTATCGATGGTACTAAAATAATAGCAAAATAATTGTTGCTTTTTTTATACTCATTTAGCACACAGTTCAGAGAAGTCTTTGTTTTTCCAGTTCCAGTTGCCATACCAAAAACACCAGTAAAATCATTGTCAACCCAATTATTATAGGCATTAACTTGATATTCTCTAGGCTTGTAAGGTGGTGGAAATCGAGGTTCATTAACAATTTTAAAAACGGTTTTGTTAAATTTCTCTTTTAGAGTATTATTGACTTTTTTAATTTTATGTTCTTCTTCAGTATATGCTTCGCTATTTAATTCAACAAGATTCAACTCTTCATCTAAAAGTTGCTTTTCATCAAGCGAAATAGATTTTTGCATTATAATATTGATTAGTTTCTCCGGATTTAAATAAATAAAATCCTTCGATTCTTTTTTAAAGATTTTTTCATAATCTTTAATCTCATTTTTTATGTTGGCTCTTTCGGATGCTTCTCCCCAAGAACGATTGATAACAAAGCTTTCGCCATTGCAAACAATACCTTTATAAGTAAAATTACAACTGCCAACAATATTAATTACATTGTCTTCGTTGTCCCAAAACAAGGCTTCCTTATAGTGTGAAATCTCTCCGTTTTTTGTGGTCACTGGAATAATACTTATTCTCTTATTGTCAATCAAATATCTTAAACAATTATAAAAATGGTTAACCTGTTTTTTTGTGAGAACATCATTAAGTCGTTCAATATCATTAAGTATATTTTGCTGAATTGAATTATAAAAATCAGGTTCCAAAACGAATTCGTCATTAATCAATTTATAATCATTTTCAGAAACAAAATGATTTATTAAAAAATCTATCGTACCCCCATTATAGATAAATTGAGCAAAGCCATAAGATAATGTGCTTATTGAAGTTGAACTAAAATAACCCAATTTGAATTGGATTTTCTTTGATATTGGAATAACTTCTCCAAAAAACTCAAAAGGAATCATATCACTCGTTGATGACACTTTTAAAGTTACAGGAAATTTAGTTGTTTTAAAATTAGTATTCAATTGATCAAATATTACAAATCATTTAATAATTCAGATAAGCGTATCTTAAATGCTTTGGCTATTTTTTCAATTACAACCAGAGAAACGTTTCTTTTACCACTTTCAATACCCGGAATATAGGTGCGGTCTAAATCGGAAAGTTCAGCTAACTTCTCTTGAGAATATCCTTTAGATATTCTCAAATCTTTAACTTTTACACCAAATTTAGTTCTAATATCTTTCATTGCACCAAATTCGTGTTTAGTAGACAATTGTACAATAGACGATAGTCTACTTGAATTTGTATTTAATAGGATTTATAATTCATTTCAATAATTCCAAAACTAATATTTTATATCAAGTATTTGTTTAAAATTAAACCATATATTTTGATATTAATAAATAAAAGTTTCACCTCATTCATTTGCTCAAAATCTTTGTATAATCCAAGTCTATTTAATCTTACATTGCCTTTAATAAAGTATACTGCTGAAATTGTAACTGCAAAAGACATTTATTTAGTTGATAATTCAGGAACTAAAACTATAAGTCCTGTAAATATCTTTTTCAAAACTTGGACACGAGAAGGGGTTGAATTTGCAAAAGACAAAGGTAGTACTCCAGATGCTTATATAAATATTGACCTTCTTGAAAAAATAAAGCTTTGTCCTTTTACTATTGAAAAAGCTATAAATGGTTTAAATGTAACTTATAATAACCGTGGTCAAGCAGAAGTTAGCGAGGATGACATTTTAAAAGCACTGGTTGCTTCTGGGGAAACGATATTTGATATTTTAGATAAATCAAAAAAATAATTAGATAAAACCCATAACCGCATTCATCTGCACAAAATCCTTATCTATTTAATACAAATACTTTTCCGTATTAAAATGAGTAGTAAGATACTCTTCAATAGTTTTTGACATTAAATAACTTTCATTATTATGAGTTATTTTTAAAATACAAGTATTTACCACCGCATTAGTTAATAAACCTCTTTTTATGGCTATTGCAAAAATATCTAAAGTTGTCAAATAGGCAATAGAATGTTCTTTGCTAAACGGAATAATATCTTTGGTATTGCTGCTTGCAATAATATGTTTGTAATATTTGCAATAAAGTAAAGTTGCTCGTTCTCCATCACCTTTTATAGTTTTTGACAAGCTTACATATTCTCTTAATAATTCGGGATTTGAAGTTGTAGGTAATGGTATTTCAGTTATTCCAGAAAATAGAAAAATACTATCGACATTATTCCGTATTGTTCTATTGTTTCGTAGTTCATTCAATACGATGTCAAGCATTCTTAATCGTTTTGGAAATAATTCATTTAAAAGAGATACTTTTTCTGCCTTGAAAAGATGAATGAGTACATCAGCATCAATAAGTATTAAAACAGCGGTATTACTCATCTTCTTTGTCATCTTTATTAAAAGGGTCAATGGCAATAGTATTGAGTAATTCAAAATAGAACGACTCCGAAATTAGGCTCTTTTCGAAAAGTTTGTTGGCAATAGTGCCATAATTTCCGATAACTCTATCAATATTTCCTTTTTCGTATAGTCTGATGTCATATCCTAATAATCGTGCAAGTTGCTTTTTACTTAATTGATTATAGATTTCAAAATAGGTTTTATCAACCAATTCTAAATCAACCAATCTATAAATTACTGCATTTATTGAAACACTATAATAGTCTTGGATTTTAAAAATGGTTTCTTTTGAGATTTTGTTTTTTACTTTTTTCTCATTATCAGGTATTAACTCATAAACTCCAAGTTGAGGTAATAATAAATTAGCTGCAAAACAATCTGCTTTTTCCTCTTCAATATCAGTTTGCTTGTCAAATAGACCAGTCACACATCTTTGGGAAGTAAAATTTTCTTGAACAAATAAGTGATATAGTTCGTGTGCAATAGTAAAATGTTGTTTGCTTAAAATATGATTTTGATTAATCATTATAAACAAATCATTTGTACTAGCCTTGATTGCCATTCCAGCTAGATTATTTGATAATGGCTTAAATACCGTTAGTATATTTTGTTTGAGTAAAAAGCTAACTAATCTTATAGGGTCGGTTTCTCCATATCCAAAATCTTTTCTAAAGGAATTTGCTTTATTTTGAATTTCAAGTTTTTGTAATTTATTCATTTTCATTCTGAATATCTTTCATTTTCAAATAACTTTTAACTATTTTTTGAAATGATGCAATACTTTCCATATCTTCCACAATCATTCCGTCACTTCGAAATGCAAAAGCAAGGGTTGCATTTTTTTTTACAGAATTCTCTTCTATTAAATCTTCTAAATCAATACCAAATAAATCTCCTAATTTATTTAAGTAAGGCATAGAAATTTCTCGCTCATTACTTTCATATTTACTTATAATTGATCTTTCAGTTCCTAAATAACTAGCAATATGATCTTGAGTGTAACCTAATTTAGTCCTATATTCAATTATATTTTTACCTATAATTTGTCCAATAGTCATAATATTTGATTTAAGTTAATTTAATTTAGTTGTCACAAAAGTAATGCTTATTTATCAATAATAAATAAAACGTGACATCTTTCTCTATTTCAATATTTTGTTTTTAATACCAATTAACTCATTCATCTGCACAAAAACTGCCTTTAGTCCAAGTATTCTTTAACTCAAAGTGTCAAAAATAATGTTTTGAAATATTAAGGGAAATAATTATATCAAACAACATTTCCGTTACAAACAACAAGGGCAATCAAGCGGTCTCTCTTCGGTCGTTCTCTTTGTTCCGTTCGGCTGTTCCAGTCGGTCGTCGGCAGAAAAAGCCTCCTTCCTCCGTTCCACAGGCACTACACAGCACTAAAAAAAAACAGCAGCTTGAAAAACAGCAGCTATTTTTTTTGCGCTGTTTCGTTCCTCATCTTCACGCGTTCTCTACCCTACGTTCGGCAGGGCTAATGCATCCACAATACCGCTTCATTCCGTTTCGCTTCGTAAACTACGCTACACTACATTCCAGCAGTATTATGTCTGCCGCCCTTTATTTTTTCAGCGGTTGCTCTTTCGTACAGCCATCGGGGTTAGCTCCGTTCAGTAAAAACTTCACTTTGCCCTAAATCAAGGAACGCCAAAGGCTGACTTATGTTTTTTTCCCGCCGTTACACGCTGCTATCCCTTCACTACACTTCGCAAAAAGCTACGTTTCGTTCTCGGTCTAGCGTGGCTGTTCGATTGCCGCAACACCGCCAACTTCGCTCCTCACAAAAAATTCCGTAAAAACTCCATTTTTTGTTGCGGTGCTTGGGGGTGTTTGATTGCCGATTTCAAAAGAAGCATCCCAGAAAAAAGACCACACAAGAAACATCCTGCTACAAAAAAAAATAAATAAAAGAAAGTAAAGGTAAGTTCCGGTTTCAAAAAGTAAAGTTCAAGCCCTACGGGTTTTTGAAAAAATCTCCACCCTTACATTTTCAATTCAACGTTTGATTATACGATGACGATTTCATTCCATAAGAACAGTTGGGTAGTATTTTTTCAAAAAAACTTGACTTCTTTTGAAACCTCCACTGATACGACGACTTTCTTTTTTTTCTTTTTTTCTTTTAAAAATGATATGGTGCGGAGCGTAGCGACAGCATCATTTTAAATCCGAAACTATGCCGAATTTCATTGTCAAAACTCACAGAAAGGATGTTGTTTACTCAGGAGATCAAATTTACATTCTCAACAAAGGAATAGTGGAAAGCCACAGAAAAAACCATTTACAAATAGTTTTGTAATTATTTTTCAAAACGAAGAAGATGCCGAAACGGTTTATTGGTTAGCTTATAGCCTTTGGAAAGCTAAATTCTGGCATCAGTCGCTTTGCGGTTCCGTAATTCCTTTTTTACGCCTTCCCGAATTTAAGAAAAACTTTAATCCAAAGGTTTCTGAAATGATTTTGGATTTTGAGCTGCATCAAAAACAAGTAAACACATTGAGGCTATTAGAACAAAAAGAGCAACATTTTCAAAAGAACTTGACTTTAATAAATGAATTGAGAAGTGCGATTTTACATAGTTATTACAAAATGTAGAACAGTAGTTTGTTTAATCTTTATTCCGTAGTTATTTGCACTATATCTCACATATAAGTCCCCGTTATAGATAAATTAGCGCAAAATAAAAAGCCCTCTCAAGTGAAAGGGCTTAATTTGCAACTTTGCAAACTGATGGTTTTTTAGAAAGTCTCTTGGATCTTTAAAGCATTACCGGCATTAAATAGGTAATAATTAGAACCTACCATTTGATAAAACTCTATTCCAATACTACCCAAAACAGCCACATTGATTGTCATTGTTGGAGCATTAGGTAGGGCAGCGGTAACATCAATCAATGATGTACCTTCATTTACGGGAGTATAATCCGAATAAGCAATGTTGGACACTTCATTTAAAGTAGGTTCAGCAGGTTCATAAGCTCCAGTAATAGGATTATAAACAGTGTCTGAAACAACAGACAAAGCATTGATAATTCTAAAGTGTGTTGCACCTGATGGGATGTTTAAAAAATTAAGAGGATTAAACTCTGGAATGCTTAATGTACTCTCGTTTCTGTCAACCGTAGCAGTTAATGTAAATGGAGCTCTAAAAACACCATTAAAAGAAATGTTACGATTAAAATCCAAACCTTTTAAATATTGTGGTTGTTGTGAAACCAAAACAGCTCTTTGCCCTCTCGCTTCTGAACCATCTTCAATATTTATTTTCTTCATAATGGCAGTAAGTCGTCCTGTTAGTTGACTATCAGACATTTGTTTCATTAATGCTGATAAACCAACTCTTAATGATTTACCTGCATTTGCACAAGCTGCAAATTCACTCATATTTTCACGAGTACGAATAAAGCCAGGAGCGGTTTTTATTTGCTCGGCAGTTGGTCCACCTTTTAGACCTGCAAAGTAACCTTCGTTACCTTTAATTTTGAAGTGTCTTACTTCCCCTAGAGTTCCGACATATTTAATATGTCCTTTCTGTCTTGCCATTTGTTGTTTGTTTTAACAGTTATACAATTTTATTAGTAAATTTACACTCTAAACAATTGACAGGCAACAACATAAATGAGGCAATACAAGGCGATTTAAAGTAATTATGACAATAACAAAAAATGTTCTTCTGAAAACTAAAAAATTTGTTGATGGCGATGGTTTGATTGTTCAAGATTTTATTACCAAAAAGGAATTTGAAATTAGATTATATGGGATTGATGCTCCTGAGATGAATTATTGCAACAAGATTAAAAAAGATGAAAGAGAGCTTCAAATACCAGCAGCACTATTAATTAAATTAGGTTTTTTATCTTTTAATTTCTTAAAGGATCAAATTAATTTGGGTGACGTTTGCACGTTAGTACAGGAAGAAAATAATTTAGTAGATAAATACGGTAGACATTTAGGCTATTTAATTCTAAATGATGGTAGAGTTTTGAACGAAATTATGATAAAAGAAGGTTATGCGAAGCCGTATAGTGAAGTTTTTTGCGAAATGCTTCCAATGTATCAGGAATGGAATTTAAAAGCTAAAGCCAACTTAAAAGGATTGTATTCCATAGTAGACAGGTTTTAAATATTATTACAATACAAATAGATTTTACCGTACAGTAATCGTACAAAATATAAATAAAAAATCCGTAACTCCTTGTTTGTCAAGTATGTTACGGATTTTTAAAGTGGTACCTCCAGGGATCGAACCAGGGACACATGGATTTTCAGTCCATTGCTCTACCATCTGAGCTAAGGTACCTCGCTATTGCGGGTGCAAATATAGAATGATTTTTAGTTTATCCAAAACATTTTTTAAAAAAAATCAATTCGTACCTTCGCAACATCAAAAACCAAATTATGATTTTAGTTGTCGATGTTGGAAATACCAGAATTAAAGCGGCTGTCTTTGAGGATGCTACCCTTTTTGAAATTTTTGTTTTTTCTAAAATAGAACTTCAAAAAAATATTGAAAATATTTTAAAAATTTTCGAAAAAATAACTGATTTGGTCGTTTCCTCTGTAGGAGATGTCGAAAAACAGTCTTTTTTAGTCTATAATGAAGTGCTTAATGTGCATTTCCTGTCTCATGAAGATCCTTTTCCGTTCCAAAATTGCTATGCGACTCCTAAAACTTTGGGAATTGACCGGATGGTTCTTGCAGCAGGAGCAACGCTTCAGTTTCCAAATCAGAATCGGTTGGTTATTGATGCCGGAACGTGTGTTACGTACGATTTTATTGATGAAGAGAATAATTATTTGGGCGGAGCCATTGCGCCAGGATTGCGATTACGCTACGAAGCGTTGCATAATTTTACGGCCAAACTTCCTTTGTTATCATTAGAAAGTCCAAAAGATTTCATTGGAACTTCCACTTCTGAATCGATTCATTCTGGCGTGGTGAACGGTTTCGTCTATGAGATTGACGGTTTTATCGATGAATATAAAGCAAGGTATTCAAATTTTATAATAATTTTAACGGGTGGCGACACAGATTTTTTGGCTAAACGATTAAAAAATACCATATTTGCCAATTCAAATTTTCTTCTGGAAAGTTTGAATCAAACATTTCAATATAAAATCAAAAATGATTAAAAAAATTATAATAAGCGCATGTTTGCTTTTATCATTAGTGTCTTTTGCTCAAGAAGGAACATCTTCTCCATATTCTTTTTACGGAATTGGGGATGTAAGGTTCAAAGGAACGCTTGAAAACCGCTCTATGGCAGGAGTGGCTGTTGAGCAGGATAGTATACACATGAACTTACAAAATCCAGCCAGTTACGCAAATCTTAAATTAACTACGTTTACTTTAGGAGGAACTTACGGGACTACAACTTTAAAAAACAATACTGAATCAGCTAATGCGACAAGAACTACTTTGGATTATCTAGCAGTTGGTCTGCCTTTGGGTAAGTTTGGTTTTGGTTTTGGATTGATTCCATATTCTTCTGTTGGTTATAAAATTGAATCTATTTCGGACAGTGGAACAGAAAACAACAAACGTTTTAATGGTACAGGTGGTTTGAATAAAGCTTTTTTTGGTGTTGGATATAAAATTGCTCCAAATTTTAACATTGGTGCTGATGTGAATTATAATTTTGGAAAAATTGAAAGCAATAACCTTGAATTCATTACTGGAGTTCCTATTGGGACACGCGAATTGAATTCAGCAGATTTATCAGGAGTGAATTTTAATCTTGGAATGATGTATCAAACTAAGATTTACAAAAAAATATCTGTTTTCAGTAGTTTGACTTATTCATTGGAAAGTACTTTGACATCTAAAAACACTAGAAATATTTCGACAGTAATCTATAATTCAAATTTTGATTTGGCTGTTGTTGATGCTCTTGATGATGTCAAAACAGAGGCTAGTTTAACATTGCCAAGTAAAATATCGTTGAGCGCAGGAATTGGAGAGGCTAGAAAATGGCTTGTTGGTGGTAAGATAGCTTACGGTAAAACTTCAGGTCAGGCAAATGAATACAATGATGCAGCTAATGTAGGTTATGGAAAATATGGCAGCGTTAGTTTAGGAGGATATTACATTCCTAATTACAATTCGTTTTCTAATTATGCAAAAAGAATTGTTTACAGAGCGGGTCTTAAATATGAAAAAACAGGATTGGTTATAAACTCTGAATCTATAAATGATATGGGATTAACTTTTGGTTTGGGACTTCCTATAACAGGTAGTTTCTCAAATGTGAATTTTGGTTTCGAATTAGGAAAAAAAGGAACTACAAAAGCAAATCTTGTTCAGGAGAACTATGCAAACTTAAGTGTGAGTTTTTCACTTAATGACAAATGGTTTGAAAAACGAAAATTCAACTAATAACAAGAATTGGTAGTAGTGCCAAATATCTTGGTCAAGTTCAGCGTATGACTTTAGTCAAAAAACAGTATCTTAAATCAGTTGTCACAGTTTTTGCTGTGACACTGTTTTTTGGTTGCGAAAGTAATTTTAAGGAAATTCAGAAGATTAATTTTTCGGAATTTATTCCAAATAGTGACGCTGATTTGGTAAATTTGAAATACACTGATTCAGGACGAATTACGGCAATTCTGGTAAGTGCTAAAATGCTAGATTATACTAGTGTTGATTTTCCCTTTACGGAATTTCCAAAAGGAATCGATGTTACTTTATTCGATAAAAAAGCGAAGAAAACATTTATAAAGTCTAATTATGCTATTTCGTATAAAAGCACAAACATTATCGATTTACAGGGAAAAGTAAAAATTTTCACGGAAGATGGTCAGACTTTAGAAACCGAGCAATTGTATTTTGATCAAAAAAATGAATGGTTCTTTACAGAAAGAAAATTTAAATTATCAGATCCAAAAGGAACTTCAAATGGACAAGGAATCGATTTTAGTAAAGATTTCAAAGTGATTAATTCTCAAAAAATAACTGGCGAAATAGAATCCGCCGATTAATATAAATACATTATGAATTACCTAAAATATACACAATACGTTTACCTTGTTTTTGGAGCCTATTTCATTTACGATGGTGTCACTAAATTAAATGAGCCCGAAGGAACGTTTTGGTTGAGTTTCATGATTGCAGGATTGGCTATTTTTATGTTTTTCTTTAGAAGGAAATTTGCCAAAAAATTTGAT
Source organism: Flavobacterium sp. XS2P24 (assembly GCF_030010285.1). Taxonomy (NCBI): domain Bacteria; kingdom Pseudomonadati; phylum Bacteroidota; class Flavobacteriia; order Flavobacteriales; family Flavobacteriaceae; genus Flavobacterium; species Flavobacterium sp. XS2P24. The sequence continues at coordinate 50,153 of NZ_JASCRU010000021.1, forward strand.
GATCGAAACAAAAATTCCTAATTAATGGAGATTAGTATTATCATATTGTGTCTAATACTAAGTGCTTTTTTTTCAGGAATGGAGATAGCCTTTGTCTCTTCTAATAAAATATATCTTGAGATTGAAAAAAAACAAGATAATTTCGTTTCAAAAATACTTACTAAGCTTACTGAAAAACCAACTAACTTTATAGTAACCATGCTTATTGGCAATACTATAGCGATGGTGGTGTATGGTTTTTTTATGGGCGAACTGTTATTACGCAGGTTTGCGGCTTTAGGATATCATTTGTCGGATTGGTTCAGTTTACTGCTTCAAATTCTGGTTTCGACACTAGTGATTTTGATCACTGCCGAGTTTCTTCCTAAAGTTTTTTTTCAAATCTATGCCAACTCATTAATTAAGATTTTTGCAGTTCCGGCGTATGTTTATTATAAGTTTTTCTATTTTATTTCTACTTTTTTTATTGGAATTTCTGATTTTATTTTGAAGAAATTCTTCAAAACGGAAGGGGATAATATTCAGTTGTATTTCAGTAAAATAGAACTTGGGAATTACATTACCGAACAAATGAGTAGTGTTGAGGATAATGAAATGGTGGATTCTGAAATATTAATGTTTCAAAACGCATTAGAGTTTTCCGGTGTGAAAGCCAGAGATGTGATGAGTCCCCGAACCGAAATTATTGCAGTTGAGGTGTTTGACTCAATAGAAAATCTCAAGGAATTATTCATCGAAACGGGTTATTCTAAGATTGTGGTGTATCAAAATTCACTGGACGATATTATTGGTTATGTACATTCGTTTGATTTGTTTAAAAAACCAAATAAGATCAAGGAAATTGTGATTTCGGTTGAGTTTGTTCCGGAGACAATATTCATAAAAGACGCCATGAATTTGCTTACTAAAAAGCGAAAAAGTGTCGCAGTAGTGTTAGATGAGTACGGAGGAACGTCAGGAATTATTACCATAGAAGATATTGTAGAAGAGCTTTTTGGCGAAATTGAAGACGAACACGATTCAGACGAAGAATTGATAGAAAAAGAATTAGGGGACAGAGTTTTTGTTTTTTCAACTCGTTTTGATGTAGAATACTTAAACGACACCTATAAATTGGCTATTCCTGAAAATGATTCTTACGGAACACTTGGCGGTTTTATTGTCGATTTTACAAAAGAAATCCCTCAAAAAGGCGATGCGATTTCTATAGGCAATTATCATTTTATAATTGAAGAAGCCACAAATAAGAAAATAGAATTAGTAAAAATGACCGTACAAGACTGATTTTTTTTAGGAAAATAAAATTTCTTGCAAAATAAAACGCTACTAGTATAATTATTAATTAGATAATTGTATTTTCGCAAACTGAATATAAAAATTAACAACAATAAAATGGCAGTTTTACAAAAAATTAGACAACGTTCACTTCTTCTGATACTCGTTATCGGGTTTTGTTTATTAGCTTTTATCATAGGTGATATATTCAATAGCGGTGGTTTCAGCAGTACATCAAAAGATGTAGGAAGCATTGATGGAAAAGATATTTCATTCGAAGATTTTAGAGTTAAAGTAAGTAATGTTGAAAAAAGTGGTCAAGGGATTACGTCAACTGAAGCAGCAAACAGAGTTTGGGAACAAGAAGTTTCTATAGCCTTATTAACTTCTGAATTTGATAAATTGGGACTTAGAGTTGGTGAAAAACACTTATTGGAAGTTTTGAAAGCGGATCAAAATATTGGGGGAAATCCATTGTTTTTAAATGCTGCCGGTGTTTTTGATGTTGTAAAATTCAAAGAATACTTCAAAGCAAATCCTGCACAAGCTCAATTCTTGAAAGATAGAGAGAAGGATGCTGATTTGAATGCTAAATACCAAATGTATAATACTTTGATTAAAGCAGCGGTTTACACAACTGAAAGCGAAGGAAAGTTAAAATATGAAATGGAAGCAAACAAAGTAAACTTTGCTTACGTTGCAGGTTTATATTCTACAATTAAAGACAGTGAAGTAAAAATTACTGATGCTGAGATTGTTGAATTCATGAAGAAAAATGAAAAAAAATACAAAGCTGACGAGTCTCGTGAAGTAGAATATGTTTTGATCGAAGACAAAGCTTCTGCTGCTGATGAAACTGAAGTTAAAACAAAAATAAATGCGTTGTTAACTGGAAGTGTGGTTTACAACCAAGCTACAGGTAAAAACGATACATTGCCAGGGTTTAGAACTACTACAAACACTGTAGAATTTGTAAATTCAAATTCAGATGTTCCTTATGATTCTACTTATATCGCTAAGAAAGATTTGCCGGCTGTAGATGCTGATAAATTATTTAACCTAGCTCCAGGTGCAGTTTATGGACCTTACATGTTTGGAAAATACTACTGTATCTCAAAATCTATGGGAATGAAATCAGGAGTTAATGCTAAAGCAAGTCATATTTTAATTAGTTACGAAGGAACACAAACTCCTAATCAAAAAGAAAAAAGAACAAAAGAACAAGCAAAAGCAAAAGCAGAAAGTATTTTGGCACAAGTAAATGCTAATCCAGATAGTTTCATGATGTTGGCTTTCACAAATTCGGATGATTCATCAGCACAACAAGGTGGTGATTTAGGTTATTTTGGTCAAAACCAAATGGTAAAACCTTTTAATGATTTTGTTTTTAATAGTGCTATCGGTAAAGTTGGTTTAGTAGAAACTGATTTTGGTTTTCATATTATTAAAATTACGGACAAACAAGACGGAATTCGTTTGGCGACTGTAGCGCAAAAAATTGAAGCTTCAGAAGCAACTTCTGATAAAATATTTACTCAGGCAACTAAATTAGAAATGGATGCTGCTGATAAAGATTTTAATAAAGTAGCAAAAGACATGGCACTTAAAGTTGCTCCGGCTGTTTCTGTAAAAGGAATGGATGAGAACTTTGGAACATTAGGAAATCAAAGAACAATTGTAAGATGGGCTTTTGAAGATGGAGTTAAAGTAGGAGCTGTAAAAAGATTTGAAGTAGCTAATGTAGGTCACGTTATTGCAAAACTGAAAAGTATTGACGATTCTGGTTTAGTAGCCGTTTCAGTAGTTAGACCTTATGTGGAGCCAATTCTTAAAAACAAGAAAAAAGCAGAACTTATCAAAGCAAAAATGTCAGGTTCTTCTCTTGAAGCAATTGCAAAAGCAGTAGGAGGAACAGTACAACAAGCGACTGCTCTTACTATGGAAAACACTATGTTACCTGGTGTGGGTCAAGAGCCAAAAGTAGTTGGGAATGCATTTGCATTAGCAGTAAACAAATTATCTGCTCCAATCGAAGGAAATACAGGAGTTTATGTGGTAAAAAATATGAGCACAGTAAAAGCACCGGTTTTGAAAAGCCATGCTGCTTATGTGACTAAATTAAAAGCACAAAGCGCTTCAGATGCAAATAGAGTAATTCCTGCATTGAAAGCTAATGCTAAAATTGAAGACAACAGAATAGATTTCAATTATTAATTTCATAAGAAGTAATTAATCAAAATAAAAAGAGGCTGTCCGAAAAGGTAATTTTCGGACAGTTTTTTTGTTTTTAATCTTGATTATTAGTATTTTTAAGTACTAAAAACAAAGATTATGCAACCCGTTTTCAAGCAACATTCGGTAC
>NZ_JASCRU010000022.1:0-53103 GCF_030010285.1 Flavobacterium sp. XS2P24
TTTTGCTACAAATTCAATCGAAGATATTTTCAAGATAAAACAATGGAAAGACTAATCATTGCTGGAGTCAATCATCAATGGAATGAATTATAGGCAACTAAACGGACAAGCATATAAAAATTTAATCATCATAATTCCTGCCCCAGGGTCTTCTTGCCAAATAATTATTACAACTATGACATTCCCTGCCTATCTGCCAAGTCAACGAAAATTCATGAACTCCTTGGGTATTCTCTATTTTTGAAGTACTTACATCATAGGAATAACCAAAAGTGAAGTTGTATATTTTAATTGAACCAATCAGATTTACTGAAGTCAGAAGATGACTGTCAGTACTTTTCATCATCGGGTTTGTTGCAGCAATGACTCCTATAATAAATGGATTAAAATGCACTATACTACCAAAATCTAATCGGTTATACTGACCTTGTTTCATGAAGTTTGATGTGAGCACTAATTTGGAATTATCCGGTAAGAACGAAAAACCGGGATTGCCGTCCAGATTAAATGAATATCCACTCTGAAGAGTGAAATTCATATCTAATGGCAGCTTACCTTGAGAGTCAAATGCAATATTGGGTGTGTTAAGATGCTTCATTGAAGCTCCAAGCCAAAAATCATCGGTATAAAGCAAAAATCCCGAAGAAATATCAAAGAAATCTATTTTGTTCTGCAGGCGTATAAGACTTGGATCTAAACTACCACCACCAATGCTGCCATCGTTAGTATTGATTTGGTCTTCAAACAAAAGGCTTTTGAAATTAAAATTTTTAGTTCCATAACCTCCTTCTAATCCTAAAATCATTCTTAAACCGGAATAAAAATTATCAAGGTCAAGATTTAGGGAAAATACACCATTGATTTGAGTGTAATTATAATCTGTAAAAACCTCATGCTGGTTTAGGACTGTCAGCCCTATTCCAATATTTTGAAGATTGGAATCATTTGGACGAGAATCTTCTGATAAATTCCCAATTGAGCTGTTGATAAATGCATAATCAGTATCAAGTCTTCTGGCTCCATCAGGCCATTGTGTTCTGTGTAGAATTCCTGTGTTTAAAGTATTTACGGTTCCTGTAAACGCACCGTTCTGCGTTTCAGGAACAAAATAATACTGCGTGAAAACAGGGTCTTGCGCCTTAACTTCAACAATCGATATGGAAGTTAATAGTATGTATATAACAAATTTTAATTTCATTCTCTTTAGTTGCTTATTTTATTAATACAAAAGGGTGATTTTCATTGACAATAGTTCCATAAAAGGTTTCTGCGCTAACTTTACAATAATAATTACCGTTTTCCGCATTCTGTCCTTTTATTTTACCATCCCATCCCTTTAAAGTGTCTCCGGTTTCTGAATAGATTAGTGAACCCCAAGTATCATAAATATCCAGTCTAACATTTTTTAAGGCCTTAGTCACTGGTCTGAATGTATCATTAATACTATCATTGTTCGGTGTGAAGGCAGTGGGAACAACAAATAAATATCCTTTTTCAACATTAAAAGTAATTTTTTGCACATAGATGCATCCAAAAGGATACGTAACGGTTTGTGTTACCACATACTCTTTTGGATTTATGAAGGTATGCACTGGGTTGAGTTCTGTTGAAAAGGTACCGTCGCCAAAATCCCAGGCTACAGATACAAAGTCACCAGTTCCAGTATTGGTAAACTGTAAAGGGTCATTTATGGAATACGTGCCATAAGTTAAATATGAATATGAGGTTGCATTAAATGAAGGCGTTCCAAGTGTGGGCACATCAACATTGAAAGTGTAATTTGCTTTACAACCCAGAGCATCGGTTACATATAGTATAGCTGTTCCGTTTTGATTGGTATTCATCATTTCATTATTCACACCACTTACGGTTCCGCTTGACCAAACCAATTGATAGGGCGGAACTCCACCAGAAACTTGGGCTACAAAAGTTTGTTTAACGTATTTGGTTTCACAATCAAATTCGGTTTTGGTAACTACTCCAGTCACGATGGGTGGTGGTCGGTTGACACTATATTGGGCTTGCTTGGAGCAGCCATTGGCATCTGTTACCGTAACCAAATAATTTCCTGCTGGAATACTCACTAAATCTTCGGTTGTCGCACCGTTGGACCAGGCATAGGTAAATGGTGCCGAACCACCTGCAACGAGAAGATTTATTACTCCACTATTAGCATTATCACAATCAAACGCATTAATGACATTGGCTGAGAGCACTAATAATTGAGGTTCCAATATAATGAAAGTTCGGGTAATCGTACAAGGCTTGCTGTCAACAATCGTAACCGTGTAAGAACCTGGGCTTAGATTATTTCTAGTCAAACCAGATATACTTCCATCGCTCCATACAAGTTTTAGTGGAGCAATTCCTCCTGCTAAATTCAGATTAATACTTCCATCGTTGGTACCAAAACAAGAAATGTTTTTGACAACTGGATTGATAGTAAAAATGGGGGCTTCGGGAATATTTACATTCAGTGTTTTTATACAATTATTAGCATCAGTAATTGTAATGAGATAATTTCCCGCCGAAAGATTGTCCTGGAAAGTGCCACTTCCGAGATTGTTCCATAAAATTTGATAGGGAGCAAGACCTCCAGAAACTACAATGTTAATGGATGCATTATTATTACCATAACAGATAATAGGCGTTGTGGTTACCGCAATATTAATTTCTGGAGTTTGTGTTAGTAGCACCGCTAAATTTTTGGTACAACCCGAATTATCGGTGACCAGTAAATTATAAGTCCCCGCGAAAGTCCCCGTTAGATTTTGATTGAAATTTGTGAAACCATTTGGACCTGTCCAAGCATAAGTATAGGGGTATGTTCCTCCAGCAACATTTATCGTTACTGCTCCTGATGGTTGTCCAAAACATAATATATTGGTTTGGTTTCCTAAACTTAAAGCTAAAATGGGAGGTTCGGTAATCGTAAAAGAGGCTGTTTTTGGTCCACAGTTATTAGCATCTGAAACGGTAACTGCATAAGTTCCGGGACTCAAACTTGATAAATCTTCTGTAATAGCATAAGGTAATCCATTTTTTGTCCAAGCGATTTTATAATTTAATATGCCGCCAGTTATTGTGATTTGAATTTCTCCATTGGCAGCATTAAAACAGGTGATGTCTTTTTCTAAATCGTTGGTAATAGTAATGTCTTGTGGTTCTGTAATAGTATAAGTTTCATTAATTGGGCAACCTCCTGCATCTATAATCGAAAGGTTATAATCACCAGGAGCTAAACTAGAAATACTTGGTTGCGAAGACGTAAATCCATTTGGACTTGTCCAAGAAATGGTATAAGGCGCACCAGAACTAAACGGGATTCCACCAGTGATATTTGTTTGAATAGCACCATTATTAACTCCAAAGCAAGTACTGTCGGTTGAAGTGATATTTGGAGAAATGGCAGGATTTACCGTAACTACAATGGTAAAATTAGTAGCAGTGCAAACTCCTGAAAGTGGCGTAACGGTGTAAGTAACCGTTGCTGGACTGGTTGTGGTGTTAATTAGTGTTTGGCTAATTTCAGTTTGTGGATTTGATTGTGCCGATGCTCCTGTTATAGAACCAGCTGGAGAAATATTAGGATTCGTCCAAGAGTAAGTTGTTCCAAGAGGTACAAAATCGCCACCTAAAGTAACGGGAGTAATTGTGAAAGAATTATCACTACAAATTAGGGATGTTTTATTTGAAATTACGGGATAAGGATTGATTGTAACGGCTGCAATAGTTGATGTTAGACTGGAGCATCCTCCTGTTGATAAGGTGATGATGCAATAATAATATAGAGTTCCAACAGTTGAATTTGGAGGGCTATAAGTTGCATTTACTGCAGTTGATATAGCAGTACTTCCTACTATACTATTGGCACTATTGGAATACCATTGATAAGTAGGTGTTCCAACTCCGTTTATGTAGCTTACGCTTAAAATTGTGGGCGTTTGTCCAATACAAATTGTGCTTGATACAGGTTGTGATACAATTGCAGGAGATAAATTAACGACAACAGTTGCCGTTGCGCTGCTAACATTACAACCCGAACCATTGGTTTGCTTGATTTCACAATAATAAAACGTTGTTCCTGTTGTTCCGGTCGTAGGCAAATAAGAATCACTTGTTGCTTCTGAAATAGGGGTACCTGATGTTGTGTTATTACTGGTATTCGAAAACCATTGATAGGAATAAGCAGCACTAATTCCACCCGTTGCCGTTAAAGACAAACTTGTCGGAACCACGTTTTGACAAATTGTTTGAGATGTTAGGGGTTGTGATGTAACTACTGGATCTGCCACAATTACAATTTCAGCGATATCGCTTGTAATTGGTCCACAGCCATTACCACTTAAAGTTACGACTGTATAATAGTAATAATTGCCACTTGTTGTAAAAACGGAAGGCGTATAATTGGCATTTGTTGCACCTGAAATGATAGTACCACCTGTATTGGTATTCGTTGTATTCGAGAACCATTGGTAATTGGAAGTTCCTGTACCTCCCGAAAAAGCTAGACTTAATGGGGTCGAAATTGTGGTGCCTACACAGATGCTTTGTGTTGGTGTTGGTTGTGTACTAATTGTCGCTCCTGCATTGATAGTGACGGTTGCAGTATTTGAGGTAATGCTCGAACATCCTCCAGAAGGCAACGTGATAATGCAATAATAATACATTGTACCCAAAGTTGATGCTGACGGAGTATAAGTAGAATTAGTTTCTCCAGAAATGGTAGCTCCAGTAGTTGTATTATTGGCACTATTGGAATACCACTGATATTGAGGAGTTCCAGTTGCACCACTAACCGTAATCGACAAAGTTGTTGGATTACCCCCTTGACAAACTGTGCTGGAAGCGGGTTGTGTAATGGAGGGTGTAGAAATTACAATAATTGCTGCTGTTGCACTGTTAACACTGCATCCAGTAGTGCTATTTTGACTAACACTGCAATAATAATATTTCGTGCCAACGGCACTTGTTGGCGGAGTATAACTATTGCCTGTTGCTCCCGTAATTAATATACCTCCTGTATTGGTATTGGTCGAATTGCTGTACCATTGATAGCTAAAGGTTCCATTTCCTCCAGATGCCGTAATGTCCAGATTTAAAGGAGTTGCATTTTGACACAAAATTTGTGAAGCAGTTGGTTGTGTACTAATTGTTGGATCAGCAAACACAATTACTTCAGCCACATTGCTGGTGGCAGGCAAGCAACCATTTCCATTTAAGGATACTGTTGCATAGTAATAATAATTTCCCGGAATTGTAAAAGTAGGAGGTGTGTAAGTGGCAGAAGTTGCTCCAGTAATTAATGAACCGCCAGAATTAGAATTTATGGTATTGGAATACCATTGATGACTGACAGTTCCTGTTCCGCCCGAATAACTGATGCTTAGCGCAGTTGGAATAGTAACACCAACACAAAGATTTTGAGTAGGTTTGGGTTGAGTAGTAATGGTAGCATTCGGCATTATAGTTACCGTTGCCACATTGGTTTTAATATTCGAACATCCACCAGTGGGCAATGTGATGACACAATAGTAATATAATGTTCCTGCCGTTATTGATGGCGGAGCATAAGTTGCATTAATTTCTCCAGAAATTGTAGTTCCAGAAGTGGTATTGTTGGTACCATTGGAATACCATTGATAAGTAGGAGTGCCGGTTGCTCCAGTAACTGTAACGGATAAAACAGTAGGAGTTCCACCGATACAAATCGTGCTTGAAACTAATGGTGTAATGGTGGGTGCAGAATTTACAGTAAACAATGCAGTTGTTGTACAATTATTAGAATTGGTATATGTAATGGTTGTATTTCCTCCTGAAACTCCTGTTACTAATCCTGTTGAGCTAACAGTTGCAACTGTAGCGTTTGAAGAGGTCCAAGGAGAAGATGTTGCCGCCGTTGCCGAACCTAATAATTGGGATGTAAAACCAACACAAGAAAACAAATCTCCAGTTATGGTTGGCGAAGGATTGATTGTGAATGTTTTATCAGTTGCAATCGTAGTGCCACATTCATTGGTTACCGATAAAGATACGGTATGATTTCCGGCAGTAGTATAACTTATTATTCCTGGAACTGCCAAAGTCGATGTTGCTGGTGTTCCTCCAGGGAAACTCCAAGCATAAGTTGCATTTGCACAAGTTGGAACTGTTGCTGTTGGATTTATAGATGTGGAATTTCCTGTTTGGCAAACATTTGCAATTGGATTTATACTTACGGTTGGTGGTTTCTTGATAGTAACTATTTGTGAAGTAACTTGTGGAGGCGAGCAAGAATTTGTCGCTGCAAGTTTAATGGTATAAGTTCCTGATTCTGTAAAATTATACGATGCGTTTGTTGTGGTTTGGTTGGGAATTGCTGTAATATTTGTGCCGCAATAGGCAGGAACGTAGGTTACATTCCAAACATAAGTTGGTGTTGTACAAGAATTCGTTGTAACGGTTGTATTTGTTGCTGTAATAGTTTGTGGTGTGCAACCCGAAATAGTATTAAGAGTGAATTGAGGATTTAATGGAGCTTCTATGCAGATTTGTTGTGTTTTTGTTGTTGTTCCGCATCCATTTTGAGCTGTTAAGGTAACAGTATATGTTCCCGTGTTTATATAGGTATGATTAATGTTTTGAGGAGCAGAAATTGCAGTTGTGACTATAGGTGAACCATCTCCAAAATTCCATGTAAAAATTGAGCCTTGGGTACAATTTTGTCCATATCCAGAAACAGTTGTGTTTGTAAACAAAACTGTGTTGTTAATACAGCTGTTAATTGGTGCTGTAAAATTTGCTGCGGGCTTTGTTAATACAGATATATTTCCTAATGTAAACGGTGTAGTACCGCATGCATTGGTTACATCTAATTTGACCTCAAAACTAGTGGCGGGACAACTACTTGACGAGTAAATATGGGGAATTGGGTAATTAGCTGAATTTGCAGGGGTTCCCGGATTATAATATATGGAACTATTTAATTGATTTTGAGTCAAGATAGTTATCGGCGAACCATCACTATAATCAATTTTATAAGTTGTATCGAGAGAATTACTGCCCCAATTCGATATTGAAAATTGTAAATTTGACGTTGGAGTACACAAATTTTGTGTAGAACCTGGACTATTTAAGCCACCAAGTGGATTGGAAACATTTTTGATTATATAGGTTTTGGAATTTACACAACCATTATTTCCATTTGCAGTTATAGTCATTGAGTAAGCTCCTACGGCTATGTATGTATGAGAAATAGGAAAATTTATATTATTTTGCGTATTCCCATCGCCCCAATTTATAGAAAATGATGCAATACATGTTGAAACGGAACTATTTCCAACATTAATCGAGTATACAGAATTTGTAGATGCATTTCCGCAGTTATTAAAAGGCTCAAATTGATTGTTAATGTCATTAAAATTAATATCCGGTTTTTGTTTTACGGTTATAGTCTTTGTTTTGGGTACTGCACAACCACCAGCTGTAACGGTTAACGTAACATTAAATGTTGCAGTATTACATCCTAATGAAGTAAATGAATGACTTGGATTTTGTTGCGTTGAAGTGGTGCCATCCCCAAAATCCCATGCATAAGTATAAGTTGCAGTACCAGTTACGGAAGAAGAAAATTGAATAGCTGTTCCTGAACAACTATTGTCATTGGTAAAGGTAAAATCCACGACTGGAAGAGCGGTCACTGTTACAATTGCAACACCAGAACTGGATTGTTCAGGATTTGGATTGGCAGCATCGTGGACACTAATTAAATTATAAGTGAAAGTACCAGCTGCACCAGTTGGAGCAGAAACGGTAACACTATTTCCAGAAGTTGTTGCTATAGTTTGATTTCCAGCAACACCAGTCACGGTATAAGTAAACGTATAAGGAGCAGTGCCTCCAGAACCTGTAAATGTAATTTGAGGAGATGTGGCATTTTGACAAACAGTTGTTGTCCCAGAAATAGTTGCCGTTGACAATGCCAAATTGTTCACAACATTATCGGTGACACCGATTTTTATAGTTTTCTTAAGGTCTATACTTTTTGCACTTAAAATACACCCATTACTTATTAGAATAAATAAAAAAATAATCTTGTAGAATTGTTTCATAATTGTGCATTAATTCAGCCAACGTATATTATAATTTTTACATCGGAGGAAAGTGGTTTTGCCAAATATAATGTAATGCTTTTCGATTCCTTTACGGTTTTCCGTAAACAAGTCGTTTCTAGTAAAATAGTTTTGTTGATTTTAGTGTTGTTAAATCGATGGCAATAATGGATTCACTTTCTAAAGCATTTACGTATTATTGTAAAGCGGCCGGTATCGAAAAGGATATGAACACCAAATAAAAGAACCTTTGATCAAAATGTCAAAGGTTCTTTTTTAAAATAATAAGTGCATGGCTGGGTTAAATTGGTTTTTGAATTTTTAATAGATGCGGAAGAATTTGTATCTCGATTTATAAAATTCCTCACTCCCTTTCCTCACTGAAGTCCTCACTTGAGCGTTTTAAAGTCTGTATTTTCGAAATATTATTTCAATAAAAAACCCTAACATATTGATGTTAGGGTTTTTGCTTTGGTAGCGAGACCGAGATTTGAACTCGGGACCTCAGGGTTATGAATCCTGCGCTCTAACCGACTGAGCTATCTCGCCATGATTCCGGGTGGATAACCATCCCTGAATGCGGGTGCAAATATAAAAATAAAATTAATGCTTGCAAGCATATTTTTAATAAAAAAAAATATTTTTAAAAACGCTTTTTTTTCGGAGTTATATTCTATATATTTCGAAAAAAATAAATGTAGCTCATGGATCAAAAAGTACGTTACGAAATCGAGTTTCCAATAAATTCTTCGCCTCAATTATTGTATCAATATATATCTACTCCGTCAGGTTTATCTGAATGGTTTGCTGATAATGTGAATTCTCGTGGTGAGTTTTTTACCTTCATTTGGAATGATTCCCAAGAGAAAGCTAGACTTGCTTCAAAGAAAACAGGTGAAAAAGTAAAATTCAAATGGGTTGATGAGAATAGTAAAGACACAGAATACTTTTTTGAGTTGCATATTTTAGTGGATGAACTTACCAAAGACGTTTCTTTGATGGTAGTTGATTTTGCAGAGAAAGATGAGGTTGATGAGGCTACATTATTGTGGGAAAATCAAATCTCAGACCTTAAACATCTAATAGGTTCCGTATAGTAAAATAGTATTTTATAACTTATATTTGCCCTGAATAAAATTTAGGGCTTTTTTTATGATTAATTTTAATGGAACTATTGTATCTGAGGATGCTAATATATTGACACAAAACCGAGCTTTTTTATATGGCGATGCCGTTTTTGAAACGGTTAAAATAATAAACAATAAAATCCTTTTTCTCGAGGATCATTATTTTAGGTTAATGTCTTCAATGCGTGTAGTTAGGATGGAAATTCCAATGAATTTCACCATGGAATACCTTGAAGAACAAATACTTTCTTTAGTCGCAAAAAATCAAGTGCTAAATTCTTCTCGTGCTCGAATTACCGTTTATAGAAATGACGGTGGATATTATTTGCCGCAAAATAATTCGGTATCTTTTCTAATTCATTCAATAGCGCTTGAAAATACGTTATATTCAATTGAAAAAAAGCAATATGAAGTTGATTTATACAAGGATTTTTACATCACAAAACAATTGCTTTCGTCTATTAAAACGACCAATAAAATTATAAACATAACTGGAAGCATTTTTGCAAATGAAAATGGTCTAGATAATTGTTTGCTGTTGAACGATAGTAAAAATGTTGTAGAAGCTTTACAGGGTAATATCTTCATGCTATTGGGTAGCAAATTAGTTACACCTCCGGTTTCTGAAGGATGCTTAAATGGTGTTATGAGAAAACAAATTCTAAGTTTAGCTAAAAAACTAGGAAATTTAGAAGTTGTAGAGGAAGTAATCTCACCATTTGACCTTCAAAAAGCAGATGAATTATTTATTACAAATGTCATAAAAGGAATTCAACCGATAACACAATACCGAAAAAAAGCATTCAGTACAAATGTATCTGTTGAATTGTTAGCGAAACTTAATGAAATGATCAGTACAACTTAATTTAAGTATGGATTTTCAGGGGCATTAGACCAGATGATATATTCTCCTCCCAATTCCATGATTTGCTCTTTCCAGAAATGAGTTGCTGATTTTCCAATTATTTTATTCTCGTAGCTATTCGCGGTAATAATCCAGGAATGACTTTCCATTTCATTTTCTAGTTGGTTTTCATTCCAACCTGTATAACCTAGAAAGAATCGGATGTTATCGTTGTTAATGGCTCCTTTGTTGATTAATTCCTTTGTCGATTCAAAATCACCTCCCCAGTAAATTCCATTAGAGATTTCGATGCTATTGGGAATCAATTCTGGGATGTTATGTATAAAATAGAGGTTGTCTTGTTCTACCGGACCGCCATTATAAATCTTAAATCGCGCGTCTATATCCGGAATTAAATCATGTATAGTATATTTCAAGGGTTTGTTAATTATAAAACCAACTGATCCTTCTTCGTTGTAATCAGCTAATAAAATCACCGATCTGTTGAATGATAGATCCCCAATTATCGTAGGCTCTGCTATAAGCAAATATCCTTTCTTTAATTTATCTGTAATCATCGGAATGAGTTTTTTTATTAAATTTAAGTTTTTTATTATAATAATGCAAAATAAAATCGTTGAAACGCATAAAAAAACCTTCCATCTGGAAGGTTTTGATTATATTGGGGGAACTAAAATTAGTTTACCGCACCTTCTAATTCTGCACCTGCTTTAAATTTTACTACATTTTTAGCAGCGATTTGGATAGTTTTTCCTGTTTGAGGATTTCTACCGTCTCTTGCAGCTCTAGCAGAAACAGACCATGATCCGAAACCTACTAAAGATACTCTTCCACCTTTTTTCAAAGTTCCGCCTACATTACCTAAAAACGACTCTAAAGCCAATTTTGCTGCAGCTTTAGTAATTCCTGCATCAGCAGCGATAGCATCGATTAATTCTGATTTGTTCATAATAATTAGTTATTAATTGTTGGTTAAAAAAATTGTTAATACACAAATTTAGTAGGAAATACGTTCCTTGCAAGTGTTTTGCTTGATTTTAGTTTATTTTGTTAATAACTTATTTCTTTTGTTAATAATTAGAAAGTTATTTCTTACTAAAATCAATAAAACACCCGTTTTTATTGATGTTAATGAGCCTTTGCTTCAGCTGAAAATGCAATTCCATTAAGTAATTCTGCCGTATTCATCTTCTTTTTGCCTGGAAACTGCAAACTTAGCACTTGAATAAATCCATTTTCTACCGCAATCTTCATTTCTTTTTTGGTACAAATCAAACTTCCAATGCTGTAATCATGATCCTCTAAAACAATTTTAGCTTCGTATATTTTTACATTCCATTCTTCATTTTTGTCCTGAACGAAACACCAAGCTGCTGGATATGGACTCAAACCTCGAATTAGATTGTTGATTTCTAAAGCCGGTTTTGTCCAGTCAATTTTGCAATTCTCTTTATTAAGTTTGTAAGCCGTTTTAATATCGGCAGTGTCTTTTTGAATAATTGTGGATACATTACCTTTTTCAATCATCTCCAAAGTATCAATAACAGTCTTGCTTCCAAGATCCATTAATCGGTCATGCAATTGACCCGCATTTTCGGTTTCATTGATAGGTGTTTCGGCACTAAAAATCATTGCGCCGGTATCAATTTTGTCATCTATAAAAAAAGTAGTCACACCTGTTTTTGTCTCCCCATTTATTATTGCCCAGTTTATTGGCGCTGCTCCGCGATAATTCGGCAGGAGTGAGGCATGAAGATTGAAAGTGCCTAACGCTGGCATTTCCCAAACTACTTTTGGCAACATTCTAAAGGCAACTACGATTTGTAAATTAGCATTCAACGATTTCAATTCCGATAAAAAAGTTTCGTCTTTAAGATTTACAGGCTGTAATAAAATAAGATTATTAGCCAGCGCATATTCTTTTACTGCTGAATATTTTAATTTTTGTCCACGACCGGCAGGTTTATCTGCGGCAGTAATGACACCCACAACTTCGTAGTTGTTTTTGAGTATGGTATCTAATATTCCCACTGCAAATTCGGGCGTTCCCATAAAAACAATTCGTAATTTTTCCATTATGATTTTAAAGTATATTTATTATTTGGTTTAACCAAAATTGTGTTGTTTTCTAATAAATTCTGAAGTGCAAAGATAACTTCGTCAGGGTTATTTTTAGTTCTGTTTTGTATGTCTCTCGAATTTAAATCTTCAGACTGTAATAAAGCTATGATTGCTGCAGAAAGTGACGTGTTGTCTTTTTTCTTGTTTTTCTTGGTAATACAAAAGGAACAAATTCCACAATCAACATCCGTTTTTTCTCCAAAATAATTCAAGATAAGCTTGTTCTTGCAAACCTTTTTTTCGGTAATATAATTCAGAACGGATTGAAGTTGTTCTTTCTTTAGTTGATTTTGATTTTCTAAATATTTTGAAACCCTACTGATAGTTCTTTCATCTTCCCGAACTTCATTAAAAATTAATGTGGAATCATTATTTTTCGAATGGTACTCAATAATTTCTTTTCCTTTTAATTTATGTAAGACCGTTTGTATTTCAGCTTCCTTGTGATTTGATTTTTTGGCAATCAATTGCAGGTTGAAAGCGGTTTGCATTTCATAAATTCCGGGATAGGTTCGCAATATTGCTAAAATAATTTCTTCGTCATTCGGATTCAAACTCATATAACGAATCACTTCTTTGGAAGGAATAAGAAATTGTAATGTAATTTTTTCAGAAAACTCTTGAGACAAATTGATAATTCCTTGTCTGTCCAGAAATTGCATTGCATTGTATGTTTTCAATGTGGGGAATTCATATTTTAAACAAAAATGATTCAAATTGAATGTAAACTGCTCGTTGATTCCTTCTCCGTAAGCTATCTGAAAATAATTGCAGAGTTTTACATACATGAGATTCAAGAACTTTTTATCAGGAAGAATATTTATAAATTGGTTTTCAGCCTGAATTATATCCGAAGGGCTTGTTAGTAAGACAGCATAGGCTTTTTCTCCATTTCTTCCGGCACGTCCCGCTTCTTGGTAATAATTCTCTAAATTTTCAGGTAGTTGAATGTGGATTACTGTTTTTACATTGGCTTTGTCAATTCCCATCCCGAAGGCATTGGTGGCCACAATAACCTGAACGTCTTCATTCATCCACAATTGCATGTTTTTATCTTTTTCTTTGGACGAAAGTCCGCCGTGATAATATGTTGCTTTAAATCCTAACGAATTCAGTTGTGCCGAAATGTCCAGACACGATTTTCTGTTTCGAACATAAATGATAGATGATTCTGGATTTTTCTTCAGGATTTGTTCTATTCTGAAAAGTTTGTCTTCTACTTCAAAAACCATGTAGGCTATATTTTCTCTTGCAAATGATTTCTCAAAAACGTGTACATCATGCAATCCAAGTTCAGTGATGATATCTTCTTTGACTTTTGGAGTTGCAGTAGCCGTTAATGCAAGGAAAGGTACTTTTGGGAAATGTTTTTTTAATGCCGAAATCTTCAAATAAGCAGGTCGGAAATCGTGTCCCCATTGTGATACGCAATGCGCTTCATCAATGGTAATTAAGTTTATGGGAAGGCTTTTTATTCGTTCCAGAATCCAGTCAGATTGTAAGCGTTCCGGAGATAAATAGAGGAATTTATAATTACCGAATTGGCAATTGTCCAATAAATCAATCATTTCTTCGGATCTGATGCCTCCAGTTAATGCAATGGCTTTGATATTTCGCTTTTGCAAATTAACAACTTGATC
Organism: Flavobacterium sp. XS2P24; assembly: GCF_030010285.1. NCBI lineage: Bacteria > Pseudomonadati > Bacteroidota > Flavobacteriia > Flavobacteriales > Flavobacteriaceae > Flavobacterium > Flavobacterium sp. XS2P24. Next base: position 13,844 of record NZ_JASCRU010000022.1, read on the forward strand.
TTTCATCAGCGCTACTAATGGCGAAATTACCAGACAAATTCCCTCGTTCATCATTGCTGGAATCTGGAAACATATAGATTTTCCTCCTCCGGTTGGCATCAATGCAAAGGTATCTTGACCACTTAAAACGGAATCAATAATTTCCTTTTGCAGCGACCTGAATTTGTCGTGTTTCCAATATTTTTGAAGAATAGCTAACGCTTCTTGCATAGATTACAGATTTCAATTCGTAGAAAAAATCCCAAATTGTAACTTCCAAACTTGAAAATTATTTAGAAATTTCATCTAAGATAAAAAGAATTCTGTTATCCAGAGTATCTTTAGGAACTTCTATGAGTTCGTAGCCGTAACTTTGATACGTTTCAGTAAGGTGATTATAGATAAGTTTAGCTTGTTCGAAGTTTTCATAACGTTCGTGATCGCTAATATAAATTTCTTCCCAAGGCGGAAGAATGAAGATTTTTGAGTACGTATGTTCGCGACAAGCGATGTCAAAAGACGCAGGATAGCTATCGCCAATGTAATGCATGTAAGCCAAAACATCTGGAATTCCTCGGTCAATAAAAACGATTTCATGTGGCTCTTTGGAAGCATTATGAAATTGTTTTTTTCTTCCTTCAAGGAGTAATTCGCTGAATAAGAGTGGTTTTTCGAGGAATAATTGCTCAATTCCTTGTTTTTTTGCTTCCAAAGTTACTTCCCGTGAAATTTCGGGATAACAACAATGTCCTTTGGCTATCAATCCATCGATGATAGTTGTTTTACCTGTTCCTGGACCGCCAATGATAACTATGATTTCTTTCTGCACCTTTAAAAAATAAGGGGCAAATTTACTTAAACTTATTCGGATTTGAAAAAATGATTGCGGTTAAAATAATATTAGGTAAAAAATCATAATTCAAAATTCATAATTTACGTTTGAAACTGTATATTTGCCTTTATTTTTAAATGAAAAATGGATAAGAACACTCAAGAATTTTATGATAGATTAAAAGTAGAGTTGGACATGAGCAATACATGGCCGGCAGAATACTTGTTTAAATTTATTGTGCCAACTGAAGAGGACAATATCGAACGTGTTCAACTGGCTTTTGATTGTATGGGAGCGGTCATAAAAACGACAAAATCTAAGACGGGTAAGTTTACCAGTATATCTGTTGACGTAACCATGAAAGATTCACAAGAAATAGTAGATAAATACCTAGAAGTTTCTACCATTAAGGGAATTATTTCTCTTTAGATACAAAACTAAATTTTGATGCATATACAATCGAATGATTGCAAATCTTCGAAAAAGAGCATGTAAGATTAAAAAATATACATTCGAATATGAATTCAAAATATATTAAAGAAAACTCGAACGATGTGGTGCATCATTTGGAATATAATGCGGAAAGATCGCATTTGATTATTCCAGAATATGGACGCCATTTGCAAAAATTAATTGATCAAGCGACTAAAATTGAAGATGATGTAGAACGCAACAAAGCGGCAAAATACATTATTCAGGTTATGGGAAGTTTGAATCCACATTTGCGTGATGTTCCTGATTTTCAGCACAAGTTGTGGGATCAGATTTTTATTATGTCTGATTTTAAATTAGTGGCTGATTCTCCCTATCCAATTCCATCCCGTGAAGTATTACAATTGAAGCCGGATGTGTTAAGTTATCCTCAGAATTTTCCAAAATACAGATACTACGGCAACAACATAAAATACATGATTGATGTAGCCAATAAATGGGAAGATGGTGAAATGAAAAGTGCTTTAGTGAAAGTTATTGCTAATCACATGAAAAAATCCTATTTGAGTTGGAACAAAGACACTGTTAAGGATGATGTTATTTTCGAACATTTATATGAATTGTCAGACGGTAAATTGAATTTGCTTCAAAGTACCGAAGAGCTTCTTAATACCACTGATTTATTGCGAACCAATAAGCGAGTTTCTAATAAAATCTCACCGGCTGGTCCGCCAAAAATTCAAAGTAATAAGAATACAAAAACTGGAAAGCCAAATCCGATTCACAAAAATCAAAATAGAAAACCGTTGTAAAATTTAGTTATAAGGTATCAATTATAAGTTATGAGTTTAAAAAATCGTAGTTTATCAATTCATAGTTTATTCATTCATAATTCATAATTGTAAAAAAATATGGGAATTTTTAAAATAGAAGGCGGCATTAGTCTTAAAGGAGAAATCACGCCACAAGGAGCCAAAAATGAAGCATTACAAATTTTATGTGCTGTTCTTTTAACCCCTGAAAAAGTGATTATTAATAATATTCCTGATATTATTGACATCAATAAACTAATTACACTTTTAGGAAACTTAGGAGTTAAAATCCAAAAAACAGGATCTGGCTCGTATACTTTTCAAGCTGATGAAGTAAATATTCAGTATTTAGAAACCGAAGCATTCAAGAAAGAAGGCGGTTCTCTTCGTGGATCGATTATGATTGTTGGACCACTTTTGGCACGATTTGGAAAAGGATATATTCCAAAACCAGGTGGTGATAAAATTGGACGTAGAAGATTAGATACTCACTTTGAAGGATTTATAAATCTTGGAGCAAAATTCCGTTACAATAGAGAAGATCATTTTTATGGAGTAGAAGCGCCTAAAGGATTGAAAGGTGCCGATATGTTACTGGACGAAGCTTCAGTTACCGGAACAGCAAATATTGTTATGGCTGCCGTTTTGGCCAAAGGAAAAACAACAGTTTATAATGCTGCTTGTGAACCTTATTTACAACAATTGTGTAAGATGTTAAACTCCATGGGAGCTAAAATTACAGGTGTTGGGTCTAACTTATTGACTATTGAAGGTGTTGAAAGTTTAGGTGGTTGTGAGCATAGAATTCTTCCGGATATGATTGAAATAGGAAGTTGGATAGGTCTTGCTGCAATGACAAAATCAGAAATTACGATAAAAGATGTAAGTTGGGATAACTTAGGAGTAATTCCTAATACTTTTAGAAAACTTGGAATTACCCTGGAGCGTAAAGGAGATGATATTTACATTCCTGCTCACGTAGATGGATATGAAGTAAAAACAGATATTGACGGTTCTATTTTAACAATTGCAGATGCTCCTTGGCCTGGATTTACTCCAGATTTATTGAGTATTGTTCTTGTTGTTGCCACTCAAGCAAGAGGTGATGTTTTGATTCATCAAAAAATGTTTGAAAGCAGATTGTTCTTTGTGGATAAATTAATCGATATGGGGGCTAAAATCATGTTGTGTGATCCACATCGTGCCGTCGTTATGGGACATGATTTCAAATCACAATTGAAAGCCACTACAATGTCTTCACCAGATATTCGTGCAGGAATCTCATTATTGATTGCTGCGCTTTCAGCAAAAGGAACGAGTACAATTCAGAATATTGAACAAATAGACAGAGGGTACGAGCGCATTGACGAACGATTGAGAGCTATTGGAGCTAATATTGTACGTGCATAAATCAAATAAATAATTACAAAAATATCGTTTAAGTACACCAAATAAGATTTGAATCTAACCATTCAATACGGTTTACTTAAACGTTTTTAATTTTAATTCATCTTTAGAAAAAGAGCATGTCAACGGAACAAACAGCGATAAAGGCCACTTATTTTAGTATTATTGGAAATACATCTTTGGCCATTATTAAAGGTCTGGCAGGTTTTTTTGGAAATTCGTATGCTTTAATAGCGGACGCAATTGAATCTACCACGGATATTTTTGCTTCATTTTTAGTTTTATTTGGAATAAAATATTCGAATAAACCTGCTGATAAAAATCATCCTTACGGACATGGAAGGGCAGAGCCTTTAATCACTTTTTTGGTTGTTGGTTTCTTAATCACTTCTGCCACCATCATCGCTTATGAAAGTATCATCAATATTGGTACGCCACATGAATTGCCAAAACCATGGACATTAATCGTTCTAGGGGCAATAATTATTTGGAAAGAGTATTCCTTTCGAGTAGTGATGAAAAGGAGTATTCAAACAAATAGTTCCTCATTAAGAGCTGATGCTTGGCATCATCGTAGCGATGCAATAACATCTGTAGCGGCATTTCTTGGGATTTCAATTGCTTTGATTTTAGGAAATGGATACGAATCAGCCGATGATTGGGCAGCACTTTTTGCTTCAGGATTTATTCTTTATAACAGTTATCTTATTTTTAGACCCGCTTTGGGCGAAATCATGGACGAACATTTATACGATGATTTGATAGAGCAAATTAGAATAGTTTCACTTCAAGTAGACGGAATAATAGATACTGAAAAGTGTTTTATTCGAAAAGCAGGAATGCAATATCACGTAGATTTACATGCAATTGTAGATTCGAATATTACGGTAAAAGAAGGGCATGACTTAGCACATAAACTGAAAGATACGTTGCGGGAGGAAATACCTGAATTAGGTCATGTTTTAATTCATGTAGAACCGAATTAATTTTATAATTTAATTCATTTTGAAATTTATAAAAGCTAAAAAAGGCACAAGAAGATTATTTCTTGTGCCTTTTTTTCTTGTGGAAGTTTTACTCTAAAATATTTAAAAATTTAAGTCCAAAAACTACTCCGTCACCTTGAAATCCATTTTGGTAGGAACGTACATAGTCAATTCTTAGTATCTTAAATTTTCCAAATCCTAAATTATCTAAGCCTACCGTGAACTCAGTGTATGGCTTAACATTTGGTGTAGAAAGTGTATGAGCACCTAGAATTAATGTTGATTTTAATTTATTCAACAAGGGAATTTTATTCATGAAATATCCTTCGTCATTGTATTCTGCATGTGCTTCAAAATAACGGTCATTTGTACTGTTAGAATAATAAGGCAATAAGTTAAAAACATTCAAGTAGCGCTCTGTCTGACCTATGTGTGTTTGATTTCCATTGAAATGTTTGTAATCTACAAAGGAGATATTTTCTGCATTCAGGAATTTTCCAGCTTTTAAATTCATTCCTAGAGTTCCTTTATTTTCCAATTTTAAATCATAAGTTAATCGTGCATTTATGTGGTCAAATTCATATTTTTTTTCATTGGCAGCAAAGCCTTTTTCATACCCTAAAAATAATGTGGGATATTTTTCATTTCTAATATTATATTTTCCGTCTGGACGGGAAGAATATTTATTTCCAAAATTTATTCTTGCATTTAGATTCGCTTTCATCAAATGATGTTTTTCAAAAGCTGGAGTTGTGAAATCATCTGGAACCAAAGGATTATTCGAAGTGTATAAATCATTTTTGTTAAAAAATGAGAAATCAGTAGTATTGAATAATGGTTTGCGTTGTTGGTATTCTATTTTTCCATTTAGGTTCACTCCATTTGCAATATCTTGGCTATAGCCAATTGTTGCAAATTCAAGGTTATACAGCTTCATATAATTGTTCTTAAATGCTAATGAACTTATCGAATTTATTGTAGCACTAATGGGTTGTTCTGCATTAAATTGTTTCACTGTATTTCCTCCGGTCAAGTATAGAGTGGCATAATTCTGGTTGTTGAACCGATGGATAAATTGTCCTGTTATACGCAAACGATCTTCAGCAAAACCATAATTGAGTTTAGTACTTATAGAAGTATATATTCCTTTGTTTTCCTGATTTTTCCAATTGGTGTATCTAAATCCAGAATCAAAATTATATCCTTGTACAGTATTGAAACTTAGAGAACCCAGATTTAGTAATCCTTCATAACTAAAGGAATTTTTCTCTGAACTGTTTCTATAAGTATAACCCGTTAAGATTTTCAGCAGTTTGAATTTATTCCCTTTTGCATCAATAGAATCTAAATATTTTTTAGAATTTCGAACCTTATAAATACTGTCTTTTCGAATGTAATCATTGCTTTCCTCAATGGTTAAAGGAATGGGTCTGTTGCTATTCCAAAAAATAGAATCTTTTTTATTTGAATTTATTTCGACACTTGTAATTTGATTTGTAAACGTTTTTTTAGCAAATGAGTTTACAAATTCATAATTACTGTAGACATAGGTATATTTCCCATCGAATTTTATTCCAAAGGCTCCGGCTGTAATATCGAGACTTTGGGTATTTTTTGCCCATATTTTGTTGCTTTTGTTGTAACTGAAGTTTTGTTTTAAGGTCATTACATCTACAAATTCTTCTTTCATTCGGTAACCTTTAATATCCAAGTCAACGGCATATATCGCCCAAGAATCTTCAACAATATAAATGTAACCTTCAAAAACAGGTTCGCTGTCACGTTTTGCAGTAACTTTTATTTTATTAATCATTTGATTATTGTCATCATAAAAAGTGCTCTCCAGTTTATATTTATAATAATTGAAGGCATTATTTGCGATTGGAGAAATCATATTAACCCCAAAGTCAATCGTATTGTCATAGAAGTCATAAAACGAAGATCTGGCCGTATTGTAACTGTAGCCGTTATCTCTTCCGCTTACTTTGGAGGCGGTTACGACTTCTCTTAAATTATTGGGTTTCTCAAAAGTAATTTTAGAAAAAGTTTCAGACAATGAAATAATACCCGTTCCTGTAGAATCCAAAGAACCATTCAGATCGCCAATTTTTTGGCCGAATATTTTTTTAGGGGCATTTTTAAGTTTGAAAATTCCTCTGGAATAAAAATCAGCATTGAATCGTGCTGTTTTTTCAGTATTTTCTTTTTTGCTGGCAATCGCATTTTTTATGATAGCAATTGCAGGATTGATTTTGGTGTTGATAACCACTTCGTTTAAAGAATAACTTTCTTCAATCATTTTAACGTCAAATGAATAGGGTAATTTATCCGTTTGAATTGTTATTCTTTGCGTTTTAAAACCTAAAAATTGGAATACTACTGTTTGCTTTTCCGCTTTCTTCAAGTTGAGTTCATATTTTCCTACTTCATTTGAGGTAGTCCCATTATAGGTTTCTTCTTGAAAAATAGTCACAAAAGGTAGGGGATTCCCTTTTTCGTCAGAAACGGTTCCTTTTATTTGTGCATGGTTGGTAAGCGATACCAATGAAATTAGAAGTAGGTAGTATTTTCTCATGAAAGTTTTTTCTTTCACAAAAATATAAGAAGTTTAAAAAGAGGCTATTAATTATTTGTTAAACATTTATAAGAATATTTTTATTCTAAAATGTGACTTACACGAAAGATTGGATAGCCAATTCATAACTTTTTAAACCAAAACCTAAGATTACTCCTTTTGCATTTCCAGAAATGTAGGACTGATGTCTGAAACTTTCACGTGAAAATGTATTCGAAATATGGACTTCAACAACTGGAGTTGTGATAGCTTTTATGGCGTCACCAATGCCAATGGAAGTGTGGGTATAAGCGCCAGCATTTAGAATAATACCATCGTAGGTGAAACCAAATTCCTGAATTTTATCAATTAATTCTCCTTCAATATTACTCTGAAAATAAGAGAATTCTATTGTTGGAAATTTTATTTGTAAAGTCGTAAAATATTCTTCAAAAGTTAAGCTGCCATAAACTTCTGGTTCGCGTTTTCCTAAAAGATTGAGATTTGGTCCGTTGATGATACTTATTTTCATAATTCCAGTTTTGGTAAAAATAAAAAAACCGTTCTAATTTAAAGAACGGTTTTGATAAATTTAATTTTTTTATTTCTAGAATTTAAATCCAGCAGAAATTTGCACTACTGAGTTCTTGACATCAGCATCTTTAGATGCTTCAGTAAGACCTAATACATAACGTCCTTGCAGAAAAATGCTTTTTGTAACATTTAATGTTAAACCTCCGGCAACTCCAAACTCAAAAGTTTCAGACTCTTTAAAATCCACATTTTTTCTTTCGCTTAATAAAAAAGAGGCTTGGGGACCAAGATCAAGACTGACTGTTTTATTAAAATTAAATTTTGCTAGAACGGGAATAGACAGGTACCCCAATTCATTTTTGAATTCTTCAGCAGCATTCTTATAGGTTGCACCTTGAGTAGAGTACAATAATTCGGGCTGAACTGAAAAACCATCGGTTACTTTGATTTCGGCAATTAAACCTGCATGATAACTCGTAATGGCTTCATTATCATAATTATCACTGGTAAGGGTTATGTCGCTTCCAGTTTGATTGGCATAGTTTAAACCAGCTTTAATTCCAAACTTGACCAATTGAGCTTGCATGTCTACAGACGCGACAAGAAGTACTACTGCTACTAAAATTATTCTCTTCATAATTTGTTTTTTTATATTAATAATTGAATTGGGACTTTTACTTAAAACTATTTTGTTTAAGTATTATTGTCTAATTTTTCTTAAAACCAATTCTTGCAAAAATTAGTCCAATAAATTACAAAAGCAATATTAAGTGCTCTCTTTTTACCTTTATTTTATGTTTTTAAATTTATAAAAAATATAAAATAATGATAGTCAGATAGTTACGAAATATTTTTTTACTGTTTTTAATCTGATTTATTTGATACTCAACGAGTTTTTCTTTTAAATAAGCCTTCTCCTATTTGATTTTTTTAACTTTGGTAGTATTAATTTTAAATGATGAATCATGAAAAAAATTATTTTAATGGTAGTTATGGTGTTCACTTTTGGTTTTGTGAATGCTCAAGAAAAAGCAGATATGGCATTTGGGGTTAAAGGAGGTTTGAATATCTCCACAATTACTAATGCTGATGTAGATGGAGTAAATACTAAATCTTTAGTAGGATTTCATGTTGGTTTTTTTGGAGAATTTATGATTAGTAATAAATTCGCTATTCAACCTGAAGTTTTGTACTCTGCGCAGGGAACTGAATTAGAGTTTGAGGGGATAAGTGGAGATTTGAAATTAGATTACATTACTATTCCGGTTATGGCTAAATATTATGTAGCGGATGCTTTTAGTCTTGAACTTGGTCCTCAAATAGGATTTTTAGTATCAGCCAAAGCTAAATCCGGTGGAGAATCAGAGGACGTTAAGGACGAGCTTAAATCAACCGATGTAAGTTTGAATTTTGGTGCAGGATATGATATTACGCCAAACTTTATGATTGGTGTGCGTTATAGTTTAGGCCTGACACGTTTGCAAGATGAAATTTTCCCCGGAGAAGATGAATCTAAAAATTCTGTTTTTCAAATTTCAGTAGGTTACAAATTTTAATATTTTTAAAAAAGTTATATTCTAAGCCTCCCAATTTGGGAGGTTTTTTTATGTAAAGTCATAATTATAATATGTTAATAACTTATAATAGGTAGGAAGTGTAGTACTTTATAATTAATATACTTTTATGTCGTTATTAACAATTAAACATAAAAAATGAAAAGAATTATTCTAGCAGTACTTATTACTTTCGTTGGTTTCAACGTTTATTCGCAAAAAAAAGATGGTTTTAGAGTTGGTTTAGATTTAGGAGTTGTTCCTACTAATGGAGGTGGTGGCATCTTATTTTCTTTGGAACCAAAGTATAATATTCAGGATAATATGAATGTTGGTTTAAGAATGGGTGTTGCAGCGATAGTTCGTGATGTAGAAAGTACTAATGGGCAAATTGATAATGCTAAGCTTTCTGCGAGTAGTTCGTTTTTAGGCACTTATGATTATTATTTTAACAAATCTGGAAAATCTTTTGTCCCTTATATTGGAGGTGGAGCGGGTTATTATGCTATTGGAAATGTTGAATTTAATGAAGCTGATGTGGATGCTGGAACAGAATTACAACCGGAAGTTAGCGGTGTATTTGGTGGTTTAGTTAGAGCTGGTTTTGAATGGGGTAAATTCAGAATGGGTCTGGAGTATAATTTAGTTCCTGATACTAATTTAGAAGATTCTAACGGAGTTAATAAAGGCTCTGTAGCAAATTCTTATTTAGGGATTCATTTAGGATTTTATTTGGGTGGAGGAAAATGGGGAAAATAACCTATTATTCTTAAAAAATACTTTTAAAACCACTCTTTGTAGTGGTTTTTTTATGCTCAAAAAAGCGTTACTTTGCAACTATGAATTGGATTTCCTGCATCAAAAGCTATCAGTCATACTTGAAAATTGAACGCGGTTTGTCTAAGAATACTATAGATAATTATTCTTTCGATATTGAACGGTTGTGTCTTTTTTTGACTAAAAATGGAATTGTTGTTTCACCAATAAAAATTGAAGAAGAAACGATTCAGCAATTTATTTATAGTGTAGCTAAGGAAGTCAATCCACGTTCACAAGCCAGAATCATATCGGGTCTTAAAAGTTTTTTTAGTTATATGGTCTTTGAAGATTATCGAGCAGATAATCCATTAGAACTTATTGAAACTCCCAAAACAGGCAGGAAACTTCCGGATACTTTATCGGTGGAAGAGATTGATAGTCTTATTTTTGCAATTGACTTAACCACTAACGAAGGCGAACGCAATCGCGCCATGCTCGAAACCCTTTATGGATGTGGATTAAGGGTTTCCGAATTAGTTTCTTTGAAAATTTCGGATTTATTTTTTGAGGAAGGTTTTGTTAAAATAACGGGTAAAGGTAATAAACAGCGTTTTGTGCCCATAAGTGATTTGACGCAGAAGTACATTCAAATTTACAGGAATACCATTAGAACTCATATTACTATTCAAAAAGGTTTTGAGGATACGCTCTTTTTAAACAGAAGAGGAAAACAGTTAACCAGGGCTATGATTTTTACTATTATTAAAAACTTAGCGGTCAAAATAGATTTGAATAAAACGATAAGTCCGCATACTTTACGACATTCTTTTGCTACTCATCTTTTAGAAAACGGGGCTGATTTGCGCTCTATACAATTGATGCTTGGGCATGAATCGATAACAACGACAGAAATATATGTACATCTTGACAGAACGTTTCTGACTCAAGTTCTAAATTCATTTCATCCCAGAAAATAACATTTTGTTAATAATTTAACATTTAGAATTATTTAAGAAAGAAAAGGTTTACGGATTAAGCCTAAAATTAAATTTCTGAAAATTCAGTTTATAATCTCATCAAATTGGTGCGATTTTATTGTTAATTTGTCTGTTAAATAAAAAATATAATCTAAATTGTTCATATATTAAATGTTATAAAAAAGAGTATGGTTTTTGATTTTCCCCAAAACGGAAATTGCCAAGAGGTAAATGATTTTTACAGTAAATTATTTAATGAGATTCCAGATTTAATTTTTGAATTTGTGATTGCTCCTGACAATACCTATTTATTTCCTTTAGTGAGTAAATCGGTAGACGATTTTTTTGAGCTGTCTTCAAATCATTTTGTTGACAGTGACAAATATGTGATCTATAACAGGATATTTGAAGCGGATCGATTGTCGTTTTTTCAGTCATTGGTAAATGCAAAAAGGAATATTACAAGATGGGATTTTGAGTTTCGAGTTTTATTGCCTGAAAAGGGATTGAGATGGCTTAAAGTTTCATCAAAACCAGAATTATATCCTGATGGGAATATTGCTTTTTATGGAAGAATTTCAGATGTAACGGACTTAAAAGAACAGGAAATCAAGCTTAAAATTTCTGAAGAACGATTTAAATTTGCTCTTGAAGCTTCTACTGCAGGAGTATGGGATTGGGATTTAACGACTAACAAAGTCTTTTATTCCTCACAATCGATGAAAATTTTGGAGCAGGAGTCTTTGGATATTTTTGATAATCCGGAACGTTGGGACGAAATTGTTCATCCGGATGATTTAGAAAAATATTACTCCGAAATCCATGATCATTTTGATAATAAAATACCTTTTTATGAAAATTACCACCGTGTTTTAACCTCCAGCGGAAAATACAAATGGATTTTAGACAGAGGAAAAGTAATTGAGCGTGATGAAGAAGGGAAGCCATTGCGAGTTATTGGCACGCATACTGATATTTCTTCGCAAAAAGAAAAAGAGCTAGAATTAGTGCGAACAATGGAATTGTATAGTCAGCAAAATAGCAGACTATTGAATTTTTCACATATTGTATCCCATAATTTAAATACACAAGCAGGAAATATTAAATCACTATTAGACATTATAGATGAGGATGATAATTTAGAGAGTAACAAAGAAATGTTGGCTCATTTGCGCACTGTTTCCAATGATTTAAACGAAACAATTGCTAATTTGACTCAATTGGTGCTATTACAAAGTAATTCGAACATTCCGATTAAATCATTAGACTTGAATTTATATTTAAATAAGACTTTAGATTTGATCAAGAATTTAAAAAATTATAATCAAGCTGCCATTATTAATGAGATTCCTGAGGGCGTTTTTGTCGATTTTAATCCCGCGTATTTAGAAAGTATTTTGTTGAATTTTACAACAAATGCCATAAAATATTCGAACCCTAATAAACCAGTAGAGATAAAATATTTTTTCGCTTTGGAAAATGGTAAAAAAACGTTGTCAATTTCTGATAACGGATTGGGTATCGATTTGAAGAAATATGGAGATTCTCTTTTTGGTATGTACAAAACATTTCACAAGCATGAAGAGGCAAGGGGATTAGGATTGCATATCACGAAGAATCAAATAGAATCGATGAAAGGGACTGTTTCGGTTGAAAGTGAAGTAGGAGTAGGAACTACTTTTAAAATCGTTTTTCACGACAGTTTAAGTGATTAGTTAATTGTGTTCGATAGATCATAAAGTATCTTATAAAGTAATTAAATAGCATGTAAAAAAAAACTTCTCAGTGATGAGAAGTTTTTTTTTATTAAAATTTAAATAAATTATTTAGCGATATTCACGGCTCTTGTTTCACGAATTACAGTTACTTTAACTTGTCCAGGATACGTCATCTCCGTTTGGATTTTTTGAGAGATATCAAAAGATAAGTTAGCTGCGTTTTCATCAGAAACTTTTTCGCTTTCCACAATTACACGAAGTTCTCTACCAGCTTGAATTGCATAAGCGTTTTTTACACCGCTGAATCCGTAAGCTACTTCTTCGAGATCTTTTAGACGTTGAATATAAGAATCCAATACTTGTCTTCTCGCTCCCGGTCTTGCTCCTGATATTGCATCACAAACCTGAATAATTGGCGATAATAATGATTTCATTTCAATCTCATCGTGGTGTGCTCCAATAGCGTTACAAACCTCTTCTTTTTCACCATATTTCTCCGCCCATTGCATTCCTAATAATGCGTGTGGTAAATCACTTTCAGCATCTGGTACTTTACCAATATCGTGTAATAAACCAGCTCTTTTAGCCAATTTTACGTTTAGACCAAGTTCAGCAGCCATGATTCCACAAAGTTTAGAAACTTCACGGGAGTGTTGTAATAAATTCTGTCCGTAAGAAGAACGGTATTTCATACGTCCTACCACTTTAATCAATTCAGGATGTAAGCCGTGAATTCCTAAATCGATAACGGTACGTTTACCAACTTCTATAATTTCATCGTCAATTTGTTTAGCAGTTTTTGCAACTACTTCTTCAATACGAGCTGGGTGAATTCTTCCGTCAGTTACTAATTTATGTAAAGCCAAACGTGCAATTTCTCTACGTACAGGATCAAAACAAGAAAGGATAATTGCTTCTGGTGTGTCATCTACAATGATTTCTACTCCAGTTGCCGCTTCCAGTGCTCTTATGTTTCTACCTTCACGACCAATGATTCTACCTTTTACGTCGTCAGATTCAATGTTAAATACCGAAACACAGTTTTCTACTGCTTCTTCTGTACCAACTCTTTGAATGGTATTGATGATGATTTTTTTAGCTTCTTGTTGTGCAGTCAATTTTGCCTCTTCAATAGTGTCTTGAATATGAGACATTGCTTTGCTTTTTGCTTCCGCCTTCAATCCTTCTACTAATTGATCTTTAGCTTCTTCAGCAGATAAACCAGAGATAACTTCCAATTGTTGCAATTGACTTTTATGCAATTTGTCAACTTCAGATTGTTTCTTATCTAGGTTTTCAATTTTAGTGGTGTATTCTAAAGTTTTAGATTCGAAATCATCATTTACTTTTTTAGCTTTTGATAATTCATTAGAAACTTGAGATTCTTTATCACGAACTCTTTTTTCTATTTCTGCAACTTTTTTATCACGGGATAAAATAACTTGTTCGTGCTCTGATTTTAATTCAATAAATTTTTCTTTTGCTTGAAGAATTTTATCTTTTTTTATGTTTTCAGCTTCCAGATTTGCATCTTTTAATATGGATGCTGCTTCTTTTTTTGCGTTTTTAATTAAGTTTGAAATATTGCTTTTTTCAATCAATTTGGCGATCCCAAAACCTCCCGCAATACCTATAATTCCTGAAATAATAATCGTTAATATGTTGTCCATGTTTGTTAAAATTTATATATAAAAAAGCCTACATTAGATTGCTTGTATAAACTCGAAAAGACAAGTTTTGAGCTAACTCGTTGTTCAAGCTTCCAAACTGAATTGGCTTGCTATAGTAACGATGATTTGCTCATTCTAAATTGTTAGTGTTGAGTTTACCAAATATGAACTAATGTAGGCAGTATCTTAGTTTTTGTAAAGAACGTTTATTTGTCGAGATATTGATCTAAAATCGCATTGATTTTTTTAATTCTTTCGATAGTTGCTTCTCCATCTATCGCATTATCAATTTGTTTTTGTTCTGTTTGTGAGGCAAATTGTAAAGCACACATGGCTAATACATCTTGCTTGTCACGAACAGCATAATTTTCTTCAAATTGCTTGATCATCGTATCAATTTTTTTTGAAGCGCTTCTAAGGCCTTCTTCCTGAGAGAAATCAACCGTTAACGGGTAGACTCTGTCTGCGATTGATATTTTAATTTTAAGCTTTTCGTCCATATCTTTTATTAATCTGATAGCTGTGCTATACAGTAATCAATTTCGCGAATTAATGAATTTATTTTAAGCTTCGTATCTCTTTTATTATCGTCACTGCCTAGTAATGTATTTGCTACTTTGAGTGTTTCATACTGCGTTTTTAGCGCTTCAATCTCTTGTGACTGAGTTTGTATTAGGGATGCAGTTTTTGTTAATTCGTTTTTCAAATCTTGATTATTTTTCTCCAAACCTTTTATTTTTGTGAAAAGTTTTTCAATCTTACTTTCAAGAGTATCAATAATTTCTGCAATTGCACTCATTATATATCTTATTCATTACATAATCATACAAAGTTAGTATTCCTTTTTAATTTTGCAATATTTTATTATTTTTTTTGCATTAAATTAATTAAATATCAGTTGTACAAATGGTTACGAACCATTTTTTTTATCGCTGTTTTGAATACTTTTTTTATCTTAGCAAAAATGTAAACGATGAGATTTTCTGTATTTTTTTTATTTTTTTGCACTTCTGTTTTTGCACAAGTTGACTATCCAAAAGATTATTTTAGATCTCCTTTAGATATTCCGATGCAATTATCAGGAAATTTTGGAGAATTGAGACCCAACCATTTTCATGCAGGTTTTGATTTAAGAACGCAACAAAAAGAAGGATTGAAAGTATATGCAGTGGCCGATGGTTATGTGTCCAGAATAAAGATTTCAACTTTTGGAAACGGAAAAACAATTTACATCAACCATCGCAATGGGTACACATCAGTTTATGGGCATTTAAAAATGGCCAATAGCGAAATAGAAAACTACATCAAGAAAACGCATTATAAAGAAGCATCATTTGAAATCGAAATGTTTTTTAAACCTGATGAAATGGTAGTAAAAAAAGGAGAAATCATTGCTTTTTCCGGGAATACAGGAGCTTCAGAAGGACCACATTTACATTTTGAATTTCGAGATACTAAAACAGAGTTTATAATCAATCCGCTGCTTTTTGGGTACGATAAATTTTTAAAAGATACAAAGAAACCTGTCGTTTCCGGAGTTTATGTGTATCCTTTGGATTCGAAAACTACGGTTAATCACTCGAAACGACCTTTGTTGCTAAATGTTTCTTTGCAAAAAGATGGAACTTACCTTTCTGATAAAGTAGTTGCAAACGGTACAATAGGTTTTGGTATATCGGCTTATGATACTGATGATGTTTCGTTTAATAATAACGGAGTATATAAAGTGCAGTCTTTTTATAATGGAAAACCAAATTTCGGTTATGAATTCAATACCTATTCATTTGACGAAATGCGCTATATCAATGCGCTGATTGATTATTCGAGATATAAGAAAATGCAGCAACGGGTTCAGAAATTATTCACGAAAACGCCTTATAATCTGAGCATTATCCAAGCCGATGAAAATAAAGGAGTTTTACAGGTAACTCCAAATTTAGCATCGTTATATCGTATTGAAGTTTCGGATTTTTTTGGAAATAAAAAAACAATAGCTATTCCTATTCAATATGATTTATTGTCTACAACTATCGCTCCTGAGCCAGTGCAATCGAACTATTTTGTCAAAGCGAATAAAGACAGCAATTTTGCTTTAGCAAATATGTCGGTTTTCTTTCCTGCAGGAACTTTTTACGAAGATTTTGATTTGAATTTTGATGTAAAAAATGACACTTTGTTTTTAAACGACGATACAGTTCCTGCCCACACTAATTTTACGGTTTCAATTGAAGATACAAAATCGACTGAAGCACAGAGGGAGAAAATGTTCATTGGCAGAATAGAAGGAAAGAAAATAAATTACAATCCAACCTATAGAAAAGACAGCATATTCAATACAAAGGTTAAAATTTTAGGTAAATATGCTTTGGTTGCAGATACTATTGCACCAAAAATAACTATGGCGGTTCCTGTAGAAGGGAAATGGATCAGCGAGCAAAAAACAATTCAGCTTTCTATATACGATGAAGTGTCTGGCATAAAATCATACAACGGCTATTTAAACGGAAAATGGGTGTTATTCGAGTATGATAATAAAGCCAGAAAACTAACCCATTATTTTACTGATGGAATTGTCGCTGAAGGTGCCAATGATTTAAAAGTTGTTGTGATTGATAATGTAGGAAATTCAACTATCTTTGAAAGTCGTTTTTTTAGAAGCCAAAAAAAATAAAAACCAAATCATTTGAGTACTAATAAATTAATTTTTGTTTTCTTTTTTTTCTTCGTAAGCCTATCTTTATTGGCTCAAACGGCTAGAATAAAAGGAGTTATTTTAGACAAAAACAATCAACCCGTAGGTAACGTAAATGTTTCTTATTCCAGTATTGGCACTCAATCCAATAAAAATGGATTTTACGATCTAAAAGTTCCTGCGAACCAAAAAGTAACGCTTGTTTTTACGCATGTTTCGTTAAAAAAAATAACAATAACTTTTTCTTTGGATTCCAATGAGCAAAAGGAATTCAACCCAGTGATGAGTGATCAGGAAGAACAAATGGGTGAAGTGATTGTGACGTCCAATAACAGAAAGCTGATTCAAGGGATTTCTACAATTGAGCCTGAGGTTATCCGAAAAATTCCAGGAGCTAATGCCGGTATCGAAAATATTTTAAAAACTTTACCGGGAGTAAACTCAAATAACGAATTGAGTACACAATACGCCGTACGCGGTGGGAATTACGATGAGAATTTAGTTTATGTAAATGAAATTGAAGTCTATCGCCCGTTCCTGATTCGTTCGGGACAGCAAGAAGGTTTGAGTTTCACTAATACTGATTTGGTACAAAATGTTGATTTCTCGGCGGGAGGTTTTCAAGCTAAATTCGGAGATAAACTATCGTCTGTTTTAGATATTACGTATCGAAAACCGGTTAAATTTGGCGCAAGCCTTGAAGCGAGTTTTCTTGGCGGAAGCCTTTCTGTTGATGCGGTTTCTAAAGATAAAAAATGGTCTGCGGTAACGGGAGTTCGATATCGAAACAACAGCCTTTTGGTAAAAAGCCAAGAGACACAGACTAATTTTACGCCGTCATTTGCAGATATTCAAACCAATATAAATTATCAGGCCTCGGCTAAATGGCAGTGGAGTTTTTTAGGGAATATTTCTCAAAATAAATACCAATATCAGCCATTGACGAGACAGACTACTTTTGGAACCATAGATAATCCTATGGCACTTACTGTTTTTTATGAAGGTCAGGAAAAGGATAAATACGATACTTATTTTGGAGCTTTAAAAACAACATTCAATGTTTCTGATAATTTTACGTTGAAATTCATCGGTTCTGTTTTTCATACTTTAGAACAAGAATATTTTGATATTTTCGCCCAACATCGTTTAGGCGAAGTGGATTCCAGTATTGGGTCAGAAACTTTTGGAGAAGTCGCTTTTACAAGAGGAATTGGTTCGCAGCTGAGTCATGCCAGAAATGATTTGGATGCACTAATTGTAAATACCGAGGTAAAAGGATTCCACGATTGGAAAGAAAATCAATTTGAATGGGGAATTAAATATACGCGGGAATCCATTCGTGACAGAATAATAGAGTGGGAGGTAATTGATTCGGCTGGTTTTTCATTGAATCCACCAATTATTGATTTGCCTAAAAATGATCAGCCGTATTCGCCTTACACCGGACCGCTTGTTCCGTATCAAAATATTCGAGCGACTAATTTTAACTCTATCAATAGATTTTCGGGATATGGTCAATGGAGTTTGAAATCGAATATTGGTTCGAGTGAAGTTTGGTATAATGCTGGCGTGCGCATGCACAATTGGGAAGTTATAGGTACTGCTATAACTGGAAAGTCCCAAATTACTTTTAGTCCCAGAGCACAGTTTGCCATAAAACCAGATTGGGAGAAAGATATGGTTTTTAGACTTTCAGGAGGATTATACCATCAGCCGCCATTTTACAGGGAATTGAGAGGTGCGGATGGAATGTTGCAACCCAATACTAAGGCGCAACAATCGGTGCATATTGTTTTTGGGAATGATTATAGTTTTAAGATGTGGGGTCGTCCTTTTAAATTAGTCTCGGAGTTGTATTATAAATCGCTAACAGATGTAAATACGTACACGATTGACAATGTTCGCATTCGTTACGCAGCCAATAATAATGCAACAGCCTATGCGCAAGGATTAGATGTTCGCTTGAACGGGGAATTTGTACCCGGAACAGAATCTTGGTTTAGCTTTGGCTATTTGAAAACAGAGGAAAATAGTAATGATAAAGGATATATTGCCAGACCTACGGATCAACGACTGAAATTTGGGCTTTTGTTTCAAGATTATATGCCTAATATTCCAAGTATAAAATTGTACTTGAATTTGGTTTACAATACTGGATTGCCGGGAGGTTCGCCATCGTATGCTGATCCTTACTTATACCAAAATCGATTGAATGATTACCGCCGTGTAGATGTTGGTTTCTCCAAAGTTTTCATAGATAACACTACAAGAAAAGAGAATAATACGGGTTGGTTCAAAAACTTTAAAGAGTTGGCGATAGGATTAGAAATTTTTAATCTTTTTGACAATCAAAATGCCATTACGAATACTTGGGTTCGGGATGTATATTCGAAAAATCAATATGCAATTCCTAATTATATGACCACCAGAGTTTTTAATGTTAAATTGACTGCGAAGTTATAAACGTTAAGAAGCGGTAAAGTTTAACCCAATTTTAATTCGTTAAATGAAGTATTGAATGGCGTTACCATTTTTAAAAATGATTACATTTGAATTTTAATAGTACAACAACATGAAAAAACTACATATCACAATATTAGGAATCGCAATTTTGCTTTTAACCAGTTGTAAAGAAGAGGTTGAAAAACCAAAAGTTACTTACGATGGAGCGAGTAGGGCTAAAGAAATAGCCAAAGCGGATTCTACCCAAATACAAATCGCCGATTTGCCACTTCAAATGGAAGGAACGGATTATTTGATTCATCCCGTAGCTGATTTAAGCATTCGCGAGAAAGGCATAAAATCGAGATATGGTTCTTCCAGCGTGAACGATTTGAGTTTTACAATATCGAACTATGGCGAATATGAAATCACCGGTTTTTTACAGAATTTAAAATTTCAAAAAGTAGATTCGGATTCTATCAGAAAATTGACAGACAAACCTGTTTTGATTCAAACTGCTACGTATTTGAAGTCGGTTGCTGATAAAACCAATAACCAGATTATGGTGTACACCATGGTTGACATGGATACAAATAAAGACGGGAAATTAGATACAAGTGATATAAAAGCATTGTATTTAAGCGAAATCAGCGGGGAGAAATTCACTAAAATATCTTCCGATTTTCAGGAATTAATAGATTGGAAATTGATAGGTTCAAAAAATCGTTTGTACTACAGAACCGTTGAAGATACTAACAAAAACGGAGAGTTTGATAAGAAAGATGTGGTGAATTACTACTATATCGATTTGTCAAAAAAAGAATGGAAAATAATTGGTTACGAGCCAGTTTAGTAACACTAATTCTAAATCAAAATATCACTTTCCAAGTCTGATTTTTCAATGGTGAAATCAAATCCCAGTTGTTTTACTAATTGAATGACTAGATTTTTATACCAGTTTTCGGATTTGGGATGAATGTATATTTTTTCAATCAATTGATTGATATCTACATTGATTTTAAGTCCCTCATTGATTTTGATGTCACTTTTACCAATGTCAGTGATGATTCGTACTTCGCCTTCATATTGAAAACTTTTTCGCTTGAATAAAAAAGGAAAAAACATATCATCAAACGGAATGTGTTCTTTTTTGTAATCGATGTAATTTACTTCCCCAATATATTGATTGAAATTAGTTTCCGGAATAAGGGATTCCTGTAATCTGCCAATGGTTGATTGAATCGCCAAACCTTCACTGTTTTGGGTGAAAATCTGCCACATAGCAAACGATTCATATTCATTGATATGCCAGCTGCTAATCGCGACTTTTTCCCGATGTGTTTTGTAATAATTTAAAAAGTCAGGATTGTCAATGGAAAGTTTTTTTATTTCCTCAAAAGTAGGTTCGCTAAAAGTGCCTTCATATTGATCTTCAAATTTATCTGATCGCGACATGAATAACTTCTCAGACATTAATAAATCTAAGAATTTAGATAAGTCAAGATATTTCCAAACAATAGTATTTGGGTCTTCAGGTAGTTTTATGTTTTGATTATTGATGTACATTTAAATTATTTAAAAATTTAAAAAATTGAATGATTTAAAGATTTTCGACCCTCAATAAAATCTTAAATCAAAAATCTTTATTCAAAAATCGTTAATCAACAATCTTTACTCGAAAGACTGCATGGTAACTAATTTATTATATGTGCCATTCATTGCAATAAGTTCCTCGTGTTTTCCTTGCTCCACTATTTTTCCTTTTTGCATTACCACAATCAAATCGGCTTTTTGAATGGTAGACAGACGGTGCGCAATAACAATAGAAGTTCTGTTTTGCATCATGTTTTCCAGTGCTACTTGAACAAATTTTTCGCTTTCGGTATCCAATGCTGAAGTTGCTTCATCCAGAATCATAATTGGAGGATTTTTCAAAACCGCTCTGGCAATGGATAATCGTTGTTTTTGTCCACCGGAAAGTTTGTTTCCGCTGTCGCCAATATTTGTATGAATTCCTAGTGGCAAGTCTTTCACAAATTCGTAAGCATTTGCAATTTTTAGGGCTTTGATGATTTCTGCATCGGTGGCATCATGTTTTCCTAAAGCGATATTAGCTTTTATAGTATCATTAAACAAAATACTGTCTTGCGTTACTAATCCCATTAAATCACGAAGAGAGTGCAGGTTCATGTCTTTGATGTCAATTCCATCAATAGCGATTGTACCTTCATTTACATCATAAAAACGAGTCAATAAATTGGCAATCGTACTTTTTCCACTACCAGATTGTCCTACAAGAGCAACAGTTTGTCCTTTCTTAACTTGAAGCGAAAAGTCTTTTAAAACGTTCTCGTCCTCATATCTGAAATTAATATTCTTAATTGCGATACTGTCTTCAAAAGTTAATTTTTTAATTGCATTTTCGCTGTCTGTAATCTCATTTTTTACTTCTAAAACTTCAAAAACACGTTGGGCTGCTGCTAGTCCATTTTTTACCGAATAAGAAGCTTTGGAAATGGCTTTGGCAGGAGTTAAGATGTTATAAGCAAGACCCATGTAAGCTAGAAATTTAGCTCCATCAAGTAATGCTTTTCCATTAGGTAATTTGTCAACAAGTACCATTTTTCCACCAAACCAAAGTAATATGCAAATAGTAATGATCCCTAAGAACTCACTTAAAGGCGTAGCCAAGTTGTTTTTTTTACCTATACTGTTAGACAATTTTAAAACTCGGGTAACTGAATCATTAAATTTTTGTTTAAAATTTGATTCGGCATTATAGCTTTTAACAACTTTTAGTCCAGATAACGATTCTTCTACAATCGATATTAGATAACCGTTTTCATATTGTACTCTTTCGGATTTGCTGCGCAGTGATTTACCAATTTTTGATATTAATAGTCCAGAAAGAGGGATGAAAATAAAGACAAACAAGGTTAACTTGAAACTGATTGCAATCATACCAACGAGGGTGAATATGATGGTCATAGGCTCCTTAACAATTAATTCTAAGACAGAAAAAAAAGAATTTTGAACCTCATTTACATCACCTAACATTCGAGCCATAATATCACCTTTTCTTTTTTCAGAATAGTAGGAAACAGGTAAGTTGATGATTTTGTGATACATTGAATTTCTTAAATCCTTCAATACACCATTTTTAAGATGCATCAAATGATTGGATGCTAAGTAATTAAATAGATTTTTGAATAGGAAAGTTATACTCACTATGGCAATAACTAACAGTAAGGCAAATTCAGGACCATTCTTTTCGGTTAGTAGTGTGATGTTGTAATATAAGTACTCTTTAGAAAATTTGATGATGTCAAAAATTGACTCTAAAACAGGTTTTTCATTGACTTTTTCAGTAGTGCCAAAAAGCACATCCATCATTGGGATTAATGCAATAAAAGACAAGGTGCTAAAGAGTGCGTAAAAAATATTGAATATTACGTTCCAAACCACATGAGAACGGTACGGGTTTGTGAAAGGAATAATTTTTTTGAAATTTGAATCCATTTAAGTTGTTTTTTTATCATCAAGACCCGATAAGTGGAGAACTTATCGGGTCTGTCTGAAAAATCAATTTTGTTTTTTTTTATTAATTCAATTGCATTGAAGTAATAATGTTTTTTATTTTATTGTCCAAAATGCTTTCTACTTCGTTGAAATCTGCTACTGAATCCAATTCCGTATTTACACTGATATAGAATTTTATTTTAGGCTCCGTTCCACTTGGTCTGGCGCAAATTTTAGAACCGTCTTCTGTGTAATAAATCAATACGTTCGATTTTGGAATTTCCATTTTGGTTTCCTCATCAGTAAGCAAGTTTTTAGCTATTGAAGATTGGTAATCCTCTACCATTACAACTCTTTGTCCGTTGATTTCTTTCAATGGATTTTCACGCAAATCAATCATCATCTGATTAATTTCCTGTAAGCCATCCATTCCTTTTTTAGTCAATGAAACTAAATATTCTTTGTAAAAACCGTTATCAACATACAGTTGTAGTAGTTCTTTGTAAACCGTGCTTCCTTTTGCTTTGGCTTGAGCCGCAACTTCGCAAATCAATAAAGTAGCTGCAACAGCATCTTTATCACGTACGGCATCGCCTACCATATAACCAAAACTTTCTTCGCCACCACCAATGAATTCCAACTCAGGAAAATCCTTAATCATCTTGGCAATCCATTTGAAACCAGTCAAACCAACTTTACATTCTACACCGTAGTTTGTTGCTAATTCCATCATCATAGGAGTAGAAACAATTGTAGAACCAACAAATTGTTTGCCATTGATTTTACCTGCTTTTTTCCATTGTTCCAATAAAAATGCAGTCATCAAAATCATGGTTTGATTTCCATTAAGCAACGTCATTTTGCCTTCGTTATTTCTAACGGCAATTCCTAAACGGTCACAGTCAGGATCAGTCCCAATAACGATATCCGAATTTGTCTTGTCTGCCAATGCCAATGCCATTGTCAATGCTTCCGGCTCTTCAGGATTTGGAGATTTTACGGTTGGGAAATCACCATTTGGTACTCTTTGTTCTTCAACAATATTCACATTAGGATAACCCGCTTGCGATAAAGTATCAGGAACTAATTTTATAGAGGTTCCGTGCAAAGAAGTGAAAACAATATTCAGATTTTTTTTGGCTTCAGCCGAAGTTCCAAAACTCGCATTTTCGATAGTCGATTTGATAAAAGCTTCATCAACTTCTGTATCAATATAGTGTATCAAATCTTCATTGGCAGTAAACTTGATTTGATTGTAATTTAAATTCTCAATAACATTGATGATTCCCTCATCTTCCGGCGGCACAATTTGTCCACCATCTTGCCAGTACACTTTGTATCCATTATATTCCGGTGGATTGTGTGATGCCGTAAGAACAATTCCGCACTGACAGCCTAAATGTTTCACTGCAAATGACAATTCTGGAGTAGGTCTCAATTCCGAAAACAAATACACTTCAATTCCGTTAGCCGAGAAAACATCCGCAACTAATTTGGCCAACGTATCACTATTATGACGACAATCGTAAGCAATAACCGCTTTCAAAGGCTGGTTAGGAAATGCAGTATGCAAGTAATCCGAAAGTCCTTGCGTGCTTTTTCCAAGTGTGTATTTATTGATGCGATTGTTTCCCACACCCATAACTCCGCGCATTCCACCAGTTCCAAATTCAAGATTTTTATAAAAACTCTCTTCCAGTTCTTTAGGCGATGTAGTCATCAATTCTTTAATCGCTTCCTGCGTAGCGGTGTCAAATGTTGGCGTAAGCCACTCATTTACTGCGTCCAAAATGTTTTGTTTGATATCCATTCGATATGTTTTTAGTTTCTAAATTCGTAATTAAAATTTAAATACAGTTGTTTTGTTTTAGGAGCTATATCCTGCTATCCGCTGTATCTTTTTCTTTTTTTAAAGAAAAAAAAGAAAAAGGATGCCGCTGTTATCAGGGCTAGTTATAGTGTAAACGATAACTATTATCTTTAAATTTAGTTTTAGTTAAATTTATAAAAAATTAACTTCACTCGACACTTTATAACGCTCTTCATTATTTTTTGTTCGCAAAATTATTTCGCCAAGAAATCCGGCCAAAAATAATTGTGTTCCCAAAATCATTGTCGTAAGTGCAATATAAAACCAAGGATTATTTGTTACCAGACTATAGCGCATGTCATTATACATATGATATAGTTTTGAAATACCAATATATCCGGCAAGCATAAACCCGATAATAAACATTAACGATCCCATGGCACCAAATAAATGCATCGGTCTTTTTCCAAAACGGGAAAGAAACCAAATGGTAATTAAATCCAAGAAACCATTGATGAAACGTTCCATACCAAACTTGGTCTCGCCGTATTTTCTGGCTTGATGTTGTACTACTTTTTCGCCAATTTTTCCAAAACCGGCATTTTTTGCCAAAACCGGAATGTATCGGTGCATTTCTCCCGAAACTTCAATGTTTTTTACAACAACATTTTTGTACGCTTTCAATCCGCAATTGAAATCATTCAATTCAACCCCCGAAGTTTTTCTCGCAGCCCAGTTGAATAATTTAGAAGGCAAGTTTTTTGCCACTACGGAGTCGTAGCGTTTCTTTTTCCATCCGGAAACCAAATCATATTTACCGTTGGTAATCATATCATACAATCCCGGAATTTCCTCTGGACTGTCCTGCAAATCAGCATCCATAGTAATAATTACATCGCCTTGCGTTTTTGCAAAACCAGCATGCAATGCTTGTGATTTTCCAAAATTTTTCATGAAACGAACCCCTTTTACATGATGGTTTTCTTGTGCAAATCCTTCGATAATAGTCCATGAATTATCAGTACTTCCATCATCCAGAAAAATGATTTCGTACGTATAATTATGAGATTGCATCACTTTGATGATCCAATTGTATAGTTCATTAAGTGATTCCTCTTCATTAAGAAGCGGTATGAGTATAGATAAATTCATTAATTTTTATTCTTGTGTAGATTTACTTTTAAAGAATGCTGCCAAAATTAATCCGAAAATTGAACTAAAAACAATACTAAAAATAGATCCTTTTAGTAATTCCAATGTAGAATAAGGATTGTTTTCTTTCATTTTTGCTATAGCGTCGTTAATGGCTGATGCTGGTGTACCAAATTTTTGCATCATGTTGACAGTATATTTAATCATTAATTCACTTAAAGTCTCTTTAGCAGAAGGATCGATAAAATTGAATAAAAGAACATTAAAAAGTGTTGAAATTAAAATACCTATTAGTGTAGCAATGAAGTAAGTTGTAAACGCATCTTTGAAAGAAAAAACATTGTTGAGCTCTTTTTTTGTTTTCGAAAGTAAAATAATTCCCAATGTAAGATAAACCAAAATACTTAAGACTCCAATCCACCAAGAAGTAAACAAATTTAAATCAATAGCGTAAATTGTTGAAGTAATTAATGCAGAAACAATTCCAATTGTTACTCCAAAGGTTATTCCATTCTTTTTAATAATTTCATTTATCATTGTTGTTGTTTTAGAATTAATCCACAAATATAACAATTCCCAATATATTCGTAGCTAAAAATCGTTTTTTACGATTATATAAAAAAAGTGATACAAAGATTTGTTTATTGGAAAATAATTGTAAATTTGCAAACTCAAAATAATAGTGTAAAACAAAAAGTTATAAGGAGTTTATACCTTTTCTGTTAGAAGAAAAGCTTCAAGACTAATTATAATTAACAAATAAAAAAGATTAACAAGATGAAAAAAGGAATTCACCCAGAAAATTACAGATTAGTTGCATTTAAAGACATGTCAAATGACGAAGTTTTTATCACTAAATCTACTGCAGATACAAGAGAAACATTAACAGTTGACGGTGTTGAATACCCAGTTGTAAAAATGGAGATCTCTAGAACTTCTCACCCTTTTTACACAGGTAAATCTAAACTTATCGATACTGCAGGACGTATTGATAAATTCAAAACTAAATACGCTAAACACGTTAAATAATTTTAACTTGTTATCAAATACATTAAAGCCTTCCTTTTTGGGAGGCTTTTTTATTTTTATCTATTTGAAAACTTTGTAACTTTGGTGTCAATATTATTAAAACGGTAGGTTGATGAAATTAATTTTCGAATTAACAAATAACCGAATCAACTAATAAACAATTTTTATGAATTACATACTTTTTGACGGACCTTCCAGAAACGCCTTATTGCCTTTTACTTTCACGCGTCCGGTTGCGGATATTCTTATTGGAATCATGACCATTCGTCAAAAATGGGAAATGCGTTTGGGTTCTACTACAACCACATTGACAGAGGAATATTTGTCTGAGAAATTCCCAATGGTAGAATTAGAAGAGAATGTAATGATAAACGCTTCATTTCTTCCTAATGATGTTTTAGCAGAGATGGTTAGTAATCTGGAACCCAATCAAGCTATTTTCAAAGGAGACGAAGTAATTGCTTTTTATACCAATGATGAGCAGGAAGAAGTAAATTTTGATACCTATGAAATTATTGAATATACTGATGATTGCTTGACTGTTGAGCATACTTGGGATATTTTTTCTAAAAATGATGTAGCGATACGAGAAGATTTTGAATACCTGACGGAGGATAGAAAATCACAACCAATACCCAAAAGTGTCAATGTCATTGCACCTGAAAATATATTTATAGAAGAAGGGGCGAAGTTAGAATTTGTGACTTTAAATGCTTCTGCAGGTCCTATTTATATTGGTAAAGATTCAGAAATCATGGAAGGTTCCGTAATCAGAGGACCTTTTGCCTTGTGCGAAAATGCGCAAGTGAAAATGGCTTCAAAAGTATATGGTGCTACAACCGTAGGACCTTATTCCAGAATTGGTGGTGAAGTTAATAATTCGGTATTGTTTGGTTATTCGAATAAAGGGCATGATGGATTCTTAGGAAATTCTGTTCTTGGAGAATGGTGCAATATTGGAGCCGACAGTAACAATTCTAATCTAAAGAATAATTACGAAGAAGTAAAATTGTGGAGTTATGAAACGGAAGGTTTTGCTAAAACGGGACTTCAGTTTTGCGGATTGATGATGGGAGATCACAGTAAATGTGGTATTAACACCATGTTCAACACAGGAACTGTAGTAGGGGTGAGCGCTAATATCTTTGGCAGCGGATTTCCTCGCAACTTTGTGCCTAGCTTTTCTTGGGGTGGCGCTTCTGGTTTTACGACTTATGTGACCAAAAAAGCTTTTGAAACAGCTCGATTAGTGATGAGTCGCAGAAACGTAGATTTTGACGAAAGAGAAGCTGCTATTCTTGAACATGTTTTTGAGGAATCAAAAAAGTGGAGAAAAGAATAATTTCTCATTTTAGATATAAAAAAAGCCTCTCGATAGACTTAGACTGCACCCAAAAGTTTAGACACTATTTGGGGCATGTTCATATCAAGAGGCTTTTTATTTTAAGTAACCTTTATTGATAGGCATAAATAAGCGAGCCATTTTTTATCAAGTTTATCAAGGTGTTGGCATTATTGTCCGGAACTGAAAAACATCCCCAGCTGAATTTACTAAACATCTTTTTTGAAGAATGGACAACGATATTTCTTTTCAAAGCATTCGAATTTTTATCATTTTCCAACCCATCTAATCGTAAAGAATATCCCCACATCCCTTGATACGTCTGTAATGTAAGATAGCATCCTAATGAAGTGGCTTTACTTCCTTCAATATTGCTAAAAGAACTGGGAGTCAATCCTGTGCCTGAGCCGGAACCATGGTCAACATTACTGGTCAAAAGTATTTTGTTGTTTTTTAAATCAATAACGTAGAGCCTTGCTTCGTTGATTGATTTTGAAAAATCAATGAGTGTAATAATATTTTTATTTTTGGCTTTAAAGCCCCATTTTGTTTGTACTTCGCAAGCTTTCTGTACAATTTCTTCATTGCTTTGGGCTGCAATAAACTGGAAAGCGCACAAGAGAATAATAGTTAATGTTTTTGTCATGATCTAGTTTTTAAATTTTCATTCAACCTATAAAAGTTAGGTTTTCGGTTTACGCATCGGTTTTATTTTCTACACCATTCTCCTGTTTTTACATTGTTTAAACAGGGATTACTATTTTCATAATGATTTAGGGATTTGTTGTTTTTAAGATTTAATGTTGTTTCAAATGAAAATGTTTTTTGTTGTTAAAGGTCTAATTATCAAATGCAAAACTATAAAAAAATACTATTATTGTGCGCTGTTTAAATTTTATATTTCTTTTATTCAAAATTTAAATTGTTATAAATTATTCAATTGTCCAATTCCTGAATTAATCTATCTTTGCACTTTTAAAAAACACTTGCTGAGAAGTCTAATAATCTAAGCAGTCTAAAAATCTAAAAATCTAAATGATTACAGTTAACGATATTTCTGTGCAGTTTGGTGGCACGACACTTTTTAGTGATGTTTCTTTTGCTATAAATGAAAATGATAAAATTGCCTTAATGGGTAAAAATGGAGCAGGAAAATCGACGCTGCTTAAAATTATTGCAGGTCAAAGCAAGCCTTCAACCGGTAATATTTCGGCACCAAAAGATGCTGTTGTGGCCTATTTGCCTCAGCATTTATTGACTACAGATGGTGCGACGGTGATGGAAGAAACTTCTAAAGCGTTTGGAGAAGTTTTTGCAATGAAAGCAGAAATCGATGAAATCAATGAGCAATTAACTATTCGTACTGATTACGAAAGTGATGCGTACATGAAATTGATCGAAAGAGTTTCGGACTTGAGCGAGAAATTTTATGCTATTGAAGAAATAAATTATGAAGCCGAAGTAGAGAAAATTCTAATCGGTTTGGGATTTGTTCGTGAAGATTTTAGCCGTCAGACTTCGGAGTTTTCCGGAGGATGGAGAATGCGAATAGAACTTGCCAAAATCCTTTTGCAAAAACCTGACTTAATTTTACTGGATGAGCCTACCAACCACATGGATATTGAAAGTATTCAATGGTTAGAGGATTTCTTGATTAATTCAGCCAAAGCAGTTGTGGTAATTTCTCACGACAGGGCTTTTGTAGATAATATTACGAATCGTACCATCGAAGTTACAATGGGACGTATTTATGATTATAAAGCCAAATATTCTCATTATTTGGAACTTAGAAAAGACAGACGTGTGCATCAGCAAAAAGCGTATGACGAGCAACAACGAATGATTGCTGATAACAGGACTTTTATCGATCGTTTTAAAGGGACGTTTTCTAAAACGGATGCTGTTCAGTCTCGTGTTAAGATGTTAGAGAAGCTGGTTATTGTTCAGGTTGACGAGGTGGATACTTCGGCTTTGAAACTAAAATTTCCGCCTGCTGCACGTTCCGGACAATATCCGGTAATTGTAAAGGATTTGTCAAAATCATATGGCGATCATGTGGTTTTTTCGAATGCAAATATGGTTATCGAAAGAGGAGAAAAAGTAGCTTTCGTTGGGAAAAATGGGGAAGGAAAATCGACGATGATCAAAGCCATTATGAAAGAAATCGAAATAAATGGCGGAAGTTTAGAGATTGGTCATAATGCACAAATTGGTTATTTTGCTCAGAATCAAGCCTCTTTATTAGACGAAAATGCTACTATTTTTGAAACTATTGATGATATTGCCGTGGGTGATGTACGAACTAAAATTAAAGATATTTTAGGGGCTTTCATGTTTCAGGGTGATGATGTGACCAAAAAAGTGAAAGTGCTTTCCGGTGGCGAGAAAACGCGTTTGGCAATGATTAAATTATTGTTGGAACCAGTGAATTTATTGATTCTGGATGAGCCTTCGAATCACTTGGACATGAAAACCAAAGATATTATCAAAGATGCGTTGCGTGATTTTGACGGAACATTAATTTTGGTTTCTCACGACAGGGATTTCTTGGATGGATTGGCAACTAAAGTTTTCGAATTCGGAAACAAAAGAGTAGTAGAACATTTTGAAGATATTACCGGTTTCTTGGCAAATAAAAAAATGGACAGTATGCGAGAGATAGAAAAATAGTCTTTGGTAAGAACAGTTTATAAATACTAAAACGGCATGCGAATAACGCATGCTGTTTTTATTTAAGTCAATTTTTTAGTAGTTTTTTTGCAGTAAAACGATAGTGATTTTTGAATGTGATTTTTTATATATAAAAGGTTAAAGTGCTTGTTATTAAGTATTTAATTTTAAATTTTTCGTACCTTGTGTAGTGATTTAATTTCAATGTATAAAATTTTTTAGTCATGAAAAAATTAATTTTATCCTTAGTCTTTTTAGGTACCACGCTGTTTAGTGTGCCTCTGTTTTCACAAATAGACAATAGACCGGTAGCTTTGGGTATGCCGGGTGATAACCTTAATCTTTATGCTGTATTAGATATTTTTCAAAAATCAAAAACTTTAGAAGAATTTGAAAGAGCAATTAATGATAAAGATACCAATGTTAATAATCTTGATTTGAATAATGATGGCTATGTCGATTATATTCAGGTAGTTAGTTATAGAGAAGGCGATTCTTATTCAATAGTCCTTCGCGTAGCGGTAAATAGAATTGAATATCAGGATGTGGCCGTTATAGAAGTCAATAAAAATAGATACGGGAAGGTTGTTATTCAAATTATAGGCGATGAAGAATTGTATGGTGAAGATTATATTCTGGAACCTTCAGCAGGAGATGGGTATACGCCAAATCCAGGCTATTTAGGTTATGAAAGAGCGTATACGGGTAATTATTGGAATGGAGTTTTATATGTTAACAATTGGCCAATAATAATCAATTTATTTTCGCCGTCATTTGTAGTTTATATATCTCCGTGGCGTTGGGGTTATTATCCGTCTTATTGGCGTGCATGGACTCCTATTTATTATTATAATTATTGGGATTACCACCGTCATTATTATAGAAATGATTTTTATCGCAGAGTGGGATATGTACGATATCCGTTTGCGTATTCCTATTATTATTCCAGAAGGAACAGTTCTCCGGTGGTAAGGAGAAACAGAATCAATAATGTTTATAGAGATACCTATCAAGGAAGAAGTTTTATAAGACCGCAAGGAACAGTTCTTCCTAGAACTCGAGAACAAATAAGAGGAGACCGTTCTGTAAATCCTCGAACCTCCCGTTCGGATCAGCCCATGAGACCTACAAGACGTCAAAATGTAGAAGAAAATCGTCAACAAAGCCCTTCATCAGCGCGTCCTGTTCGGCCTGCAGCACCAACAAATCGTCAACCGGCTCCAAGAAGCCGACAAGATAATCCTGCAACTGCACGTCCATCTCGATCCAATGCGCCGTCAAGTCGTCAACAAAACGAAGGAGCTCGTTCTGCTCCATCTAGAAGACCTATGGAAAAATCGGCTCCGGCAAGAACGAATAATCCTTCTCGTGGTAAGGATAGAAATTAATACGGATTTTGAATTTTTATTAAATAAAAAGGCTGTGTTTTTATATGACACAGCCTTTTTTTATAATCGTATTCCGGGTGGTAAGAGCTCTTTGTAGACAGGATTTTTTTTGAAAAACGCCACTATTTTAGGCTGGATTGGAACAACTTTTAATTTTCGTTCAATCGCAATTTCCATGATATTTTTTAGAAAATTAGAAACGAATTCCTCGTTTTTGAATGTTTCCGGTACATTTAATTTTGTCAGAAATATTTTTTTCTCCTGAAAAGAATACTCAACTGAGATTAATTCTTTTTCAACTATAGTTTCAAATTGTCTTGAAAAAGTATTGTCTTTGATTTCCATAGTGATTGCTGTATCCATAATAATTAACGCTAATTCATTGGCACTTCTACCAATAGTATTTTTGATTTGGTACTGATTTTAATTTCGAATTGATCAAAATCGGTTATTCCCATGGCATCTCTTGCCTTCAAAGTTTGATTATTCACTTCTATTTCTCCCTCAATCAAAAATAAATAGACACCATTTTTAGGGATTTTAACCTCATATTTAGTGGTGGTATTGCTATCGAAAATGCCTAAATGGAAAAAGGTTTTTTGGTAAACCCAAAGTGCATTTCCGTCATTTTTATCTTTTGGCGAAACGATGTTTACAAAGGTATTGATTTGATTTTCAATATCAAATGATTTCTGGTCATATCTTGGAGCCACGTTTTCGGTGTCAGGAAAAACCCATAATTGCAGTGTTTTTGCTTCGTTTTTCTGGCTGGCATTCATTTCAGAATGTTCTACTCCAGATCCTGCACTCATTACCTGCACTTCTCCAAAACCAATTACACCTTCATTTCCCATACTGTCGCGATGTTGTAGTCCACCTTCGAGCGGAATAGTGATGATTTCCATATTAGCGTGGCCATGAGTGCCAAAACCTGATCCGCCCGCAATAGTATCGTCATTTAAAACGCGTAACATTCCGAATTGTACGCGTTCTGGATTGAAATAATTTCCGAAAGAAAAAGAAAAATTGGCTTTAAGCCATCCGAAATCGGCCTTGCCTCTTGTATTTGATTCAAATAGTTGTGTAGTCATAAATTATTGATAATATAAAGTAAAAAGTGAATAGGGTTTGAATAAAAAAATTATTTTTATACAAAATTCGCCATAAAAAGACTGAATTTTGTTATAAAATAGTTAAAACAATTATGAGTAAAATCGCAGTTTATTTAATGCCGGGATTAGCGGCAAGTACAACCATTTTTGAGCGAATTGCACTTCCCGAAGAAATGTTTGAAATAGTCTTGCTGGAGTGGGAAATCCCTCTTAATAATGAGTCTTTGATGGATTATGCCAAGAGAATTGCAGATAAAATTACGCATCCGAATCCGGTTTTGATTGGAGTTTCGTTCGGAGGTATTTTGGTACAGGAAATGGCTAAATATGTTGAGGTCAGAAAAATAATTATTATTTCGAGTGTCAAAAGTAATGTGGAATTTCCCAGAAGAATGAAAATTGCTAAAACTACCAAAGCTTATAAATTAATTCCCATGAATCTGATAGCAAATATTGAAAGTCTTGCTAAGTTTTCCTTTGGCGAAAAAGTAAACCAAAGGCTCAAGCTATACGAGAAATTTCTCTCGGTTCGGGATATTCGTTATTTGAATTGGGCAGTGGAACAGGTGATTTTATGGGATAGAACGGTTGTTGACGAGAATGTAATCCACATCCATGGAGATATGGATGATGTGTTTCCAATAAAATATATCAAGAATTGTGTCGTTGTAAAAGGAGGGACGCACATTATGATTTTGAATAAGTACAAATGGTTGAATGAAAATTTGCCTTCCATTATATTGGGAACAGAAAAGAAGTAAACGCACTTTTATAGCTATATGAAAGGTCTAAAAAAGAAAAGATGAAATTGATTAATAAAGCTGCCATAATCCTTACCGTGATTTTTGCGAGTAGTGTATTTATTTTTGCCGCTAAAAATCCGAGAGAGGAAAAAGAGGTTGCAAAAGAAATTGCGGGTGATTTTCCTGTGAAATTAGATTTTGCAGGCGAGGAAACACCTTTGAAAATATCAGATGTAAAAGAACGTTTGGACAGGGAATTGCTGGTAAATGTAAATCTGCATGCTTCTACTATTTTGGCTATTAAGAGAGCCAATCGTGCATTTCCAGTGATTGAGCCTATTTTAAAAAAGAACGGAATTCCGGATGATTTTAAATATCTGGCAGTTATAGAAAGTGGCTTGGTCAATGTGGTTTCGCCAGCAGGAGCAAGAGGAATTTGGCAGTTCATGCCTGATACGGCCAAAGAACGCGGAATGGAAGTCAATGAAAATGTGGATCAGCGCTATGATTTAGAAAAATCCACGCAAGCAGCTTGCAGTTATTTTTTGAGTGCCAAAGGAAAATTTGGAAGCTGGACTTTGGCGGCAGCCTCTTATAACGGAGGAATGACGGGTGTCAATAAACAAATTGACATTCAAAAAGTGACTAATTATTACGATTTGTTGCTTACCGAAGAAACGTCTCGCTATGTTTTTAGGATTCTAGCCTTGAAAGAAATCATGGAGAATCCCGTAAAATATGGATTTACAATTGCTTCCGAAGATTTATATGCAACGTTACCAACTAAGAAAATCGAAATTGACAGTACGATTACAGATTTGGCTGATTTTGCAAAAGGGCAAGGGATTAACTATAAGATTTTAAAAATTCATAACCCTTGGCTCAGAGAAACGAAACTAATAAATGATACCGGTAAAAAATACCAAATCGAAATTCCGTTAAAAGGATATTAACTAATTTTTTTGAACCAGATAAAGCATTTA
Source organism: Flavobacterium sp. XS2P24 (assembly GCF_030010285.1). Classification (NCBI taxonomy): domain Bacteria; kingdom Pseudomonadati; phylum Bacteroidota; class Flavobacteriia; order Flavobacteriales; family Flavobacteriaceae; genus Flavobacterium; species Flavobacterium sp. XS2P24. The sequence continues at coordinate 48,939 of NZ_JASCRU010000022.1, forward strand.
AGGAAATATAACCCACATAAAAACTAAAATCAGCAAATGCTATATGAACTTATATTTCTTATATAGTTAATAAAAAATGGGGAGTAGCTTTGTTTTCCAAAAATTTAGGATATAACCAAATAAAAAAGGGTCAAATGTGTATCATTTGACCCTTTTTCGATAATTATAAAAAATTATATTTTCTTCATTTGTTCTTTCATCATGACAATCTGATCTTTCAACATATTCTGTTTGTCTAATTTTTTGGCTTCATTCAATAGTGTAGTAGCTTCTAATTTTCTTCTGCGTGTCATGGCAACTCCGGCTAAGTTTAATTTGGCTACAGCCAAATCCATATCCATTGATAATCCTAGTTCAATTGCTTTTTTGAAAAATTTCTCCGCTTGATTGATATTCGTTTGCGAAAGCATGATTCCGTGCAGGTAATTAAAGTATCCTTGTTGTTTTCTTACCAAAGCTGTTTCCGGGTTTTTGATGTAAGCCAACCATTTTTTAGCTCCTTCAAAATCTTGTTTTCTTAGTTTTAAGAAGGCTAATAAGATGAATTCGTTTTTAAAGTAAAGGAAAATAGGAATTGCACTCAATAATATAAGGAAAATTCCATTACCGATATTGCTTTCCGTGAATTGCCAAATGCCAGTAAATATAATTAGTCCGGCGATAATAAGTTTAATATTTCTGTGAAACATAGTATGATTATTTTAAGATCACAAATATAGTAAAATGAATTGAAAATATTTTTACAAAACTACTTGTGAGAAAAAAAAGTCTTTGTATATTTGCACTCGGTTTTAGAATAACAGTTATTCAAAAATAGGAAGACATATAAATAAGATTTTAAAGATACAAAGCAATGAGCAAAAGAACGTTTCAACCATCGAAAAGAAAAAGAAGAAATAAGCACGGATTTATGGACAGAATGGCTTCTGCTAATGGAAGAAAAGTTCTTGCGCGTAGAAGAGCTAAAGGAAGACATAAATTGACTGTTTCTTGCGAACCAAGACACAAAAAATAATGTTTTTATAAACATAAATAAGGCGTTACTTTTTTTAGTATCGCCTTTTTTTATACCTATTCGTTAAAAAAAGTTTAAGATTTACAGTTAAAGGGTTTGAGTTCAGTAACTTTAATCTTTTGAAGACAACAACTACACAACACAATACTACCATACAATGCCAAAAGATACATCTATAAAGTCAGTTTTAATAATAGGTTCAGGTCCTATTGTTATTGGTCAAGCGTGCGAATTTGATTATGCGGGATCGCAATCTGCCCGTTCTATTCGTGAAGAAGGAATTGAAGTTATTCTTATTAACTCTAATCCGGCAACGATTATGACCGACCCATCCATGGCCGATCATGTTTATTTATTGCCTTTAACAACTAAATCAATTATCGAAATCCTTAAAGCACATCCTCAAATCGATGCTGTTTTACCTACCATGGGCGGACAAACCGCTTTGAACTTGTGTCTGGAAGCAGATGAAAAAGGAATTTGGGAAGATTTCGGAGTACGATTAATCGGAGTTGATGTAAACGCCATTAATATTACCGAAGACAGAGAGCAATTTAAACAATTGCTTCAAAAAATAAATGTACCAACTGCACCTGCAAAAACAGCTACTTCTTTCTTGGAAGGAAAAGAAATTGCACAGGAATTTGGTTTCCCGTTAGTAATTCGTCCTTCGTTTACACTTGGGGGAACTGGAGCAGCTTTTGTACATACCAAAGAAGAATTTGACGAAAAACTAACCTACGGATTAGAAATGTCACCTATTCATGAGGTTTTAATTGATAAAGCTTTAATAGGTTGGAAAGAATACGAATTGGAATTATTGAGAGATAAAAATGACAATGTTGTTATTATCTGTTCTATCGAAAATATGGATCCAATGGGAATTCATACCGGAGATTCCATCACGGTTGCACCAGCAATGACATTATCAGATACGACTTTCCAAAAGTTGCGTGATATGGCAATCTTGATGATGCGCAGCATCGGAAATTTTGCAGGAGGTTGTAACGTGCAGTTTGCCGTTTCACCAGATGATAAAGAAGATATCGTAGCGATTGAAATCAATCCTCGTGTGTCTCGTTCCTCAGCTTTGGCATCAAAAGCTACAGGTTATCCTATTGCAAAAATTGCTTCTAAACTGGCTTTGGGTTACAATTTAGATGAATTGCAAAACCAAATTACCAAATCAACTTCGGCTTTATTCGAACCGACTTTAGATTATGTGATTGTTAAAATTCCACGTTGGAACTTTGATAAATTTGAAGGAGCTGACAGAACGTTAGGTCTTCAAATGAAATCCGTAGGTGAAGTAATGGGTATTGGACGTTCGTTCCAAGAAGCCTTGCATAAAGCGACTCAATCATTGGAAATCAAAAGAAATGGTTTGGGTGCCGACGGAAAAGGATACACTAACTACGAACAAATTATCGAGAAACTGACTTTTGCAAGTTGGGACCGTGTTTTCGTGATTTATGATGCTATTGCGATGGGAATTCCATTGAGCCGTATTCATGAAATCACTAAAATCGATATGTGGTTCTTGAAACAATACGAAGAACTGTATACTTTAGAGAAAGAAATTTCGAACTATAAAGTTTCGAATCTTCCAAAAGAATTGTTGCTTGAAGCGAAACAAAAAGGTTTTGCTGACAGACAAATTGCTCACATGATGAACTGTCTGGAAAGTGAAGTGCATACGTTGCGTATGGATAAGAACATCAACCGCGTGTTTAAACTGGTGGATACTTGTGCTGCTGAGTTTAAAGCTAAAACACCATATTACTACTCTACTTTTGAGGCTGAAATCGAAAAAGCAAACGGCGAACGTTATGTAGATAACGAAAGTGTTGTAACTGATAAAAAGAAAATCATTGTTTTAGGTTCAGGACCAAACAGAATTGGGCAAGGAATCGAGTTTGATTACTCTTGTGTTCACGGAGTTTTGGCAGCGAAAGAATGTGGTTATGAAACGATTATGATTAACTGTAATCCGGAAACAGTTTCGACTGATTTTGATACAGCTAATAAATTATACTTCGAGCCCGTTTTCTGGGAACATATTTACGACATCATTCAGCATGAAAAACCTGAAGGTGTAATAGTTCAATTAGGTGGACAAACAGCCTTGAAATTGGCTGAAAAACTTTCTAAATACGGAGTAAAGATTATAGGAACCAGCTTTGATGCACTTGATTTAGCCGAAGACAGAGGACGTTTCTCTGAATTGTTAACTGACTTGAATATTCCTTTCCCACAATTCGGGATTGCTGAAACAGCTGATGAAGCTTCTGCCTTAGCAGATACTTTAGACTTTCCATTATTGATTCGTCCTTCGTATGTATTAGGTGGTCAGGGAATGAAAATCGTAATCAACAAGAAAGAGTTGGAAGAGCATGTTATCAATTTATTGAAAACAATTCCAGGAAATAAATTGCTTTTAGATCATTATTTGGCCGGAGCAATCGAAGCGGAAGCCGATGCAATTTGTGATGCTGATGGTAATGTGTATATCATAGGAATTATGGAGCATATCGAACCTTGCGGAGTTCACTCGGGAGATTCTAACGCCACTTTACCTCCTTTCAATTTAGGTGAATTTGTGATGCAGCAAATAAAAGATCATACAGAAAAAATTGCAAGAGCTTTGAAAACGGTTGGATTAATCAACATTCAGTTTGCGATTAAAGACGATACGGTTTATATCATCGAAGCCAATCCTAGAGCATCTCGTACGGTTCCATTTATTGCAAAAGCATACGGAGAACCTTATGTGAACTATGCTACCAAAGTAATGTTAGGACACAATAAAGTAACCGATTTTACTTTCAACCCACAGTTGAAAGGATATGCTATTAAACAACCGGTTTTCTCTTTTAGCAAGTTCCAAAATGTGAACAAAGCATTAGGACCAGAAATGAAATCAACAGGAGAAAGCATCTTGTTTATTGATGATTTGAAAGACGATCAGTTCTACGAATTGTACTCCAGAAGAAAAATGTATTTGAGTAAATAAGCTTGAGTTTATATATTGAAAAAGCCTAATCATGAACATGCCCCAAAAAGTTAGACACTATTTGGGGCATTTTTATGGAAAAAAAAGTAAAGTATGATTATGCATTTAAGTTAGAATGTGTAGAATTAGTTTTAAAA
>NZ_JASCRU010000023.1:0-47493 GCF_030010285.1 Flavobacterium sp. XS2P24
ATTATACCTAAACGAGTTCGTTTACAAGCTTAACAGACGGTATTTTGAGGAAAAATTATTCGATAGGCTAGTAATAGCAAGTATTACAGGATTATGACTAAAAACGGACAATCAAAACGCATTTATTGATTGCGATATTCAGCTCCTAAATCGTAAAGAAACTGAACATTAGAAGTGGCGAAATTAAAATCACCGTTGTGCATTATTAAATTGTAACAGTATCATTTTATTTCCCTTTTTTAAACATTCTAGTTTTTAGCAAAATCTACTTTCCTTTTTTCCACTGTTTCATTTGTTCCAAATCGAGTTTTGCTTTAAAAAACATTCCGAAAACAGAAAAAGCATTAAAAATCAGGGCTTAAATTTCTCATTTTTAGCAGTATATTCAAAAAGTTGTAAACACTACAACGTTTTCGTTAAGAATTAAAAAAAATCGCATACTCATCACGTAAGAATTTATATAAATTAGCTAAAAAAGTGATTTATTATTAAAAAATTAATCGTAAAAATAAATTTATAATAATTATTCCATTTATTTTTTTGATTTTAATAAAATGAGTTTTAATCCCTAACCTTAAAAAAAAATCTAAAATTCATATTACAACTATTTTCAATTAATACTCCAAAATCTATTATTTAACCTAATTTATTCCTTTTATGAAAAAACAAAATTTCAAAGCGTATCTTTTATCAGCCTTATTAGTTGGTATGTATTCGTGTAATTCGAATGACGATCTGACAACTGATTCTGCTGCTGCAGCTTCACAATTCAAAGTAATCAATGTTACGCATCACGACGGACAACCATTCAGCACCGGAAAATCAGCTAATTCCACAACCGGAAGATATGTTGCAAATCCTGGCGGTGGTGTTATGATGCAAGCATTCTATTGGGACGTTCCTGCCGGCGGTAACTGGTGGAATACTGTTAACGCCAAAATAACGGCTTGGTCAAATGCCGGGATTGGTTCTATATGGCTTCCTCCCGTATCCAAAGCACAAAATGGTGCTTTCTCAATGGGATATGATCCTACAGATTATTTTGATTTTGGTAATTACAATCAAAATGGAACTGTAGAAACAAGATTCGGTTCCCGTACAGAACTAGAAAGTCTGATAACAAAAGTACACGCCGAAAACATGCAAGTATATGCTGATATGGTTTTAAATCACAATAGCGGCGGACAATTAGAAAACAATCCTTTTACAGGAACGCAAACCTATACTAATTTTACCGGTGTCGCTTCTGGCAAATTCCCTAGAACCAGTGCTGATTTTTATAAAAATGCATACGGAAATAATGATGAAGGTGCTTTTGGAGGCTTTCCTGACTTAGCTCACGTGGTACCAAATGTTCAAGACTGGCTTTGGAAAAGAGCAGACGGAGTTGGTAAATATTATAAAAATACGATGAAATTTGACGGATGGAGATTTGATTACGTTAAAGGTTTTGCTCCTTGGGTCATAAAAGATTGGAATGCAAACGTGGGTGGATTCTCCGTTGGTGAGTTATGGGATTCTAACGTAAACATACTGAATGATTGGGCAAATAATGCCAATAGTTCTGTTTTTGATTTTGCTTGTTATTATAAAATGAACGATGCATTTGACGGAAACAATTTAAATCTTTTAAATGATGACATGATGTGGAAGAGAAATCCTTACAAAGCGGTTACTTTCGTTTCTAATCATGACACCGATGAAATTTGGAAAAAAGAGTTAGCGTATGCTTATATTTTAACTCATGAAGGATATCCAACTATTTTTTATAGAGATTATGAGGAGTGGCTGAATAAAGCGAAAATGGATAATCTTATTTGGATACACGACAATAAAGGAACTGGAACAACTTCTATTTTATACACCGATACTGATGAATATATCGCTCGAAGAAATGGTTATAATGGAAATCCAGGTTTAGTGGTTTACATTAACAACTCATCAACTTGGCAAGAAAGATGGATTCAAACGAATTGGGCTAATGCACAAATCAAAGATTTTACAGGAAATTCAACTTGGTTTCCTACCACCCAAGGCGATAAATGGGTTAAAATTCAGTGTCCGCCAAATGGATATTCTGTTTGGTCAATCAATATGTAACACATAAACACCGTCAAGGCTGTCTGAAAAGGCAGCCTTTTTTTATCAGTTAGTAAATCTTCACAATACTAATATTGATTTAAAATCACATGAATTGCAACTTCAAAACTCACCTACTCCATTTAGAGTATACAATTTTTTTAATTGGCATTTATAAATAGTACTTTTGCAAACTATTTATACAAATATGGGCTTTTTAGAAGAAATACAACGCAGAAGAACTTTCGGGATTATCTCACATCCTGATGCCGGAAAAACAACACTTACTGAGAAACTCCTCCTTTTTGGTGGCGCAATTCAAGAAGCAGGTGCCGTAAAGAATAATAAAATTAAAAAAGGGGCTACCAGTGACTTTATGGAAATTGAACGCCAGAGAGGAATTTCGGTATCTACTTCGGTTTTAGCATTCAATTATAAAGACAAAAAAATAAATATTCTCGATACTCCCGGACACAAGGATTTTGCCGAGGACACTTTTAGAACATTAACTGCTGTTGACAGCGTTATTGTAGTAATTGACGTTGCCAAAGGTGTTGAGGAACAAACGGAAAAATTAGTAGCTGTTTGTAGAATGCGAAAAATTCCAATAATCGTATTCATCAACAAATTAGACCGTGAAGGAAAAGATGCTTTTGACTTGATGGATGAAGTGGAACAAAAACTGGGCTTAACCGTTACGCCATTAAGTTTCCCAATAGGAATGGGTTATGATTTTCAAGGTATTTATAATCTATGGGAACAAAACATCAACTTATTTAGTGGAGACAGCCGTAAAAATATTGAAGAAACTATCGCTTTCTCCGATGTTCAAAATCCAGAATTAGAGAAAATCATAGGGCAGAAACCTGCTGACAAACTACGTGAAGAACTAGAGCTGATCGACGAAGTATATCCAAAATTTGATCGTCAGGATTATTTAGACGGAAAACTACAACCTGTATTTTTTGGTTCGGCATTGAATAATTTTGGTGTAAGAGAATTATTGGACTGTTTTGTTCAAATTGCTCCATCGCCAAGACCAAAAGATTCTGAAACACGATTGGTAGATCCAAAAGAAGAAAAAATGACTGGATTTGTTTTTAAAATCCACGCCAATATGGATCCAAAACACAGAGACCGTCTGGCTTTTATAAAAATTGTTTCTGGAACTTTCGAAAGAAACAAACCGTATTATCACGTTCGCCAGAAGAAAAACTTAAAATTCTCGAGTCCGAATGCTTTTTTTGCAGAAAAAAAAGAAATTGTAGACATATCCTATCCTGGTGATATTGTAGGATTACATGATACTGGAAATTTTAAAATTGGAGATACATTGACCGAAGGGGAAATCATGAGTTTCAAGGGAATTCCAAGTTTCTCACCGGAACACTTTAGATATATTAATAATGCTGATCCAATGAAAGCCAAACAATTGGACAAAGGAATTGATCAGTTGATGGACGAAGGTGTTGCGCAGTTATTTACACTGGAAATGAACAACCGAAAAATCATTGGTACGGTTGGTGCACTTCAATATGAGGTGATTCAGTATCGTTTGGAACATGAATATGGCGCAAAATGTACCTATGAAAATTTCCCTGTTCACAAAGCATGTTGGGTAAAACCTAACGATCCAAAAAGCGATGAATTTAAAGAATTTAGAAGAATCAAACAAAAATTCTTAGCACATGATAAGTACGGACAATTAGTATTTCTAGCCGATTCTGATTTTACAATCCAGATGACACAAAATAAATATCCGAATGTAAAATTATACTTTACTTCAGAATTTGAATAAAACATATCTTTTAAAATAATTACAAAAAAAACGCTAATTAAAAATTAGCGTTTTTTTTATATACCTTTTAAAATAAACCTCCACTTAAGAAATCATACTGTCAGAATCTACGGCTTTCTTTAAAAAAGCTTTGATCAACAAACGGTTTGGAGCAGAACCAGATGTTATAACCTGTATTTTTGTATTTGTACTTTCTTTAGAGATTGTACCGTTTGGATCTTGTTTTGTCCCCATAAACCATAGTACAAAATTCATACTATTTGAAGATGAAACTGCTGAAACACTTTCTTTTTTTGAATTACTGTTAACTTCAACAGTATTACCATCAACTAGCTTTTGAGCAGATTGACCAAATACAGATACATTTGACATTAATACAAAAACAAACATTATCAAGAGATTAGAAATCCCTTTAGTGTCCGCTTTTAAAGAAAAATATTTCATAACAATTCGTTTTTTTATGATGGATCGGATTTAATTCCCTATCTCGAGAACGAAAGTATATCATTTATTTACGAGCAAAAAATATTTTCGATGAAGCACCTTAATAATCGTTTAAAACACAAACTTGTTATCAAGAGCCTGAATTTAATAGTTTCTTAATATCAATTTATCAAATAAAAAGTATTGTTAGATTTTTTTTCAGAAATACAAAATTTCAAAAGCGATTGCTGGAGAATTTCGAAATTGTTCCGAAATACATATTTAAATCAAAACGTATAGTTGCTAATTAAGTGACTAATATATAAACAAAAAAAGGCCCCATTTCTGGAGCCTTTTTTTTCTTTATAATTTATGCTTGTCCTGCCGGACCGAAGTTAAGCGGTATTGGTGCTTGTTCAGTGTCTTTTATTTCGCCATGAGCGACTTCAAAACGGTGAATATTTTCTCCTATTGCTTTCAACAATCTTTTAGCATGTTGTGGTGTCAAGACAATTCTTGATTTCACCTTAGCTTTAGGAATACCAGGCATGATGCTTACAAAATCTAAAACAAACTCTGATGAAGAGTGATTTATTATTGCCAAGTTGGAATAAATTCCTTCAGCAATTTTTTCATCTAGCTCAATATTAATTTGCTCTTGTTGTTGATTAGAATTACTCATATTTTAATAAATATATTCTTCTTTGTTAGCCATCATGTCGTTATAATCTTCTTTTGAACCTACAATTGTATTGTCATATTCTCTCATACCTGTTCCGGCAGGGATTCTATGTCCAACAATTACATTTTCTTTCAATCCTTCTAAGTAATCGATTTTACCTGCAACAGCAGCTTCATTCAATACTTTAGTAGTTTCTTGGAAAGATGCAGCAGAAATAAACGATTTAGTTTGAAGCGATGCTCTTGTAATACCTTGTAAAACTGGTGTTGCTGTTGCAGTAACAACATCACGAGCTACAACAAGATTTTTATCTGTACGTTTCAATAAAGAGTTTTCATCACGCAACTCACGAGGCGTAATAATTTGACCTTCTTTTAATGCACTAGAATCTCCAGCATCTTCAACTACTTTCATACCATATAATTTATCATTTTGAACGATAAAATCTTTAGTGTGAATTAATTGATCTTCTAAGAATAAAGTATCACCTGGATCCTGAACTCTTACTTTACGCATCATTTGACGTATCACTACTTCAAAGTGTTTGTCGTTGATTTTTACCCCTTGTAAACGGTATACTTCTTGAATTTCGTTAACCAAATACTGTTGAACAGCTGCTGGTCCTTGGATTCTTAAAATATCATCCGGAGTAATTGCACCATCAGATAAAGGCACCCCTGCTCTTACGAAGTCATTTTCTTGAACTAGAATTTGGCTTGATAATTTAACCAAGTATTTTCTAACGTCACCAAATTTAGATTCGATAACAATCTCACGGTTACCTCTTTTGATTTTTCCAAAAGAAACAACACCATCGATTTCAGAAACAACAGCTGGGTTTGAAGGATTACGAGCTTCTAACAACTCTGTAATTCTAGGTAAACCTCCTGTAATATCTCCTGATTTAGAAGAACGACGTGGGATTTTTACCAATACTTTACCTGCTTTAATTTTCTCACCATTTTCAACCATCAAGTGGGCTCCAACTGGTAAGTTATAAGAACGAATTAGTTCCCCTTCTTTACCGTAAACCAATAAAGTTGGAATTAATTTTTTAGCTCTAGATTCAGAAATTACTTTTTCTTGGAAACCAGTTTGCTCATCAATTTCAACCATGAATGATTGACCTTGCTCTAAATCTTCATAAGCAATTTTACCGGTAAATTCAGAAACGATAACTCCATTATATGGATCCCATTTACAAATCACATCTCCTTTAGCAACAGATTGACCGTCTTTAACGAAAATACTTGAACCGTAAGGAATATTATTTGTACTTAATAAGATACCTGTTCTTTCATCGATTAATTTCAATTCAGTAGAACGAGATACAACAATATCAACTGCATTACCTTCGCTATCTTCTCCTTTAACAGTTTTTAAATCTTCGATTTCAAGTTTACCATTAAATTTGGTAATGATGCTTGATTCTTCAGAAATACCACCCGCAACCCCACCAACGTGGAATGTACGTAATGTCAACTGTGTACCAGGTTCTCCAATAGATTGTGCTGCAATAACACCAACTGCTTCTCCTCTTTGTGTCATTTTACCAGTAGCTAAATTTCTACCGTAACATTTTGCACAAATACCTTTTAACGCTTCACAAGTTAATGGTGAACGCACTTCCACTTTCTCGATTGGAGAAGCGTCAATTGCTTTCATTATAACTTCTGTGATTTGTTGTCCAGATTGAACTAAAACTTCATTGTTTAAAGGATTAATTACGTCTTGTAAAACAACACGTCCTAAAATTCTTTCTCCTAATGATTCAACAATTTCCTCATTCTTTTTCAATGCTGATACTTCAACACCTCTTAATGTACCACAATCTTCGATGTTAACAATAACATCTTGAGATACATCATGCAATCTTCTTGTTAAATATCCTGCATCGGCAGTTTTCAATGCCGTATCTGCAAGACCTTTACGCGCACCGTGAGTAGAGATAAAGTACTCAAGGATAGAAAGACCTTCTTTAAAGTTAGAAAGAATCGGGTTTTCAATAATCTCACCACCACCAGCAGTCGATTTTTTAGGCTTAGCCATCAAACCACGCATACCAGTTAACTGACGGATTTGTTCTTTGGACCCCCTTGCTCCAGAATCAAGCATCATATACACTGAGTTGAAACCTTGTTGGTCTTCTCTAATGTTTTTCATTGCTAACTCTGTCAATTGAGCATTTGCTGAAGTCCAAACATCAATAACTTGGTTGTAACGTTCGTTATTGGTGATAAGACCCATGTTATAATTTGCAGAAATACCTCCTACTTGCTCTCTTGCGTCGGCAATTAATTTAGGCTTCTGATCTGGAATTCTAATATCCCCAAGAGAGAATGACAAACCACCTTTGAAGGCAAATTTGTACCCCATGTCTTTCATGTTATCCAAGAAAGCCGCTGTTGTAGGTACATCAGTAGAACTTAAAACGTGACCGATAATATCTCTAAGGTTTTTCTTAGTCAATACATCATTGATATATCCAGCTGCTTCCGGTACTACTTCATTAAATAATACACGACCCGCAGTTGTTTGTATAATTTGGTATACTAATTCACCAGCTTCATTAAAATCTTTTGCTCTAATTTTTACTCTAGCATTCAATTCTAATCTTCCTTCATTCAAAGCAATATTTACTTCTTCAGCAGAATAAAAGGTGATTCCTTCTCCTAAAATTTTAAGCTCTGGAGTAGATAAACGTTCTTTGGTCATATAGTATAGACCCAAAACCATATCCTGAGAAGGTACTGTAATTGGCGCACCATTTGCAGGATTCAGGATATTGTGAGAACCCAACATTAAAAGTTGAGCTTCCAAAATAGCTTCTGGTCCTAACGGTAAGTGAACTGCCATTTGATCCCCATCAAAATCCGCATTAAATGCAGTACAAACTAAAGGGTGCAATTGGATTGCTTTTCCTTCAATTAATTTTGGTTGGAATGCTTGAATACCTAATCTGTGCAAAGTAGGAGCACGATTCAGTAATATTGGGTGACCTTTGATAACATTTTCAAGGATATCCCAAACTACAGGCTCTTTCTTATCTATTATTTTCTTAGCTGATTTTACAGTTTTTACAATTCCTCTTTCTATCAATTTACGGATAACGAAAGGTTTGTATAATTCTGCTGCCATATCTTTTGGGATACCACATTCAGATAATTTCAATTCAGGTCCAACAACAATTACCGAACGAGCAGAATAATCCACACGTTTTCCAAGTAAATTTTGACGGAAACGTCCTTGTTTACCTTTAAGGGAATCAGATAATGATTTTAATGGTCTGTTTGATTCTGTTTTTACTGCAGAAGCTTTACGAGTATTATCGAAAAGTGAATCTACAGATTCTTGCAACATACGTTTTTCGTTTCTTAAAATCACTTCTGGAGCTTTAATCTCCATTAATCTTTTCAAACGGTTGTTACGTATAATTACACGACGGTATAAATCATTTAAATCTGAAGTTGCAAAACGACCTCCATCAAGTGGCACAAGCGGACGTAATTCTGGTGGAATAACTGGTACCACTTTCATAATCATCCATTCAGGACGATTCTCACGGTTCAAGTTAGACTCACGGAAAGATTCAACAACTTGTAATCTTTTTAACGCTTCAGTTTTACGTTGTTTAGATGTTTCATTGTTAGCATTGTGTCTCAATTGGTAAGACAATGCATCAAGATCTATTCTTGCTAATAAATCCATAATACACTCTGCTCCCATTTTGGCAACAAACTTATTAGGATCAAAATCATCAAGATACTGATTGTCAGCAGGAAGTGTATCTAAAATATTTAAATATTCTTCTTCTGTCAAAAAGTCTAGTCTTTGTAATGATTCACCTTCTGCATTTTTAGCGATACCAGCTTGGATTACTACGTATCTTTCGTAGTAAATAATCATATCTAATTTCTTAGATGGAAGACCAAGGATATAACCAATTTTGTTTGGAAGAGAACGGAAATACCAGATATGAGCAATTGGCACAACAAGATTGATGTGACCTACTCTGTCTCTACGTACTTTTTTCTCAGTTACTTCAACACCACAACGGTCACAGATGATTCCTTTGTAACGTATTCTTTTATACTTACCACAAGCACATTCAAAATCTTTTACTGGTCCGAAAATACGTTCACAGAAAAGACCATCACGCTCTGGTTTGTGCGTTCTGTAGTTGATAGTTTCCGGCTTTAATACTTCACCTCTTGATTCTTTCAAGATAGATTCAGGAGAAGCAAGCCCTATTGAGATTTTATTAAACCTTTTTACAGGGTTTTTATCTTTACTATTATTATTTCTATTATTCATCATAGTTTTTACTATTGATTTATTTGCAATTAAAAAATTGATTTTATGGAGACGTAGCCAAACTACTTCTCGACATATTACCTCGGATTACTTCTCTAAACTTCAACAAATTTTTGAAGTGCTAGTTATAAAATCTTTTGAGATTTTATAAAAAATCGGAACGGTTTACGGGTCTAAATCCTAAAAACTCTTATAAATGAGTAATCAGTTTTCAGGTACTACTACCTGAAAACTGAATACTGTAAACTTTTTTTATTCTTCTAAACGAATGTCTAATCCAAGACCTTTCAATTCATGCATCAATACATTGAATGATTCTGGTAATCCTGGTTCTGGCATAGATTCACCTTTTACGATTGCTTCGTAAGTTTTTGCTCTACCGATAACATCATCAGACTTCACAGTCAAGATTTCTCTAAGAGTACTTGATGCTCCATAAGCTTCAAGTGCCCAAACTTCCATCTCTCCAAAACGTTGACCTCCAAATTGAGCTTTACCTCCAAGTGGTTGTTGTGTAATCAACGAGTATGGACCTATAGAACGTGCGTGCATTTTATCGTCAACCATGTGTCCAAGTTTCAACATGTAGATAACTCCTACTGTTGCCGCTTGATGGAAACGCTCTCCTGTACCACCATCATATAAATGTGTATGTCCAAAACGTGGTATTCCAGCTTCATCAGTCAATTCATTGATTTGATCAAGAGTTGCTCCGTCAAAAATTGGTGTAGCAAATTTTCTACCCAAGTTCATACCAGCCCAACCAAGTACCGTTTCATAAATTTGACCAATGTTCATACGTGAAGGTACCCCAAGTGGGTTCAACACGATATCAACTGGCGTTCCATCTTCAAGGAAAGGCATATCTTCATGACGAACGATACGAGCAACAATACCTTTGTTACCGTGACGTCCCGCCATTTTATCCCCAACTTTCAGTTTACGTTTTTTAGCAATATACACTTTAGCTAATTTCAAGATTCCTGCTGGCAATTCATCTCCAACAGTAATAGTGAATTTCTCTCTACGTAATGCACCTTGTAAATCGTTCAATTTAATTTTATAGTTATGAATTAAATCATTAACCATTTTATTAGTTGCATCATCAGCAACCCATTGACCTTTACTTAAGTGAGCAAAATCTTCAACAGCATAAAGCATTTTTTGAGTGTATTTTTTACCTTTTGGTAAAACTTCCTCACCCAAATCATTCATTACACCTTGAGATGTTTTTCCGTTTACGATCAAGAAAAGTTTCTCCACTAATTTGTCTTTTAATTCAACAAATTTAACTTCAAACTCCATTTCAAGTGCTCCTAAAGCATCTTTATCTTGAGTACGCTTACGTTTATCTTTTACTGCTCTTGCAAACAATTTTTTGTCTAAAACAACACCATGTAAAGAAGGAGACGCTTTTAATGAAGCATCTTTTACATCACCTGCTTTGTCCCCGAAGATTGCACGAAGCAATTTCTCTTCCGGAGTAGGATCTGATTCCCCTTTTGGAGTAATTTTTCCGATAAGAATGTCGCCAGGTTTAACTTCAGCTCCAATTCTAATCATACCATTTTCATCTAAATCTTTAGTAGCTTCTTCAGAAACGTTCGGTATGTCGTTCGTTAATTCTTCGTTACCTAATTTAGTATCTCTAACTTCTAATGAATAATCATCAACGTGAATAGAGGTAAAAATATCGTCACGAACTACTTTTTCAGAAATTACAATCGCATCCTCGAAGTTATATCCTTTCCATGGCATAAATGCAACTTTAAGGTTTCTACCTAAAGCTAATTCACCATTTTGAGTCGCATATCCTTCTGATAATACTTGTCCAGGAATAACTCTGTCCCCTTTTCTTACGATAGGTTTAAGGTTGATACTTGTACCTTGATTGGTTTTTCTAAATTTAATTAGATTGTATGTTTTTTCATCTGGCTCAAAACTCACCATTCTTTCTTCCTCAGAACGGTCGTATTTGATAGTGATGATATTTGCATCTACATATTCTATAACCCCATCTCCTTCAGCATTAATCAATACTCTAGAATCAGAAGCTACTTGACGCTCTAAACCGGTTCCAACAATTGGAGCTTCAGGACGAATTAATGGTACGGCCTGACGCATCATGTTAGATCCCATCAAGGCTCTATTCGCATCATCATGTTCCAAGAAAGGAATCAAAGAAGCCGAGATAGAAGCAATTTGATTTGGAGCAACATCCGTATAATCAACTTTTGTTGGTTCAATTACCGGGAAATCACCTTCTTGACGTGCAATTACGTCTTCGGCAGTAATTTTTCCAGTAGCATCCATTTGAATATTTGCCTGAGCAATCATCATTCCTTCTTCTTCTTCTGCGCTCAAGTAAACTGGAGTAGACACTAAATCTACAGTTCCATTAGTTACTTTACGGTACGGTGTTTCGATGAAACCCATTCCGTTTACTTTAGCATAAACACCAAGAGATGAAATCAAACCAATGTTTGGTCCCTCAGGAGTTTCAATTGGACATAAACGTCCGTAATGCGTATAGTGAACGTCACGTACCTCAAAACCTGCTCTTTCTCTCGAAAGTCCACCTGGTCCTAGTGCAGATAATCTTCTTTTGTGCGTAATCTCAGCAAGTGGATTCGTTTGATCCATAAACTGAGACAACTGGTTTGTTCCAAAGAAAGAGTTGATAACAGATGATAATGTTTTAGCATTAATCAAATCTATTGGTGTAAACACCTCGTTATCTCTAACGTTCATTCTCTCACGAATAGTTCTAGCCATACGCGCTAAACCAACACCGAATTGTTGAGACAATTGTTCTCCAACTGTTCTTACACGACGGTTTGATAAGTGATCAATATCATCAATCTCTGCTTTAGAGTTGATCAATTCAATCAAATATTTCACAATAGTTATGATATCTTCTTTGGTCAAGACTTGCTTTTCCATTGGAGTATCTAAACCTAATTTTTTATTTATTCTATAACGACCTACTTCACCTAAATTGTAACGTTGGTCAGAGAAGAATAATTTATCTATAATACCACGAGCCGTTTCTTCATCAGGCGGTTCAGCGTTACGTAATTGTCTGTAGATATGTTCAACAGCCTCTTTTTCAGAGTTTGTTGGATCTTTTTGCAACGTATTATGAATGATGGCATAATCACCTTGATTAGCATCTTCTTTATGTAACAAAATAGATTTAACGTTAGAATCAATGATTTCTTCTACATTATCTTTGTCGATAATTGTATCTCTATCAAGGATTATTTCGTTACGTTCGATAGAAACTACTTCACCAGTGTCCTCATCTACAAAATCTTCATGCCATGTATTCAATACACGGGCAGCTAATTTTCTACCGATATATTTTTTTAAACCTGTTTTAGAAACCTTAATTTCTTCAGCAAGGTCAAAAATTTCTAGAATATCTTTATCTCTTTCAAAACCAATTGCTCTAAAAAGAGTGGTAACTGGTAATTTTTTCTTTCTGTCGATATAAGCATACATTACGCTATTAATATCTGTAGAAAATTCTATCCAAGAACCTTTAAAAGGAATTACTCTCGCAGAATATAATTTTGTTCCATTTGCATGGAATGATTGACCAAAGAAAACACCTGGAGATCTGTGTAATTGAGAAACAACTACACGCTCAGCACCATTAATAACAAAGGTACCACTCGGTGTCATATAAGGAATTGTACCAAGATAAACATCTTGAACAATAGTTTCAAAATCTTCATGTTCTGGATCTGTACAATATAGTTTTAACCTAGCTTTTAAAGGCACACTATAGGTAAGACCTCTTTCTAT
Source organism: Flavobacterium sp. XS2P24 (assembly GCF_030010285.1). Lineage (NCBI taxonomy): Bacteria > Pseudomonadati > Bacteroidota > Flavobacteriia > Flavobacteriales > Flavobacteriaceae > Flavobacterium > Flavobacterium sp. XS2P24. The sequence continues at coordinate 13,107 of NZ_JASCRU010000023.1, forward strand.
ACATTCTTGAATTGTATAACGTGGTGGATCTACAAAATAATCAAGAAATTCTAATACAAAGTTATTTCTTGTATCAGTAATTGGGAAGTTTTCCATGAAGGTATTGTAAAGCCCTTCGTCGCCTCTTTCGTCAGATTTAGTTTCTAATTGAAAAAAATCTTTGAACGATTTAACCTGAACATCAAGAAAATCTGGATAATCAGGAATATTTTTTGTTGAGGCAAAATTCAATCTTTCAGTCTGATTTGTTATCATCAATGGACAAAATTTTGATTAAAAAAGTAATTTTTGGTGTAAATAATAATTTATTTACATTTAAATTTTACGACCATTACATCTTTAAAAAATCAATTTAAGATAACTACTTTCTTATTATCTATTGATTTATTTTCTCGTAATGGGCAAAATTATTGTATTAAAAAGTATAAATTGTAAGAATACAAGCTAGACTTTTGTTATACGAAAAATGGTTTAGGTCATTGGGTGACTAAACCCAAGACCTAAACCTTATTCTTTAAACTGAGTTTAACTATTTAAGCTCAACAACAGCTCCAGCTTCTTCTAAAGATTTTTTAAGCCCTTCAGCTTCTTCTTTAGAAACACCTTCTTTTACATTACTTGGTGCGCTATCAACTACATCTTTAGCTTCTTTCAAACCTAAACCTGTAAGTTCTTTTACTAATTTCACAACAGCTAATTTAGAAGCACCAGCTTCTTTCAATACAACTGTGAATTCTGTTTGTACTTCTTCAGCAGCAGCTTCTCCACCACCTGAAACTACTACAGCTGCAGCAGCTGGTTCGATTCCGTACTCATCTTTTAATATTGTTGCTAATTCGTTAACTTCTTTTACCGTTAGGTTAACTAATTGTTCTGCGAATTGTTTCAAATCTGCCATTTTTTCTATCGTTTTAAAATGATTTGTAAAAATATAATTTATTTATTGTGCGCTTTTTAAAATAAAACTGAGACTATAAAGTCGGTTTTATTATGCTTCTACTTCTTCTGTAGCCTCTTCGCTTTTTGCGAATTGGTTTTGAAGAGCAGAAATAACTCTTTGAGCTGGTGATTGAAGTAATCCAATGATTTCGCCGATAAGCTCTTCTTTAGATTTAATAGTTGCTAATGCATCTAATTGATCATCTCCAATATAAATTTCAGAGTTAATATAAGCTCCCTTTAATACAGGCTTAGCTGATTTTTTTCTGAAATCTTTAATTATTTTTCCAGGTGCATTTGCAACATCTGAAATAAATATAGCACTGTTACCTGTCAATACAGAAGGTAAGTCACCATAATCATTATCAGAAGCTTCCATTGCTTTTGCAAGCAAAGTGTTTTTTACAACCTCTAATTTTATACCTGCTTTAAAACAAGCTCTTCTCAAGCTTGAAGTATTCTCTGCATTAAGTCCTGAAATATCAGATATGTAAATGATATTTGTACCAGCTAACTGTGCAGTTAAATCTTCAATCGCGATTGATTTTTCTTCTCTAGTCATACTAAAAATTATTAACTACCAATTATACTGCTTTTGGATCCAATGCAATTGCAGGACTCATAGTGCTTGTAAGGTGAATACCTTTAATGTAGGTACCTTTAGCAGCAGTTGGCTTAAGTTTGATTAATGTTTGAATAATTTCGTGTGCATTGTCATAAATTTGCTCAGCTCCAAAAGAAACTTTACCAATTCCTGCATGTACGATACCAGTTTTATCAACTTTGAAATCGATTTTACCAGCTTTAACTTCTTGAACAGCTTTTGCAACATCCATAGTTACAGTACCTGTTTTAGGGTTTGGCATTAAACCTCTAGGTCCTAAAATACGACCTAATGGACCTAATTTACCCATAACAGCAGGCATAGTGATGATAACATCAACATCTGTCCAACCGTCTTTAATTTTTTGAAGGTAATCGTCAAGACCTACATAGTCTGCACCAGCTGCCAAAGCTTCCGCTTCTTTATCCGGAGTAACTAATGCTAATACTTTAACATCTTTACCAGTTCCATGAGGTAATGTTACCACACCTCTTACCATTTGATTCGCTTTTCTTGGATCTACACCCAATCGAACTGCGATATCAACAGACTCATCAAATTTTGCAGAAGCAATAACTTTTATCAATGCAGCTGCATCTTTTAAAGAGTATAATTTGTTCTTTTCAATTTTTGAAGCAGCCTCTTTTTGCTTTTTTGTCAATTTTGCCATGTCTTTCTCTTAATTAAAAAGGAGAATCTCCTGATACAGTTATACCCATAGATCTAGCTGTTCCAGCAATCATGCTCATAGCAGATTCGATTGTGAATGCATTTAAATCTACCATTTTATCTTCAGCAATTGCTTTGATAACATCCCAAGTAACGCTAGCTACTTTTTTACGATTTGGTTCACCAGATCCTGACTTTAGCTTTGCAGCTTCCAATAACTGGACTGCCGCTGGAGGAGTTTTTACAACAAAATCAAATGATTTGTCTTTATACACAGTAATTTGTACTGGGCATATTTTGCCGGGTTTATCTTGAGTTCTAGCATTAAATTGCTTACAGAATTCCATGATGTTTACCCCAGCAGCTCCTAAAGCAGGTCCAACCGGTGGCGACGGGTTCGCAGCACCTCCCTTAACTTGTAGTTTAACTACCTTACTAATTTCTTTAGCCATTTTTTAAAAAATTTAACACTACAATCATTGGAAGCGATTGTAATGGATATTATAGATGTAACAAAAAATTATACTTTTTCAACTTGCATAAAACTTAACTCTAATGGAGTTTTTCTTCCGAAAATCTTAACCATTACTTCCAGTTTACGCTTTTCTTCATTGATTTTTTCAACAGTACCGTTAAAACCATTAAAAGGTCCATCAACAACCTTAATAGTCTCTCCTATGTTAAAAGGAATAGAACGAGTATCTGTATTCACAGCCAGCTCATCTACTTTACCTAACATTCTGTTTACTTCAGAAATTCTCAATGGCACAGGCTCTCCACCTTTGATTTCACCTAGAAAACCAATAACACTTGTTATAGACTTAATAATATGAGGTATCTCTCCAATAAGATTAGCTTCAATCATAACATAACCAGGAAAATAAACTTTGTCTTTGATTATTTTTTTCCCCTCTTTTACTGTAACTACTTTTTCAGTAGGCACTAAAACTTGCGAAACATAATCTCCCATTCCTAGTCGCGCGATTTCGGTTTCAATATAAGCTTTCACTTTATTTTCTTGCCCGCTTACCGCTCTAACAACATACCACTTCTTAATATTATTATCTGCCATAACAAAAAAAATTATGCTTTTATCCAGTTAAAAAATCCAGCCAAAGCTTTTGCGAAAATTTCATCTACTCCCCAAGTTGCCAAAGCGAATAATACTGAAAAAACAGCAACAACAATCGTTAGACGTTGCACCTCAGCCCAGGCTGGCCAAGTAACATTTGACTTTAATTCCTCAAATGCTTCTGATATGTAATTAACAACTTTTGTCATTATGATTTATTTTTTTTGCACGGGCGGAGGGATTCGAACCCCCATCAACGGTTTTGGAGACCGCTATTCTACCCTTGAACTACGCCCGTAGAATAAAAAGTAGTGTCATCGTTAAACGACACTACTTTTTGAATTTATCTTTAGTAGATTATCCTACAATTTCAGTTACTTGACCAGCACCTACTGTTCTACCACCTTCACGGATAGCAAAACGTAAACCAACGCTCATTGCGATTGGGCTTAACAAAGCAACATTAATAGTTAAGTTATCTCCTGGCATTACCATCTCTACACCTTCTGGCAAAGTAATAACTCCAGTTACATCAGTTGTACGTACGTAGAACTGTGGACGGTAGTTATTATGAAATGGAGTATGACGACCACCTTCTTCTTTTTTCAAGATATATACCTCTGCTTTAAAAGTAGCGTGTGGTTTAACTGATCCTGGCTTAATGATAACCATTCCTCTTTTGATAGATTCTTTATCAACACCACGCAACAATAAACCTACGTTATCTCCTGCTTCACCTCTATCAAGGATTTTACGGAACATCTCAACTCCTGTAATAGTAGAAGTTAATTTTTCAGCTCCCATACCAATGATTTCAACAGCATCTCCTGTATTAGCAATACCAGTTTCGATACGACCTGTAGCAACAGTTCCACGACCAGTAATTGTAAATACATCCTCAACTGGCATCAAGAATGGTTTTTCTGTATCACGAACTGGCTCTTCAATCCAGCTATCAACAGCTTCCATCAATTCAATAATTTTTGGTACCCAAGCTGGATCATTATTCAATCCTCCAAGAGCAGACCCTTGAACAACTGGACAATTATCTCCATCATATTCGTAGAAAGACAATAAGTCTCTAATTTCCATTTCAACAAGTTCCAACAACTCAGCATCATCAACCATATCCACTTTGTTCATGAATACTACCATTCTAGGAATACCAACCTGGCGACCTAAAAGGATGTGCTCACGTGTTTGTGGCATTGGTCCATCAGTTGCAGCTACAACAAGGATAGCACCGTCCATTTGAGCAGCACCAGTAACCATGTTTTTTACGTAATCCGCGTGACCAGGACAGTCAACGTGTGCGTAGTGACGGTTAGCAGTTTCGTACTCAACGTGTGATGTGTTAATTGTAATACCTCTTTCTTTTTCTTCAGGAGCATTATCAATTTGATCAAATGATTTTGCTTGACAGTAACCAGCATCAGATAACACTTTTGTGATTGCTGCTGTTAAAGTAGTTTTACCGTGATCTACGTGTCCGATCGTACCAATATTTAAGTGTGGTTTCGAACGGTTAAAGGTTTCTTTTGCCATTTTACTTAATTTTTAATCTAGTTTATATATTTATTTCAATTTCCTTCTTACTTGAGCCAACTACGGGAATTGAACCCGTGACCTCTTCCTTACCAAGGAAGCACTCTACCTCTGAGCTAAGTCGGCAGAACCCTTGATTAAAGAGCTTAGACTCCTAACTTTAGACTTTCAATCTAAAAATTTGCAATCCAACAATTAATTCTTGTGGGGAGAGCAGGATTCGAACCTGCGAAGTTCACACAGCAGATTTACAGTCTGCCCTCGTTGGCCGCTTGAGTATCTCCCCTACTTTTTTTATCGTCAAACCTTTACAGTCTTGAGCCGGCGGAGGGACTCGAACCCACGACCTGCTGATTACAAATCAGCTGCTCTAGCCAACTGAGCTACGCTGGCGAATCAATAAAAAAAGTCCGCTATTTCTAACGGACTGCAAATGTAGAGATTTTATCTCTCAATCAAAACATTTTTTAAAAAAAATTCATATTAAATGTGCGAACTTATTCTTTCTTTCCTTTTTACCAACATTCTCTCTAAGGATTCCGCCGAAAGCTCAACTGCCTCTTCAAAAGTTTTACATTGCTTTTTTACCAAAAAATCATCTCCAGGAACATTGATTTTTACCTCGGCAATTTTATTTTCTTTATCACTTGTTTTTTCAACCTTTAAAAAAACATCTGCTGATACTACTTTGTCATAATACTTTTCCAACTTGTCCATTCTTTCTTGAACAAAATCTACTAGCTTTTTGTCAACAGCAAAGTTAACTGCATGAACACTTACCTTCATAATCATTTTTTTTAATAGTTAAACATTTCTCAAAATTACTTCCGTCCTCGTGGATGCGCTTCTTTATATACACTTTTCAGTTCCGATAAACTACTGTGCGTATATATCTGCGTCGATGCCAGACTAGAATGACCTAATAATTCCTTGACTGAATTTAAATCCGCTCCATTATTTAACAAATGCGTTGCAAAAGTATGTCTCAATATATGGGGGCTCTTTTTTACTTTTTCAGAGACAGTACTAAAGTAAGAATTTATTAATCGATACACAAAGGAATCATTTAATTTTAACCCTTTTTTTGTGAGAAATAAATAATCACAATCCACAATAGATAACAAACCTCCTCGCTCTTCCAAGTACGAAGCAAACTGATCTTTTATTATTGGCAAAACAGGAAGAATTCGCTCCTTATTTCGCTTACCCAACACTTTTATTGTGCTACCAGACAAATCAATGTTTGAAATTTTCAAACCTATCAACTCCGCTCTACGCATTCCTGTAGTGTAAAACAAATCAACAATAAGTTTATTTCTAATCCCTTCAAAACCAACAGTATTTTGCATCACACCCAAAGCATCAACAACCTCCTTTTCAGAAAAAGGAATCTGCAACAACTTCGTAGCCTTTAATGCCTTGTGCTTCAACAACGGACTCACTTCTATCTGCTTAGTTTTTAATAGAAATTTATAAAATGCTTTTAAGGATGCAATTTTTCTATTAACTGAAGTATTTGATATATCATTATCAACAAGAGACACAATCCAACTTCTAATTTGACTGTAATTAACTTGCTCTACGTTCTCTTGGTCAAAATGTATCGTATTGAATGATTCGAAAGAAGTAATGTCATTACAATACCCTGTAACGGTATGTGAAGAATATTTTTTCTCCAACTGTAGATAATCCCGAAATGCGTCTTTATTAGTAGCCATAAAAAAACCGTTAGCATCAAAGTTATAAAACTTTTAATGACTAACGGTATTTTATTTTAATAGATATTGACTAACTCTCTAAGTTATCTCTCATATTTTGGATATAAGCCGCTTTTTGAATTTTGATTCTATTTGTAACTGAAGGCTTAATAAAAGCAGTACGTGCTCTTAGTTGACGAACAGTTCCTGTTTTATCAAATTTTCTTTTGTAACGTTTTAACGCTCTATCGATATTTTCTCCGTCTTTAATTGGTATAATTAACATAATATAGACACCCCCTTTCTTTAAGTGTGCAAAAGTAAACATTATTTTTACTTTATCGCTATTTATTGTTATTTATTTTGGGTGTGCCGGCTATGACGTGTTTTGGTTCCTTGAACGTAACTGCTTGCCGTCAGGCTATGCGCTACAATCTTTATTTGCTGCTACGCATCTATAAAGGATTTCCACTTCTATCCTTCACACAAAAAAAGAGCCTTGAAAAACAAGACTCTTACTATTATTTACAACTCGTGCCTTAACACATGAAAACCAAACTATTTTACAGCAGGCTCATAATTTTGATTGTCAATAATCATTTTCCCTAAAATTTCTTTTAAGATTTCTGATGTTCCTCCACCGATAGGCCCTAAACGACTATCTCTAAACAAGCGTGCTAACGGATACTCTTCCATGTAACCGTAGCCTCCTAGCATTTGTAAACAACTGTAAATGGTCTCATCGGCTACTTTTGTAGATTTCAATTTTGCCATTGTTGCTTCTTTAACTACATATTCCCCTTTATCAAGACGGGCTACCGCAGCATAATTGAAAATTTTACAGTGCTCTACTTCAGTTGCGTGCTCCACAAGTGTGTGACGCAAGGCCTGAAACTTACTTATTTTTTTTCCAAAAGCCTCACGTTGTGACATATAATCAATAGTATAATCAATAGCATATTCACCTCTAGCGTGTGCATTAATAGCCATAATTAAACGCTCTAAAGCAAAATGCTGCATGATATAAGCAAATCCTTTTCCTTCTTCACCCATTAAATTTTCAGCAGGGATTTCTACATTATCAAAGGCAATCTCTGCTGTATCCGATGCTCTCCAACCTAGTTTATCAAGTTTTGAAGCTGATATCCCTTTCAAACCCGTATCCATCAAAAAAATACTAATTCCCTTGTTACCCAGTTCTGGGTTTGTTTTTGCAGCTACAATGTAATAATCAGCATAAACACCATTAGTTATAAACGTTTTAGAACCATTTATAATATACTTATCTCCTTTTTTTACAGCATTTGTGCGCATTCCCGCAACATCACTACCTCCAAAAGGCTCCGAGATACATAAAGCACCTATTTTCTTTCCAGCGATACTTGACACTAAGTAGTCTTGTTTCATTCTTTCGTCACCTTCGGCATTTAAGTGTGTCATAGCCAAATAAGCATGAGCCCACATGGCTGCGGCAAAACCAGATGATTTTATTTTTTGTAATTCCTCAAGAAAAATAACCGTGTAAAACAAATCTAAATCAAGTCCGCCATAAGCTTCTGGATAGGCAATACCAAAATATCCCATTTCTCCGAATTTTTCCCAAATAAAACGTTCTATTGTACCAGTTTTTTCCCATTTCTCAATATGAGGAACAACTTCTTTTTGCAAAAAATCTTTTAAACTTTCTCTAAACGCTTGGTGTTCTTCAGTGAAATAAATTGAATTCATATATTATATATATTTTTTTTTAACAAATAGTATTAATTGAAACATAATGATGCAGTAATGCCTCAGATTTCTTTTTTTTTAACGGTTAAAATAATTAGTGAATAAAAGTGCTACATCAATTTTAAAATGTCTTAAAACACAATTTTCACGAGCTTAAAATTTGATTCTTCTAATTAAAGTCCAAATATAAGCCAATTACTTTTGCTTTATCAACAGGAAATCCCTTAATTTTTGTTAAATCCTCAATATTACTAATATTTCCTCTCATACTTCTATGAGTAACAATTTCTTTTGCTAAAGCGTATCTGAAATAATAAAACTGGGAAAGCTCTTTTAAAGAAGCGTTATTAATATCTATTTTCTTAAAATTTGGAAGTACTGAAACTTTAAAATGAGTGTTTAGATTCTCAATCACTTCAGGTGATAATCCCCAAACATCTTTCATTTGTTCCATGGAAACAAATCCTCCTAAACTTTCTTTTTGTTTTAAAATACGTAAAGAAATCGCCTCACCTATTCCGTAAATTTTTATCAAATCCTCCTTGGATGCCTGATTGATATCGATTAAAACGATTTTTTCTTTTTTGGCGAAAGCCTGATTTGGATATTCTTTAAATTCTTTCTTATTATTTACCCAATCAGGAAATTTAAAATAAGGAGCCATCACATTTAACAATGAGTCCGAAATTTTAGTTACGTTTTGAAATTCCTTAGGCGAATTAACATATTTATTTTGTTTTCTAAAAGCCAACAAGCGGTCAATTTCTTTCACTGACATTCCTAACTTGTATCCTTTATAATCAGTTATGAAATTAGGATTAAAAAGATACATTTTAGGCAACTTCCTGTTATTATCTACTTTCATAGAATCAACTTTAGACTGAAGAGAAAGCCATTTTTGCTTATCAGGATATTCTTTTGTTTCAAAACCAAAGTCCACAAAAAAGTAAATCATTTGTAAAAGAATTATGATTACGAACAATGTGAAAATACCCGTGCGTTGCTCTCGAGTATAATTAAAGAAAATTCGCACAGTTTTAAAATTCATTTATAATATGAGGATTATATAGAGTAAATTAAGATTCATAAATTTATAAATTAAATCAAGACCTATCACTTTCTAAGAAAAAATATTTAAAAGAAGTCAAACTTATTTCAAAAACAGAGTGACAATCAGTACAGCTACATTCAAAAAAAGTTTTTTCTCATACTAAACCCCAAATAAAGACAATTAAATTACTTTTTTATAACTTAAAATTAAATTATTGTTTTTATTTTTTATAAAAAACTATACATTTGGAGCTTAATAACAAACAAAACCATATAACCCATGTCAATTTGGAAAACTAAACCACTCTCGGTATTGCTAAATGAAGCATCAGAATCCGAAAAAGGATTAAAAAGGACTTTGTCTTCACGTTCATTAGTAGCACTTGGAGTTGGAGCAATTATTGGAGCAGGATTATTCTCATTAACAGGAATTGCTGCCGCAGAACATGCTGGTCCAGCAGTTACACTTTCATTTATTTTAGCCGCCGTAGGATGTGCTTTTGCAGGACTTTGTTATGCTGAGTTCGCATCAATGATACCTGTAGCAGGTAGTGCTTACACGTACTCATACGCAACTATGGGAGAATTTATGGCTTGGATTATCGGTTGGGATTTAGTCCTTGAATACGCATTAGGAGCCGCTACAGTAGGTGTGAGTTGGTCGCGATATTTACTGGAATTATTAAACAAATACGGAATACATCTCCCTCATGATTTGATATGTTCTCCCTGGGAAACATTAAAATTAAGCGACGGAACTGTAATAGAAGGCGGAATCATTAATCTTCCTGCTATTTTTATAGTTTCGATGCTATCTTTATTACTGATAAGAGGAACTAAAGAATCTGCATCTATAAACAACTTTCTGGTTGTTGTAAAAGTAATAGTGGTTATCATGTTTATTGTTTTAGGTTGGAGCTTTATTGACACTGCTAATTACACACCTTACATTCCTGAAAACACAGGAGTTTTTGGAGAATTTGGATGGTCAGGAATTGCTGCAGGAGCTGGAACTGTATTCTTTGCCTTCATTGGTTTTGATGCTGTTTCTACAGCTGCTCAAGAGGCAAAAAATCCACAAAAAGGGATGCCAATTGGTATTTTAGGATCTCTTATTATTTGTACTATTCTATATGTATTATTTGCTCACGTAATGACTGGACTTGTTCCTTATAATGAATTTGCCGGAGATGCTAAACCAGCAGCAACTGCATTTGCAAGAACTGGATATACCTTTTTACAAACTGGTTTAATCGTAGCTATTTTAGCGGGTTATACTTCGGTAATGCTTGTGATGTTAATGGGACAAAGCCGTGTTTTTTATACGATGAGTAAAGATGGTTTATTACCTTCTTTCTTCAGTGATATTCATGCAAAATTCAGAACACCGTGGAAAACAAATCTTTTCTTTATGGTATTTGTAAGCCTTTTTGCAGGTTTTGTACCAGTAAGTGATTTAGGTCATATGGTAAGTATTGGAACATTATTAGCCTTCGTTTTAGTATGTATCGGAGTTTTAGTAATGCGTAAAAAAATGCCAGATGCGCCAAGATCTTTCCGCACGCCTTTAGTACCATTTGTACCAATTGCAGGAATCCTAATCTGTTTAGCCTTGATGTATTCATTACCAAATGAAAGCTGGGCGAGACTTGTTATTTGGATGGCATTAGGTGTTGCCATTTACTTTGTTTACGGAAAGAAAAACAGTAAATTGAACAATCCAGACAAATAAAATTTCATCATAAATAAAAAAGGGATTATAAAGTATCAACTACTTTATAATCCCTTTTTTTATTTATAGCTATTTACAAATCAAAAACCGAGGTCCGCTTGGCGCGAATTAAATCCTTCAAACGAATCCAAAAAGCCAACGTGAGGTAGACTGCAAACCACAACCCTACAGTAACAAAAGACAAATAGATAAAAAACAATCGCACACTACTGGCACGCATTCCCAAAGTATCCGCTAAACGAGAGGAAACATGAAAACCATGTTTTTCAAAAAAGAACTTTAGTTTAATTACTACTGACATTTTATGAGTTATGAATTATGAGCAAAATTACGATTTTTTCGAATAAACTAATGACCGAATCAACAAATCAACATTTTTTCATCAATTCCGAACCTATAACGCATTCTAAACACTTACTTTTATTACAATACTCATTCTTGAGTTGCAACAAAGATTGCGTTTCAAAAGCAGTTTTTGACTGTATTCCAAAAGAAGTAAATTTTTCAATAATGGCATTTTTCTCCGCAACAACTTCATTTAAAAGCTGTATTAAATCCTCCGAAATTTCTTTTCCCTGACTTTTAGCAAAAGTAAATTGAATTGGAATTATAGTATTTATAACAATTAAATCAATGAAAGATTTAGATAGTTTTCTCTGTTTCATCGGACTTTCTTTATCAAACTGATAATGGTTTTGCCAATACTCCGAAGCCACAATTTGAAATAATTCGTAAGTACTTTTTAATGAACTTAAACTATTTATTTTCGAAAATAAATTCTGGTGACTATGGTATAAATTAGCTAATTGTGAGAGTCTTATCGTCGGAAAATTATCTGGACGATGCTTGAAAAACTGTACAGGTTCTATACAAAATTTCTCTATTTGATACTTATGCAACAAGTAGAAATACCTGAATTTTAAATCCTTAAAATAGTTATCTTCTTTTTCGGAATCCAATAATCCGGCAGTACCAAAAATTAATGCTTCTATATTTTCCACTTCAAAACTTTCCTTTCTAATTATCGAAAAAGGAATAGATTGTGCCATTCTATAAAAAATTTCACCGTTTGTATTTAAACCAAAATTCTTAGCCAACAGACAGAACAAAACTCCTTCCCAATCTTGATTGGTTTGTTCCAATAAATCAAATATAGGCTGGGATTTCCTTTCTAACCGTTCAAAAAACAACCTTTCTTGCCAGTTTTTCAATGCAAACTCGTCAACATCTTTTAGCTGCTTTTCGCAAAAAATCCATGATTTTGGAGTCATTAAAGACTGATAATTTTCCAGAATAGCTTTTTCGACATATTCTTTTAATGCTAAAACAGGAATTTCAGAATTATCGCTTCTAAAAACTGCTACATCATGTTCCCAAACCACATGCAAAATTACATTTTCATAACCCACATCTTTTTCGTGATGATGCACATACCAATCCGAAGACTTAATATGAATTTCAACATTACCAGCCCATTTTTGAGTACCAATAACTATCTGAGCATTAAAAAAATCAGGACCTGCCAATTCAAGATATTGACCTACATTGACAATTGTAATTTCCTCGTTGTTGACAGTCTTTAAATTCAGAACATCAAACTTCTTAAACTTCCAGAGGTAATGTAGAAAATCTTCTTTCATTTTTTTTCAGATAATAGAGTATATACTTGGAGACAGGAGACTTCTAAAATAAGGAAAAAAAACTAAAATGAAAGAATTTTATTTCAACATATATAATTTGGCACAAGCCCGAGCATCTGATAATGCTTCGTGATGGTTTAAAGCTATATTCATTTCTCGACAACAATCACTTAATTTAGTTGGTTTCAATCCTTTGGCTTTGTAAATTTTTACAGTGCATTCCCAACGCGAAGCGATATTCAAATCGGCATAATCAAAACCATAAAGTGCCATCGATTTAGCAAGAACATTTCTGTCAAAACTTTCATTATGAGCCACAACCACTCTATTTTGCAAACGTTTTTGAATTTCAGGATACACTTGTGCAAATGATTTTGCATGCACCGTATCTCGTGGATATATCCCGTGAACTTGAATCGTAAAAGGAGAATACAGATTATTTGGAGGCTTAATTAAACTAACAAACTCATCTACAATTATTCCGTTTTCAACGGTAACAATTCCTACCGAACACGGATGGTATGCGGTTGCGGTTTCAAAATCTATGGCAGTGAAAGTCATATTATATGTTTGTTATAAATCTGAAAAGCCACAAATTTAACGAAATAAACTCGTCAAATTTATGGCTTTAAAAATTTTAATATTTTGATTCTAAAATTTTTACTTTATAGATCCAATAATATCATATTTAGTAATAATATGGTGACTTCCATTTTCTAATTCAATCAAAACTGCTTCATTCTCTTTAGTAAATAATCGAGAAACTTCTTCTATTGAAGTTCCAAATTTCACTATTGGAAATGGTTTTCCCATAACTTCTTTTATAGGTTTATCAGCAACATTTTTATCGGCAACATAACTTTGAAACAAATCACTTTCATCAACAGAACCAACAAAACCTGTAACATCAATCACCGGAATTTGAGAAATTTTGTATTTACGCATTCTTTCAATAGCGTGCGAAACTAATTCCTCGGTACGCACAACAATCAATGGTTTATCGATATGATCTTTGATTACATCTTCGGCTTTTGTAATTTCTTCGTCCAGAAAACCACGTTCACGCATCCAATCATCGTTGAACATTTTACCTACGTAACGACTTCCTGAATCATGAAAAAGAACCACAACAACATCTTCAGGCTTAAAATGTTCTTTAAGCTGCAACAATCCTTTTATTGCTGCTCCTGCTGAATTACCTACAAATATTCCTTCTTCAAGTGCAATTTTACGGGTATAAACCGCTGCATCTTTATCAGTTACTTTTGTAAATCCATCAATCAAAGAAAAATCAACATTTTTGGGAAGAATATCTTCTCCAATTCCTTCTGTGATATACGAATAGATTTCATTTTCATCAAAAATTCCTGTTTCATGGTATTTTTTAAATACTGAACCATACGTATCAATTCCCCAAATTTTAATGTTTGGATTTTTCTCTTTCAAATATTTAGCCACTCCGGAAATTGTTCCGCCAGTTCCTACACCAACAACAAAATGAGTAATTTTACCTCCTGTTTGCTCCCAAATTTCCGGACCCGTTTGCTCGTAATGTGCGATAGCATTTGAAGGATTATCGTATTGATTCACATACCAAGAATTAGGTGTTTCTTTGGCTAATCTTTTGGAAACTGAATAATAGGAACGTGGATCAGTAGGCTCGACATCAGTAGGACAAACCACTACTTTAGCACCAACAGCACGAAGTATATCCATTTTCTCTTTAGACTGTTTATCAGAAATCACACAAATCAGTTTGTATCCTTTTATGATGGCTACTAATGCTAATCCCATTCCTGTATTCCCAGAAGTTCCTTCAATAATGGTTCCGCCCGGTTTTAATCGTCCATCAGCCTCTGCATCTTCAATCATTTTTACTGCCATTCTGTCCTTTACAGAATTTCCCGGATTGAAAGTTTCTACCTTAGCAAGTACCAAAACATCTACTTCTGCAGTTACTTTATTCAGTTTTACTAAAGGTGTGTTCCCTATTGTGCCTAATATATTTTCTGCGTAGCGCATTTTATGTTGAATTTAAGATTGTGATTTGTTGTAAATACTAATACAAAGATAGTATTTTGTTATAAAAATATTCTGGTTTACGGAATTTTGCGTTAGTGATGGTAGCGACATCCTTTACTTGCTTCCTTTAAGCAAGTAAAGATACAGTGGACAGCGCGGGAAACGCCCAAGAAAAAACATTTAAAAGGTATGTTATTGCCCGAAATTAATTAAAGAAGTTCCAAATTAACCCGAAACGAATCGTGAAATCACGCGATGGATTATTTGGTGAGGAATAAAAATTATTACCCATTAGAGATGAATTAAAATGCTCCGCTTTGAAATAAATACGTGTTCTTTGAATTTTTGCGTTTATAAAAAAATCAAAGTTTGGATGATTTCCAATTTGTTTATCATTTTGCACAAAAAACTCTCCAATAACCGGATTGTAATCACTTGCATAATATTTCGTGAAATAATTTAATACAATTCCTGTTTGCAAAAATAAAGCACGTTTGAATAAATAATTGGAGTAATAAAACGTATTTCTTATTACTATTTCAGGAACATTTAAAATGGCATCTTGCTGCTCTACTTTTTGATATAAAATAGTGTTGTCTAAAGCAAAGTTTCCAAATGTCAATTCTCTACTTAATTTTACAGATAAGTAATTTATAGTCCCATCGTATTGTGACGGAGCCACTATTTGTGTTTTTGCGAGTGCTTGTTCAGAAGTTGACGCATCGTTAAAATACAAATGATCTTTTAAAACTGAAAATTGTACTTCTGCATCTACCCATGGAGTAATTGCATTAGCGCTAATTGTATTTATTTTTTCGTTCTTGAAATCATTTGACCAATTGTACTGAACGTAACTACTTTGATGTAGATTGTAATTACTGTTTGGCAGTTTATTTATGTTCTGGTATTGAAATGAAAATTGGGTTTCGTCATTAAGATCATAATCTAATTTAGCATCAAGATTTGACAATGACTGCGCCGTTACTGATCTTGAGTATAAAAATTTACCATTCCATTTATTTTTTCTATATTCATATTGACCACCAACACTATTAATTTCCTGACTGAATGAACTTGGTATCACATTTTGATTATCAAAAATCAATATCTGGTCGTAATAATAATTCGATCTAAAATCATCTGCAAAAAACTGGAATTTACCTAAAATAGCATTCTCATAAACCAACCCAACTCTATTATACATTTTATTATAACGCGTTTGGTCATTTATCCCGCTATTTTTAAAAGATTCGCCAAATCTATATACAATTGTGTTACCTACTGTTGATGGAACGGTGGCCTGATTGTATTCGAAAAATTTATTTTCATAATTGAACTGATGGGTTAAATACAAGTTATTATTCCCTTTTTCTGAATTTATCCTGAAATTATGGTCCAGAAATATTCTTTTTCCTTTAAGAAAAGACTTAGCATCTGAAAAGTAAACTTCAAATCGTTGGCGATTATTATAGTTTGGATCTTCACTTTCGAAATCATCTATTGTTGTTATTCCCCCATTTTCCTCATTCAGAATGTCTTGAAAAGTATAATGCACTTTAGCAAAATAGCGCTTATTTTTGGTGTTAAAATTTGTCGTAAATCTAAAATTACCTGTACTGGACAACTGATTAATATATTCCCCTTCTGAACGCAAACCTTTATATGCAATAGAAAAATTAAGATTTTCAGAAGTATTCAAGGTTATAAATGCATCTACAGATTGTCCTTTTCTAACAGTAGTTTTAAAATACAATTCGGTCACAGGGGTAGCTACAGAACTGTACCTTATTTGGTTAGCTTCTAAAAAATTGAAATGTTTTGCTTTAAAACCGAATTCCGGATAAGGTGAAAAATCGGTTAAACTATATTGTAATGTATTATAGGTTTGTCCATCATTTGCAAAAGGTAAAAGCCCAAAAATATCTTTTCGCAAATAATTATGACTGTATTCTTTTTGAATGGTAAGAGAAGTATCAATATAAGTTGTATCATTTTCGATTGTAATAAAACGATACATGTCAATGGTAGCGATTTTTTCACTTATCTTTTTAATCGAATCAGAACTGTTGTATCTACTATCAATTCTCAATTTTTGAATCTTTTTCTCTTGAGAAAATAATAGCGTTGGGGATGCTAAAAAAAATAAAAAAAAGAGAATTCTCATTTGTAGGGATATATAATTAAGCAATTATTTTAAATCTTATAATTGAACAAAGGTAAATCATTAGGAGTTATGAATAAAAAAAGAAGCACAAATATGAAATTAAAAAAATAAAATTAAAATGAGAATCTATAAAAAAAACAGTAGTAAACATAAGTTCACTACTGTTCTAAAACTGTACTTTATTTATTATTAATCCTCTATCACTTTTTCAGGAATAGACAATTTAATAACCAGGATTTTGTTGAGCCCTTAAAGTTGGGTTTGAATTAGTTTCTAATATCGGTATTGGCCAAATAAATTTAAAGTCTGTGTAAGGAATCGCATTCACAGTTAATGCTCCTGTATAAGGCGTTCCTAATGCATAAGCAGGTGATGCAAGTGCTAAACTTGAAAATCCACCATTTGCTACTTTTGCAGGTATACCCACAATTGGAGCTAAGTCATCATTTTGCAACCTGCTAATATCCGCCCATCTACGCCCTTCCATTACAAATTCAATTCTTCTTTCTACTAAAATGGCTCTCAATAATTCTACATTGTTAGCAAATGACGTAGCAGTATAAGATTGAGTTACTGGTGCTGCTAACGAACGATTTCTAACTGAGTTCAATCGTGCTAATCCATTAACCAAATCATTTTGCCTAGCATAAGCTTCAGCCATATTTAATGCAACTTCCGCATATCTTATAACAGGTGAAGCGTCTGTCTTATTTACACCATCTTTATACTTTTTAGTAAATTTAGTTCCTGGATAGTAAGCAGTTGCTCCGGTTACAACCATGGTTCCCTCTGCTCTACGTTTATCATCGGATAACCAACTTGGATTTCTCCAAATTATTGGACTGATCGCTACTAGACCTCTACCATTTGAGGGAAGAGGAAATGGAGGGTGATACATACTTGCTAATGCACCGTTTGGTCCAGGATTGTTTACTGCACTTTGAGCAAGAGAGAAAATTGACTCTGTATTGCTTAAGTTACTCGAAAAAGGAGTATCTGGGTTAGCCGTAATTGTATACAATCCATTTAGTTTAATTCCTTCTGAAATTACCTTATCCCATCTGCGCATATGCAAATACACTCTAGTTTTGTAAGCGATTGCTGCTTCTTTAGTTATTCTCTCAATTTTAGCTGTTAGCGATCTTACGCTTTTTGATGCAGTTAATGCTTCAGCATCGTCAAGATCTTTTAAGATTTTATCATAGCACTCAGCAACGGTATTTCTACCTTGTAAAAGACTTGCCTCAATATTTGTAGCAGTATTATTTGGAATTTCTCTGTAGGGAATCCCAAGATTAGTACTTGGATTATCTTGGAATGGTCTCGCATGATGTATTAAAATTTCATTGTGTGCAATAGCTCTAAAAAACTTGGCCTGTCCTATGTAATCATCAGCAACTGCTTGAGTAATGGTACCCGCTTGTAATGCATTAGTTACTCCTTCAATTATTATGTTAGCTCTGTTGATTAAACGATATCCATCTGCCCAATAGAAAGTATTGTTAGCGGTAGTAGTGTCATAAGTCCCTGTGTAAGTTAATTGGTAAAAAGTAGCTAAGTTCACAGCGTCTTCACCTCTATTATCTCCTTGTTGCACAAATGCAGCACCAAAAATATAGCCTCTCGGATTTCCACCATTAAAGTCTCCTAGTGCAGCCGCGTTGTACATACCAGTTACAGACAGCTCAATTAAAGCTGGAGTTGTGAAAGCAGCAGTTTCGGAGATACTGTTAAACGGTTCTAGTTCGATAGTTTTTTCCTCGCTACATGACGTGAATAACGTAGTTGTCAAAAATACTGAAGCTAATAATTTTGAACCCCAACTATTTAAGAATTTATTTTTATTTTTCATCTTATTTATTTTTTGAATTAGAAACTAACATTTAGCCCCATTGTAAATATTGTCGTTCTTGGAGTTCCATTTAAATCTACTCCTCCAATTTCCATTTCTGGATCTAAACCTTTATACTTTGTAATTACAAGTAGATTTTGTCCTTGTACATAAAATCTAAATTTATCGATGTTTAATTTTTCTATAAAGTTTCTACCAAAACTGTAACCAAGCGTTATATTATCAAGCTTTACAAAGTCACCATTTTCTAAGAATCTAGTTGATGCTTGATTTATGTTAATAAAAGTTTCTCTGTCATCTCTAAGCCTTGGTGTCCATCCATCTCCAGGATTTGCAGCACTTTGCCATCTACCGAGAATCTCAGTACTGTTATTGTTAAAGTTTTGTCCTAAACCTTCTCTTCTTGTTGAATTGAAAATTTTATTTCCTCCACTAAAACGAAACATGAAAGTAAAATCTAAATTTTTATATTTCATTGTGTTTATAATGGACCCAAAGTAAGTAGGAAGTACGTTACCTATAATGCTTTTGTCTGCTGCTGTTAACGATGATGCGACAGAGATATCAGCTGGATTGGCTGGGTTAAAAACCCTGTAAGCTTGAGTGTCAATATTTCCTTGAACTAAAGATCCGTCGCTTTTGTAGTATACTGGATTTCCGTTTGTAGGATTCACTCCGAAATATTTAAATCCAAAAATAGAGTTCGGCGATTCTCCTTCTCTTAGTAAATTGTCACCAGATAAGATGTCTTGCCCATTAACCAATGTTACGACTTCACTTTTAACAAATGAGACGTTAGCGTTGATGTTCCAAGTAAATTTGTCACCTCTAAAAGCGTCAAAATCCAAAGATAATTCATGTCCAGTATTTCTCAAAGCTCCAATATTTTGAGATATTGAGTTACCTGGTACACCTAAAGAAATTGGTTGTGGCACTGCTAAAATTAAACCATTCTGATTATTAATGAAGTAGTCATAAGTTAATTTTAAGCGATTACTAAATAAACTTAAATCAACTCCGTAGTCTGTTTTTAGAGATGTTTCCCATCTTAATTGATCGTTTCCTGCTTGTGAATAAGCGATACCGTTATAATCTGCATATTTTGCATTATTATATAATCCTAGATAAGGATAGTTACCTATGTTCACATTTCCAACTTCAGCATAAGATGCTCTTAATTTAAAGTCAGAAACGATATTTTCTAGACCAGACATGAAGTTTTCTTTACTTACTGTCCAACCTGCAGATACCCCTGGGAAAGTTCCCCATTTATTTGCAGTTGGTAATGAAGAAATTCCATCTGTACGGATCGAACCTTGTACAAAATATTTCTCTTTGTAATTGTAGTTCAATCTAGCTGCATAAGATATAATTCCATTTTCTGAAAGTGATCCTCCCGAAACTGGTGTCGTGTATGATCCAGAAATTACATTTTCATTGAAGAAAGTTGATGATAAACCATTACCACCAGCAAAGAAGTTACTTACTCTTTGTTGTTGCGCCTCATATATACCCGTCGCTGATACATTGTGTGATTCTCCAAATGTTTTATTATAAGATAAAACGTTTTGAACATTCCAACGCGTTAAGTTAGAAAAGTCATTTCGAATGAGTCCTGCTACACCAACTCCATCTCCATTAATAGGATTTAAGTAAGTAAACCCTTCAGTTCCTATTGCATCAACACTTGCTTGAGTTTTAAAGTTTACGCTGTTAGAAAATCTAATATTCGCGTACAAGCTTGCCAAAGTTCTATCTATTTTAGATCGTAAAACATTATTATCTAAAACATATCTTATGTTTGGTATGTTATTTGCAATTATTGAAAAATTTTCTCCTTGCCCTACAGACGGACCGCTTATGTTATAGCCCGTTGGATTTGTTGGGTCGAATACTGGTGTATTTGGCAGTTGTCTTGCTGCATTAAACATTAATCCAGATAAACTGTTTGTACCAACATTTAATCCTGTGTTTGTAGTTCTAGAAACAGCAATGTTTGTTCCTATTGTTAACCAAGGTCTAATCTTTTGATCAACATTTCCTCTAAGATTGTATCTTGTTTGCTCATTAGCTAGTGCTACACCCTCTTGATTGTTGTAACCCATCGAGAAGTAATAGCTTGTTTTATCTGTTGAACCAGATAAGGATAAATTGTGATCTACTTGTAAAGCACTTGATCTAAGAACAGCTTTTTGCCAATCAGTGTTGAAAGTAGTTCCGTTAGCCCATGCTGAAACTCCTCTGTTGCTTCTTTTCTCGTTCGAAATTGTTATGAAATCAGGTGTTTTTAATAAATCAAGGAATTTTACTGGTTGTAAAACTCCAATGTAAGTATTGTAATTTGCTGTAAATCTACCACCTTTACCTTTTTTCGTTGTAATTAAAATTACTCCGTTTGCCGCTCTAGACCCATAGATAGCTGTTGCTGATCCGTCTTTAAGAACTTCAGTTGATTCGATATCTGCTGGGTTGATATCACCTAACGCGTTTGTGTTAGCGTATCCACCTACATCGCCAGTAAAAATCGGCACACCATCTACCACTACTAATGGAAAAGTACCAGATGAAATAGATCCAACTCCACGGATACGTATTACAGGTGCTTGACCTAATACTCCAGAGTTAGTTGTAACTTGTACTCCGGCAGCTCGACCAGCAAGTTGCGATTCAAAACTAGGTGTAGCTAAATTTGCTATAGCACTACCCTTAATTGATGTAATAGAACCTGTTACGTCTTTTTTCTTTTGTGTACCGTAACCAACAACAACAACTTCCTCTAAAGTATTATCTTGTTGCTCCATTTTAATACTAAGTGTAGAAGAAGCTCCAACACTTGCTGTAGTCTCTTTCATACCTACAAAAGAAAATACTAAAACTTCACCTGCACTAGCCTTAATGGAATACTTTCCGTCAAAATCAGTTTGTGCACTTCTATTTGTACCTCTAACAACAACGTTAGCTCCAGGAACTGGCCCAGTAGCATCTGTAACCACACCAGTAACAGTCTTTTCTTGTGCAAACGCAAATTGCATTGACAATGCCAATAGCAACGAAAAAATCCATTTGAATTTTGATCTCATATTAATTTTGTTTTGAATTAGTTATTTCACAAAAATCATAATAATTTCTTAAAGCAGCAAATTTATTTCATAAATAACGAAATTAACATTTGTTAAAGTTTCCGCTCAAAATAGTAGAGTAACTCACTATTTTTTGATATTTACTCTTATTAAATATTGATATTCTTACATAAATCAATATTTTTGTCAAAATTAATACAATGTTAAGCCCCTTTTTTTTAACACAAAATTTAGAAACTGGAACTGACGAAGCGGGTCGTGGTTGCCTTGCAGGACCAGTTACTGCAGCAGCTGTGATTTTACCCTCTGATTTTCAAAACAATACACTAAATGACAGTAAACAACTATCTGAAAAAGCGAGAGAAAAATTAAGACCTATTATAGAGCAAGAATGCATTTCATTTGCGGTAACTCATCTGGAACCTTTAATAATCGATGAAATAAACATTCTGAATGCATCTATAAAAGCAATGCAGGAAAGCATTCTAAAATTAGACCCAAGACCTGAATCTATTATTGTAGACGGAAATAGTCCATTAATACCTAAAGGAGGAATTAAAAATCGCGGAGGAAAGATTTTTACCGATGCTGAGATTGAAATCCTAAATTCGATTCCGAATGCGAGTATTATAAAAGGCGATTCCAAATACATGAGTATTGCAGCCGCTTCTGTACTGGCAAAAACATATCGTGATGAATATATGAATCGGATTCATGAGGAATACCCAATGTACAACTGGAAACAAAACAAAGGTTACCCTACCAAAGAACACCGAGAAGCAATTCGGATCTACGGAGTTACAAAATACCACCGAATGACATTTCGCTTATTGCCGGAACAGTATACTTTTGATTTTTGATTGTAGATTAATGATTTTTGATTGCAGATTTCTCAAAAGTCGCTTCAAAAAGAATGGAGAAATGTTTCAGGATTTTTTCTTTGACATCTTCTTCATTAACTTTTTCTACGCCAAGTTCTACATTTAATGAAGTTACCGCTTTACCGCGAATACCACACGGAATGATATTATCAAAATAACCTAAATCGGCATTTACGTTTAAAGCAAATCCGTGCATGGTAACCCAACGGGAAGCGCGAACACCCATAGCACAAATTTTTCTTGCAAATGGAGTTCCTGCACCTAACCAAACTCCAGTTTCACCTTCGCTTCTGCCGCAAGCAATTCCATATTCCTGAAGAGTAAGAATAATGGCCTCTTCCAGAAAACGCAAGTATTTATGAATATCAGTAAAGAAATTTTCTAAGTCTATAATTGGATACCCTACAATTTGCCCCGGTCCATGATAGGTAATATCGCCACCACGATTGATTTTGTAGAAAGTTGCTCCTTTGGCTTCCAATTGTTTTTCAGATAAAAGCAAATTACTCAAGTCCCCACTTTTTCCCAAAGTATAAACGTGTGGATGCTCCACAAAAAGAAAGTAATTTGGAGTTTCTAAGTCAAGTTCTTCTCTGCGATTTCGAATTTTCAAGTCTACGATTCCTTTGAACAATTCTTCTTGGTATTCCCAAGTTTCCTTGTAATCTTTGCTTCCTAAATCTTGAAGTTGGATGGTTTTATTCATTTGTCATTGCTAGGAACGAAGCAATCCTATTTCGTCCACTTATTTTTGAATTGCAAAGGTACAAAGTTTTTAAGAAAAGTTACAGAGAAGAAAAACTTCCAATTAAGTTACTCTAAAACAACTTCCAGATTCGTACTCTCAGGATTTACCAAACAATCCGCTATTAAAAATTGTAATTCCAATGATTTTCTATCTTCACTGATTTTTGCATTCAAATTGGATACTGACTTTATTTTTCTGGGAAAATGATATTTTAGAACATAAGGCTGTGTGATTTTGAATTTAGAAACTTGCGTTTTATAACCTTCAATCTTATCCTGCTGTTTTTTTAGCTCAACTGCATCGGTAACTTTCACTATTCTTTTAAAAAGACTTCCGTCAAAAACATAGTTTACACTATAATAATGTTCTTCGGCAACCAGTGCGTAATTGTTTTCTATATCATCCGCATATTCCTCGGTTTTGTATAAATCGGCAACATTTTCTATTTTACTGAAGTTTTGAGTGATTGCTGTGCGGAATTCTTTCTCGAAAGAACTTTTCTTGCTATGTACTTTTACCGTAGCAAATTTTTGAAAAATGGCTTTTTCAAATGCTGGCAATCTGGAAAAAGTTTCGGAATGTTTCGCTATCAAATCCTGAAAAACATAAGTGGTATCTCTAAAAATTTCTTCTTTGGAGTAGTTTTCACCCGCTAATTGCATATAACTGTGTTCATCGCGAAGTGATACCATTTCTATTTTTCCGGTTCCGTCTTCGTTTAAATATATGGTTTCTGTGACTTGGCAACTTGTTAAAAAGAATACTAAAAGTAGTAAAGCGTATTTTTTCATTTGGTAATTCCGAGTATTTATTGGTTTTCAAATATACATGATTTGTACTATTTTTCACGCTGTTTTGAAAAAGAAAAAATAGTTAAATAGCCCCGATAGTCCCGAAGCTTCGGGAGGCATCCTTTTTTTCTTGTTTTTTATTCAACAAGAAAAAAAGATAGAACGAATAGCGGGACAAGTTGTCTTGAAAAACAAAATTATCTGCGCCAAAAAACTAAAACCCTTTATGTATTGCTGTCTTTGCAACTTTAGAACTTATATAGTATCTTTGCCCTCTTAAAATCAGAATATAATGGCATTATCCGAACAAGAAACTCTACGTAGAGAAGCACTTACAGAATTACGCAATTTAGGCATCGAACCTTATCCTGCAGCCGAATTTATCACAACCGCATATTCTAGCGAAATCTTAGCCAATTTCGAGAAGTACGAAGGAAAAGAGGTTGTTTTAGCAGGACGTTTGATGGGTAAACGTATCATGGGAAAGGCGTCATTTGCGGAATTGAAAGATGCTGAAGGACGTATTCAAGTATATGTTTCCAGAGATGATATTTCGACTGATGAAGAAAAAACAATGTACAATGTGGTTTTCAAAAAACTATTGGACATTGGCGATTTTATTGGGGTTCGCGGAACAGTTTTCAAAACGCAAGTTGGCGAAATCTCGGTTCATATTTATGGTTTGACGGTTTTGGCAAAAGCCTTAAAACCTCTTCCTGTAGTAAAAACGGATGCCGACGGAAAAACGCACGATGCATTTGCTGATCCGGAACAAAGATACCGTCGTCGTTACGTGGATTTAACGGTGAACGATCACGTGAAAGAAACGTTTATCAAAAGAACAAAATTGTTTAATGCAATGCGTTCGTTCTTTAATGACAAAGGATATCTTGAAGTTGAAACCCCAGTTTTACAACCAATTCCTGGGGGAGCTGCAGCGCGTCCTTTTATCACGCATCATAACTCGCTTGACATGCCATTATACATGCGTATTGCAAATGAGTTGTACTTAAAAAGATTGATTGTTGGTGGTTTTGAAGGAGTTTATGAGTTTTCGAAAAATTTCCGTAACGAAGGAATGGACCGTACACACAACCCTGAATTTACTGCCATGGAAATATATGTAGCCTACAAAGACTACAACTGGATGATGAAATTTGCCGAGGACCTTTTAGAACATTGCGCGATTGCCGTAAATGGAACTTCAGAAGTGACTTTTGGAGAACATACCATCAATTTCAAAGCGCCTTACGCACGAGTTACAATGACTGATTCTATCAAACATTTTACAGGATTTGATATTTCAGGAAAAAGTGAAACAGAGCTATTTGATGCTGCCATAGGCATGGGAATTGACGTGGATAAAACCATGGGTAAAGGAAAATTGATTGATGAAATCTTTGGCGCTAAATGCGAAGGAAATTATATTCAACCTACTTACATTACAGATTATCCAAAGGAAATGTCACCATTGTGTAAGCAACATCGTGATAATCCGGAATTGACAGAACGCTTTGAATTAATGGTTTGTGGTAAAGAAGTTGCGAACGCTTATTCTGAATTAAACGACCCAATTGATCAAAGAGAACGTTTTGAAGACCAAATGAGATTGTCTGAAAAAGGAGATGATGAAGCCACTGGAATTATCGATGAGGATTTCTTGAGAGCTTTGGAATACGGAATGCCTCCAACATCCGGTATGGGAATTGGAATGGACCGATTGATTATGTATTTGACTAATAATGCTTCTATTCAGGAGGTATTATTGTTCCCGCAAATGCGACCAGAGAAAAAACAAGTTCAAATTGAATTAGAAGAAGACGAAAAATTAATTATTGATCTTTTGAAAGTCAATGAAAACCAAATGGAATTTGGTCTTTTAAAAATCAAATCAGAATTGAGCGGTAAAAAATGGGACAAAGCCATGAAAAATTTATCTTCTTTAGGATTGACAGAAGTTGTCGTGAATGGTGACAGTAAAGCGTGTCGATTGAAAGAATAAGTTTATTCAAGTATAAATTTAAAAAAAGGAGCTTCAATTGAAGCTCCTTTTTTTATAGAATAAACTAAAAAATTACAGATGATACCTGAATACGATGTAATCACATAAAAAAGCCGGCTCTAAAAAGAGCCGGCTTACTAATTCAAATAAAACCTTACGATTAAAATCCTAAACCAACAGCCATTGCTGTAGCTTGAATATTTATATCAGAAACCTTAGTTGCAGCACCCGTTGCCATATTAATACTGTATACAGAAGTAACACTGTTTACTTTCAATAAAGCAAAAGCAGTAGCACTATTTCCACCAATATCAAATCCGCTATCAGCATCAACATTTACTCCTAAATTTCCAATAGCAACTAATGTCCCATTATTTGGTGGGTCTTGACGGAATAACATATCCGTTTGTGAGTCAATTACAAACAAAGCTGTTGTAGTTGCTCCAGCAATATTATTTGTATATGCAGCACCCGTTATAAATGGTGTTCCAGGATTTAAATTGCCATCAACTGCTACTACTGTTCCCAAATCTGGGTGTAAACGTAGGTTTTGACCTGTATTACTTACTAATCTTATTCTGTCCACCGTTGGATTAAAATCAAAACCAAAAGCTGTACCTGATAATCCAGGCACTAATGTTGAACCAACTACTGTTAATGCTCCACTTGCAGTATTCACAGAAAACAACCTGCTTTGATTTGAGATCGCATACAATGCTCCATTTGCTGGTCTAAAATCTAAACCTACAATACTTTCGCTTGCAGCTAAACCAGTTAATGCTACAGAATTATTATTCCCGCTTGTAGGATTAAAACGAACCAACATATTTCCAGTAGTTGTTGCATAAGCGATTGGATTAGTCTTAAATGCTAAACTTATTACAGGAGCAGTAAATTTACCAACATCAACGGCTTTTCCTGTAGTTAAATCAATTGTATATAATGTGGATACATTAGCATTGTTTGTTACAGCAAGAGCAGTAGAATTATCCGCTAAAATATCCATATCTCCTACACCTTGAAAGTTAACTCCTAAGTCACCAACAAGTTGAAGCGTTCCGTCGTTAGGCGGCGTTTGCATGTATAATTTATCTTGTTCAAAATCAATGTCATACAACATAGTTGCTGTAGCTCCCGCCATACTATTAGTATATGCCACAGCACCAATTTTAGCATTTGCACCACCATTAATAATACCATCAGTTACCACAACGGTTCCTAATTCTGGATGCAATCTTAAATTTTGACCTGAATCTGTTACCAAACGAATTCTATCTACTGTAGGATTAAAATCTAATGAGGCATTACCTCCCGCAAGTACAGGCGAGAAAGATGCTGCGCCTAGTGCCGTTGCCACTCCGCTTTTTTCATTGATAAAGTAAAGACGGCTAGAAGAACCTAATCCATACAATTGCCCAGTTGCAGGTCTATAATCAATACTTACAATAGTCTCTGATGCAGCCAAACCAACAATTGGAGTAGTTGAAGTTGGAGTTCCTAAATTTCTCGCATTGAATGTAAGAATGGTGTTATTACTCGCTAATGCTGTAAAATTTACATCCGGTGCTATAACAGCAGGCGTCATCATATCATTGTTATCATCATTGCATGAAATTGCGGTAAAAGATAACAGTGCTAGTCCAAAAATGGTAGCAAATCCTAAATTAAGTTGTTTGTTTTTCATCGTTTATTTATTTAGTTATGTTATTACATACGAAGCGTACTTCATTATGGTTTTAAAATTTTGAAAAAAAATTTCAAATAACTATCTAAATTGAAACGGATTATAAGAACAAAAAGCTCCTTCAAATTGTAGCGTATAAAAAGATTCCGATCATTTTGAGAACATAATAGTGATAATTAAAAATTTCTTTAAATTCTTTTTTTACTTTACAAACTATAGTTAAAGTTGACACTCCATCGATAATTTGCTTCAACATTGCCGCCAGTAAGGTTTTGATTGATAGGTAACATTGCATTAGCTCCAAAAGAAAGTCTTTCCTTCCCTACTTCGAAACCAACTTTCCCAAAAAGAACATCACCGTTTGTATTTCTTAATTTTTGATTGTACTGGTAATTGCTTTCATAAACTTCCCCTGCAAAACCAAGTTGTGGAACAATAGAAAAGCTATTTTTCTCGTATAAATAGAAAAAAGTTCCTGCATAATTGAACTGATTTCCAAAACGGTAGTTCTTTTGATTTTTCGTTTTTATCACATAATTCAGCATAGAGTTCAAACCAAACTGTTTTCTTTTTACGACATATTCAGTTGCCAAAAGATAATCCCAACTTCCTGTTCCTACTTGAAAACTTGGGTTTATACTTCCGGAATTTGCTTCATTGAATTTTCCGGTTGGCGCTTTTATTCCTGCTCCCAATTGTAACGTATGTACCAAAAAAGTGCTGTCTTTATGCGTTTGATACAAACGATACATCGCCAAAACTGTGATGTCGCCAATTCCCTTGATGTTTTTATTGCCTGTTGCCGTTTCTCTTTCATGAAAATGATACGGTAGTAATGCCGAAACCTGAACTCTTTCACTAACCGGAATTCGGCCCCAAACCTGAACAGTATTGAAGTTTTCTTTGTACCAAGGCGAATTGCTGTACAAGCCATCCATGGATTTGTATTGTTGCTTGAAATACCGAATTCCGACGAAGTTAGAGTTCAACATCGAGGCGAATCCCATGCTTCCGCCACTGGCGGAGCAACCACAGGCATCGCAAAAATCCTCTTCTTCAAGCAAGGAATGGTATTTTATAAATGGGTTTATGGTGTTTAAACTGTCTTTCTCAGTGGCGTTTGCCAATTGAAAAAGTAGTAGTAATAGTAGTGTATATTTTTTCATGTTTGTTGTTTTTAGCCCTGATGGAAACGGAAAGCCCGAAGCGGAAAAAGCTTGTTTTTCTTGTCCTGAAAAAGCGACCAAGGGAAGCTCTTTTCAGGACATAGAAAAACGGCTTTTTTAGCGAGGACTTGTAGTGTACAGCAGGAAATAGCTTCTGAAATTAATATTCGGAAAAGCGTTTGTCCGTTAGGTATTGCGTGTCTGTCAGTGTTTTTAGAAAAGCAATTATTTTTGATTTTTCGGTTGCTGTTAAAGGAATTCCAAGCGACCCATTTTTATTTAAAATTGGGTCTAAAGTAGCTGAATTGACTACCCCAGAATTGTAATGTTCCAAAACGGCTTCTAATGAAAATAAGCGACCGTCGTGCATATAAGGCGCTGTTTTTTCTATATTTCGAAGACTTGGCACTTTGAATTTATACTTGTCCTGAGGCAACTCAGTAACACGGAAACGACCAACATCTTTGTACGCGGGATCTACTGGCAAACCATTGTTTCTAAAAGAATTATCGGTAAATAAATCCGTGGCGTGACAACTGGAACATTTCTGGTTGAAAATTGGATAACCGTCCCGCTCGTCTTGAGTGAGCGTTCCTCCAGATTCATTACGACGATACTTATCAAAACGGGAATTAGAGGAAGTGATCATCACCATGAATTGCCCCAAGGCTTTTAGCATGTTTTCGGAATTAATTTGTCCATCAGAAAAAGCCACTTTGAATAGCTTTTGGTACTCTGAATCACTTTTCATCATCGTGATGGCTTTGGCAAAATCGCCATTCATTTCGATAGGACTTGTAAACGGAATAATGGGTTGCAAATCTAAATATGATGTTGCTCCATCGTACATAAAAGTGGTTTGATAGGCCAAATTCTGGATTGGTGGCGTGTTTCGCATTCCTATGGCATCATCTACACCGTGGCTCAAAGTATGTCCGTGATGCGTAAATGCATCTTCCTGAATGTGACAAAATCCGCAAGAAACAATCCCATCTGAAGCTAATCGACCGTCATAGAAAAGTTTTTTTCCAAGTTCAAATCCTTTTTCGGTGGGTGGATTATTTGCCAGATTGTATGCCAATGGCGGGAAATTTGCCGGAACCTGAAAGTCCAAAGGAACGTCCTGATAATCCTCTTTTTCATCAGTTGAACAAGACCAAAGCAACGGAAAAATGAGCAATATGATATATTTTGCTTTCATTTTATTTTATTTTAAAAAGCGGTCAGACTTTGATATCCAACCGCTACTAGATTAAAATTTAGTCGTTATGAACGTGGTCTATTGTAAACATAGAGGAAACATTAGCGGTAACTAACGCCAATTTTGCGCCACCCATAACGGTTGCAGATTCTGAAAAATTGATTTTATTGGTTCCATCAATAAGTTGAGACAAATCAGCCATAATATGAACTTGAGGTGTAATTGTAGTTCGTACCAAAGCATTTTCAGGAAAATCTAAAGTAACTTCAGTGTAGTTATAATCCGTTCCCGTCTGTCCAGTATGCACTTTAAACTCTTTCGCAGTTGTTACCGTAGGAGCTGTAAAAGAACCCTCGAAAGCAACAAACTTATAACCGGCACTCCAAGACCACATCATTCCGGCCGTTTGGGCTATTGCCAAGAAATCTCCTTGACCGGTTGCTCCTGCTTCCCATTGCGTTTTATCAACTCCTATTCCGTATTTTACTTTAGTATAATTTCCGGCAGGGATATTGGAAAGATTCAACGTCAAAGTTGCTGGCGTTGCTTCATCTACAATAAAATAACTTTGGCTTTTTGGGTAGGTAAATGTGGTTCCATCTGCTTTTATCAAGACAATATTACTCACAATGTATTTCACTTTAGAAACCGTAACAACCTCAGCATTAGAATTTGTATAATTTGTATTGAAAGCAAAATTCGCTGATTTGTATACGTTATCGAATTCTAATTTAAGATTTCCATTACCGGTAATCGTTTCATTATCATCATCATTTGAGCAAGAAAATAAGGTAACTGAGATAGCCATTACAGCTAGTATATTTTTTAATTGAAATTTCATTTCTTTAGGTTTTATTTTAAATATAGGTATTCATTTGCATGCCATTTTTGGACTATTTATTTCCAAAAAAACAGCAAACAGAATCTCGTCCGTTGTATCAAACGGAAGAAAAAAAGCACACTACGTGCCTAAAAATTTAAGAAATGAAAGTGGGTGGGTGAAAAACAGAAGTGCTATTCAAGTGAAAGTATAAATTAGAATAGTATGGGTTTATTTTTTCTTTGGTACCAAAACAAACGGGTACAATTACAAAAGATTTAATTTCCTCAAAAATGAGTACGTCAAGTATTGGAGTAGTTCCTTTTTTATCCGAAGAAAGAGGCTTTTCAGCATCAGAAGCTTTTGCTAATTCTTTCATCAAATGACATTTTCCGTTACATTGCATTTTAGGTTTATCCTTATTGATACAAAGCACTTTTGAGATATATTCATAATTCACGACATACTCTAAAACCGGCAGAATGGGCTTTACAAGCATGATCAATACAATGATGAATATAATTTTTTTCACGGTGCAAATTTACACAATCATTGAGTGATAAAAAATGTTTTTAAATAGAATAATCAGGTAAAAATCATTCTATTTAAAAACAAATATCTGAAGCCTTTATGCCAATTTTAATTCGGGGATTTCAATCTCTCCTAACTCTAATTTATAGGAATTAATTTGACTAAGAAACTCTTTTTTAGCACTTTCAAAAAAAGGAGTTACTAAAAACAAATCTTCATAATAAGCAATTCCCTGCAGTAAATTATTTTTAAATGAATTCCATTTTTTAATTTGCCCCAAAGTTATTTCTTCAGAAACGGATACAATTTCATTTTTCAGATAATCCAAATACATTTTTAACTCTTTCACAAATAGATTTGGTCGATTATTAACCGTCAATACAGAAGTGTTTCCATAAATATGCTGCACCATTTTAGACAGTGAAACTTCTTGGTCAAAATAAGCCATATTGGGTCCTGGACAAATAATTACACCCTGCGCCTGCCCTTTAATTTTAATATCATTTTCAAGATACGAAGCATTGGCTAAACCCACACAAAGACAAGCTTTCTCCGTAATGCTATTTTTCTTTTTTTCGAAAACTTCCGCAGTTAAAATATCTTTTTGTTGTAATAATTCTTCCAGTTTCAAATCTTGGTATTTCTTGGAAGAGGTACAAATTCCTTTTGCATCGTATTCTTTGCTCAACGCCAAAAATCGTTTTGGACATGAACTTCCCGCTTTGCTTTCTTCAATTCGTTTCAATTTTAATTTTTCATTCGTCGTCCCTCGCAACGTATTGAAAGGAATTCCCAACGGTGAAATATGACTTAAATACAAATCATCATCTTTGGCTCCAGCCAATAATGCTCTGGTATGTTTATCTACCGAAGTCGCCTCGGGAACCAATAAAAACGGCGAACCCCAACCCACGGAATCAACTTTATAAGTTTCCAACAGGAAATCATGTTCCTCAGCAGTTCCTACACCGCCTTGAACGGTAATTTTTAAATCCAAAGGCTGTTCCGGAACATGCATTTCTTTTTGTCCCAAGGCTTTCACCATCAACTCATGCGCTGATTGAATCAATTGCTCTTTTTTCTGTTTGAATTCTTCTAGAATTGGTCCCAATAAAAAGCCTTCGGTGGCAAAAGCATGTCCCCCACAATTCAATCCGGATTCGATTCGATATTCAGAAACCCAAAGTCCTTTTTTCGCTAAAAAATTCCCTTGAATCATCGCCGAACGGAAATCGCTCACTTTCAGCGTAATTTTCTTTTTCAGTTTGTTATTCGAATCTGGAAAGAAAGCCGAAAAACTTTCGAAATAGCTGTATAATCTTGGATTCATCCCCGCCGATAAAACTACCGAAGATTCTAATGTGCTATTGACAAACCCTCGCAGGGCAGCATGTGCATCATTGAAAGCAATGGGTAATTGTTCGTCTTTGATGAAATTATCCTTATCCAATTTGGTCATAATATTAACATCTATATCGCCCGGATAAAGATTCTTCTCCAGATAATTTTTGATATTTTCTTTGAAAGTAAAACCGTCTTCCATCACGTTTTGCAACCCTGTTTTAATCTCGGATTTGTTGGGCAGCATGGCGATGTAATTTTCCAAAGCTAATTTACTTTCGGATAATTCCACTTTGAAGTTTTCAAATTTTTCCTTGACGATTTTGTCTACCAAATTCAAATAAGAAGTAATGCGTTCTGCGCGATAATCATGTATTTTTTGGGTAATTTCCTGATAAGGCAAATCGAATTTCTTGCTGTAAAAAGCATTCATTTTTTCGATAAGCTCATCATCCATAATAGAAATTACAGACGATATACCATACTTTGCCACTCGTATCGGACTATCAATCGTATAAGCAAGTCCCATAACCGGGATATGAAAAGTATGAAGTGGATTATTTTTTGTCATGCTAAAATGATTTAATAAATAAACCACAAAAGTCAAGAAAGAAAACTGGATAAAAGCTGATAAATATCATGCTTTAGCATTCACAAAAGGTACTTTTTTGATGCCTTTTACACAAACCATTGCAAGTATAAATATTCACTTACGATTAAAATCAAACGATAAACTTTTGTTAACGATTAAACTTTTCTAATCTATCCTCGTCCTATATGCATAAAACTTAAAACTATACATATGAAAAAATTATTTATCGTTGCATTATTAGTTGTCGGAATGACAAGCTTTGCACAAGAAAAAAAAGCAAGACCAGAGAGAGCCAAAATGGAGCAAATGACTCCTGAGCAAAGAAACCAATTGCACTTGAAAAAGATGACTTTGGAATTAGATTTGAATGCTTCACAGCAAAAAGAAATGAGTAAAATCATTGCAGAACAAAGTGCCAAAAGAGAAGCTAAAATGGCGGAACGAAAAGCAACTAAAGATTCAGTCAAAAAACTTACTTCAGACGAAATTTTTGCTAAAAAAAGTAAAATGTTAGACGAGCAAATTGTTATGAAAGAAAGAGTAAAAAAAATTCTTACTCCAGAACAATATAAAAAATGGGATGATATGAAATCGAAAAGACATCACGGAATGAAAAAAAGAATGATGCAACATAAAGACAGAAAACCAGCAGAAACGGGTGATAAAAAATAATTCGTTCACTTGAAATACTTCATCTTATTTCATAAAAAAAGCCCCTATTTGAACATGCCCCAAAAAGTTAGACACTATTTGGGGCATTTTTTATGGAAAGAAAAGTTAAGTATGATTACGCATTTAAGCTAGAATGCGCAGAATTAGTCTTGAAGAAACATTAT
>NZ_JASCRU010000024.1:0-45607 GCF_030010285.1 Flavobacterium sp. XS2P24
ATTAAAGGGAAATATCTCCAATTATACCTAAACGAGTTCGTTTACAAGCTTAACAGACGGTATTTTGAGGAAAAATTATTCGATAGGCTAGTAATAGCAAGTATTACAGGATTATGATTAAAAACGGACAATCAAATTTATTTAAATGTTTATTTATTTTCTTCAATGTACTTTAGGATTTCTGTGCAAACACTTTCGCTGGTAAATCCAAATTTTTGATCCAATACACTTGCTGGTGCTGAATATCCAAAATGCTCCAATCCAACTATTTTTCCGCTGTCGCCAATTAAGCCTTCCAAGTTTACCGGCAGTCCGGCAGTAAATCCGAACACTAATTTTCCCTTTGGAATAATGCTTTCCTGATACGCTTTTGGTTGTGATTTGAATAATCCTTCAGATATTATTGAAGCTACGTTTATAGTTAGATTTTTTTCTTTTTCTAAAATAATTGCGGCTTCCAAAAGGGTGGCCACTTCTGATCCATTTGCGATTAATGTAATGTCAGGATTTGGTGTAGATTTAACCAAATAACCTCCTTTTACAGACGCAGTGGCTTCTTCATATCTTGAAGTTCCAGTTGCAGGAATGTCCTTGATGTTTTGTCTCGAAAGAATCAAAGCTGTTGGGGTAGTGGTGTTTTTCAAAGCCATATCCCATGCTACTGAAGTTTCAATAGCATCTGCAGGGCGGAGCGCTAATAAACTTTGATGCCCCGAATGGTTTTTTATTTTTTCCAACAAACGCATTTGTGCTTCCTGCTCAATAGGTTGGTGGGTTGGTCCGTCTTCGCCCACTCGGAAAGAATCGTGTGTCAAGACATATTTCACCGGTAATTCCTGAATTGCGGCTAATCGAATGGCAGGTTTCATATAATCCGAGAATACAAAAAAGGTTGCTACCACTGGGACCACACCTCCATGAAGGGCAATTCCGTTAGCAATAGAAGTCATGGTCAATTCTGCCACTCCGGCTTGTAAAAAGGCACCACTGAAATCATTTTTTTGTAAAACAGAAGATTTTTTTAAGAAACCATCCGTCTTATCACTGTTGGATAAATCTGCCGAAGAAACAATCATATTTTCCACGTGTTCCGCTAAGTAAGCTAATACTGCCGATGAAGCATCTCTTGTCGCGGCATTTGCTTTTTGGACTACATTACTCAAATCCAGTTCTGGAAGTTTTCCGGATAGAAATGAATCCATTTTTTGAGCCAATGCCGAGTTTTCTTTTTTCCAAGTGGCTACATGATGCTTTTTGTACGCGGCCTCTTCCGATTTTTTGGCTTTTATTTTATCATAATGTGTTGCCACATCTTCATAAATTGCAAAAGGATTTTCAGGATTTGCTCCAAGGTTTAGTAAGGTTTTTAGATAATCGGCATTGGTATCACCAATAGGTTTTCCGTGCAGTTCACATTCGCCTTCATATATATCGCCATTGGCGGTAACGCAACCTTTTCCCATAATCGTTTTTCCAATTATTAAGGTTGGTTTTTCTGATTCTTCATTGGCTTCGTTCAATGCTTTTCTAATTTGCTCGTGGTCGTGTCCGTCAATTGTGATGACTTTCCATCCCCAAGCTTCGTATTTCATAGCCGTATTCTCTGAAGTTACTTCATCTGTCATGGACGAAAGCTGTACATCATTCGAATCATAAAACATGATGAAATTGTTCAAGCCTAAATGTCCGGCGATTCTACCCGCTCCCTGAGAAATTTCTTCCTGAACACCACCATCTGTGATGAAACCGTATATTTTGTGATTGAAAATTCCCTTGAATCTGGCCTCTAGAAATTTGGCGGCGATAGCAGCACCCACTCCCATTGCGTGTCCTTGTCCCAAAGGTCCGGAAGTGTTTTCTATTCCTCTAAGCACATCTACTTCCGGATGTCCAGGAGTGACGGAACCCCATTGTCTGAAGCTTTGTAAATCTTCTTTTTTGTAATTGCCTAACAAATAATATTGGGAATACATCAAGGCTGAAAGGTGTCCTGCATCCATAAAGAAACGGTCCCTGAATGACCAATCCATTTCTGTTGGGTCAAATTTTAAGTACTCAGTATATAAAATGTGCAAAAAATCTGCGCCTCCCATGGCTCCTCCAGGATGGCCTGAATTCGCTTTTTCTACCATCGAAATAGCTAATGCTCTAATATTGTCAGCAGCTAAATTGTCAATTTTTTTATTCATGTTTAAATTGTAAAAATTAAATGTTTTTTGAATAGTATAATATGATTCGTTTTATTATTTGTGTCCAAAGTTTTATAAGCGGTGGCAAATTTTACTTTTTCCTATATTAAAATTAGAGCTTAAAAAATTCATCCTGACTAACCGACAAAATCAGTGTCAGATAAAATATATTTTACATTTAAACCAAAAATTAATTAGTAACAGCTTCTTTTTTAGTAGCTCTATGTGAAAAATAATAATAAGTGTAAAAAATACATTTACAAATGTAGACAAATTTTTTTAACAATGACAAATAAATTTTTTTCTTGCAATTTTAAAATAAGAATCGCATTTTTTTTGCCAATAAAAAATGGCAATACTAATTTTTTAAAAATAGTATTGCCATAAGAAGATTGAATTGCTACAATGAATTTCGAATTATTAACGTGCTTTTGTTTTCTATTTGTTCTTTTTTACCTTGTAGAATCATCTCTGCCAAAATTTTCCCCATAGCTTCAAAATTGGTGGAAATGGTTGTAATTCCATTGGCAACTACCTTTTTTAGAGGAGTTTCGTTATAGGAAATAATGCCAAAATCGCGCCCTAATTGTAAGTTTTGAAGCTTTGATTTTTCGATAACACGAACGAGATCTCGGTCATTTGGAATCACATAAACTTCTCCTGCTTCTATAGCTCTATTGTTGAATTCAGTGATGGTTTCGTGGTCAAAAATAAAATTTTCACAAAAGTTTTCGAAACCAATTTTCATTCCTAAAGGTTCTCTAAATCCTGGGAATATCATGATTATTTTATTGTATTTGACTAAGCGGGATTTTGCTTTCATTAAGCCTTCATAGATGTCTTTTTTATGATTTTGATATACCGCAGGAAAGGAATTTAGTTCAGGATTGGTTTGATCTAATATATAAACTTCATTTACTGGTAGGGTTTTTATAACTGATGCCGCCTCAGCCAAATTGGTAGGCATGATGATGTATTTTGTATAATTTCCATTACTGTCATTTATTAGTTTTTGGAAAACTTGAATATTAAAATGATGAAAGAAAATATCAACCTGAACGTCATTCCCAATGTTTTCCAAGAATGAGTTGTAGATGTCTTCTTTGAAAATATTTAATTCATCAAAAAGTAAAAATATCCTTTGTTTTATGGTAACCGCGATACTTTTTACATAATATCCTTTTCCAGGAATTGCATAAATAATACCTCTTTTTTTTAATTCATCATAGGCCAGTAGAACCGTATCACGAGACAGTGAAAACTCTAAACTGACTTTGTTTACAGAGGGAAGTTTGTCTCCTTTTATTAATTTTCCTTCTTCAATTCCCTTCTCAACGGTAATGATAATTTGTTTGTATTTAGGAATTCCAAGATTATTTTGAATCGAAATAATTTTCATAAATGAATGAATTTTTTCGCAAGATACAAAAACTGGTGGGTACTGGTATGTAACTGATAATAATTATTTTACTTTTGGTTTTCACATTTCATAAATAAATCATGAAAATAAAACACATATCACATTTTAAAGCTAGTTCTGCAATGAAATTATTTGGTTTTACATCAGATGGCGAAGAGGTTTCTCTTTATGAATTGACGAACAAAAACGGAATGCAGCTTAAAGTTACTAATTATGGTGCAACTATTACCTCGTTGAAAATGCCACTGAAAAACGGTGAATTTGTAGATGTGGTTTTGGGTTTTGATACTTTAGAGGCTTACATCAAATCATTTGATTTGGAAAGCGCGCCTTACTTTGGAGCAACAGTAGGAAGATTTGCAGGAAGAATAAACGACAGCGAATTTTTATTAAATGGCACGTCAATTCGTTTAAAAAAGAATTATAAGGATCATTCTTTACATGGCGGAAATAGTGGTTTCAGCCAAAAAATATGGAAAGTCAAAAATATAAATAACGGTAAAAGTCCTTCTATAACGTTAGCTTATTTTAGCCCTCATCAAGAAGAAAATTTCCCTGGGGATTTAACGGTTGAATTGACGTACACTTTATCTGATGCAAATGAATTAATTATAAATTACACGGCATCAACTACAGAAGATACTGTTGTGAATTTAACGCATCACAGTTATTTTAATCTTGATGGTCACAAATCCAATGTTTCTGAACAAGAAATAATGGTCAACTCGCATAGATTGTTAGAAACAACCAATGAGAATATTCCAACTGGAAGGTTTTTGAACGTAGCAAATTGTCCGTTTGATTTTACATCACCAAGAAAGTGTCCTTCTAAAATTGACAATACCTTTATTTTGAATAAAGAAAATGAATTTGCAGCTTCACTTTTCAATAAAAGCAATAATTTAAAAATGTCAGTGTATACCAATCAGCCGGGTGTTCATATTTATGTTGGCGGTAATTGTTTTAATACTTTAAAAGGAAAAGAAAATGCGGATTACCATGCTTTGAGCGGTATTTGTTTTGAGACGCAAAATTTCCCTAATGCACCAAATTACAAGCATTTTCCCAACTCAGTTTTGAGAAAAGAAGAGCTGTATTATCACAAAACCATTTATAAATTTCAATCTTTTTAATATGAAAAAACACATTTTGGTTTTTGGAGTATTTGCACTCCTGGGAATGTTTTTTTCCTGTTCAGCCAATGATACAAATGAAACGCCAATAGTAGAACCGCCAGTTGCGGAAGATACTTTTATCAGAGCTGCAGATATTTCTTTTCTGCCGGAAATAGAAAGTTCTGGAACTATTTTATACAATAATACTAAAGCGGAAGATATGCTTACGACTTTAAAAACTGCAGGTTGTAATGCGGTACGAATTCGTCTTTGGAAAAACCCTTCAAACGGACATTCAGGAATGACTGAAGTAAAAGCTTTGGCGGCACGTGTAAAAAAAGCAGGAATGAAAGTTTGGTTAACCGTTCATTATTCAGACACATGGGCTGATCCTGCAGTGCAAACGATACCAGCTGAATGGAAAAATTTGTCTTTTACAGATTTAAAAACGGCGGTAGCTACTTATACTTCGACAATTATTACAGAAATTAATCCTGATATTATCCAAATAGGGAATGAAATAAATAGTGGATTGCTTTGGCCACAAGGTCATTTAATTAATCAGGAAGTTCAATGCCTGGCCTTATTATCTGAGGCAAGCGCAACTATTCGCACCAAAGCCCCAAATACGAAGATAATGATTCATTATGCAGGTGTTAAAGCTTCGGAAACCAATTGGTTTTTTAATAAAATTAAAAGTGTAGATTACGATTATATTGGTTTATCCTATTATCCGATTTGGCACGGAAAAGATTTAGAAGTTGTCAAAGCGACCATTAATACGTTAGGAAAAACATACAATAAAAAAGTAATCATTGCTGAAACGGCTTATCCGTTTACGTTAGGATATAATGACTGGACCAATAATATTGTTGGTTTAGACACACAACTGGTTTCAGGGTATCCTGCTACTACTGATGGGCAAAAAAGTTTTGTAGTGGCAATAAAAACAGTCGTAAAAGAGTCTGAATACGGCTTGGGATTTGCGTATTGGGGAGGCGAATGGATTTCTTTTAAAGGGAATCAAGCCGCAAATGGCTCTACTTTTGAAAATCAGGCATTTTATGATTTTAATAATAAAGCATTACCTGTTTTGCAGGTGTTTAATAAATAAGTACACATGAAAAATTCACCAATGTATTTCCGATTCGTTTTGATGTCTTTAATGATTTCAGTGCTTTATTCTTGTAATACATCCAAAAATATTCAAACAACATCAAAGAGTTCTTTTGCAAAAGGAGCCGATGTGGGGTGGTTGCCACAAATGGAAGCCACAGGATACAAATTTTACGATACCGATGGCTCTGAAAAAGATTGCTTGCAACTGCTGAAAGACAGAGGAATGAATACCATTCGCCTTCGCGTTTGGGTAAATCCAAATGACGATAAAGCCAGTGGACATTGCAGCAAGGAAGAAACCGTTGTCATGGCTTTGCGTGCTCAAAAAATGGGAATGCGTATCATGATTGATTTTCATTACAGTGATTCGTGGGCCGATCCAGGCAAACAATTCAAACCAAAAGCATGGGAGAATCATACTTTTTCAGAGTTAATGACGGATGTGTACGACCATACTTTTGATGTTTTGAGCGCATTAAAATCAGCTGGAGTTACTCCGGAATGGGTTCAAGTAGGAAATGAAATTCCAGGAGGTATGATGTGGCCGGAAGGAAGTACAAAAAATTGGAGCCAATTGGCACAATTACTCAACAAAGGCTATGAAGCAACAAAGGCTATTGATGCTAAAATCAAAGTAATCGTTCATCTTGACGAAGGTAACAATAGTGAAAAATTCAGATGGTTTTTTGATAATGCTACAGCAAATAACGTAAAGTACGACGTG
Organism: Flavobacterium sp. XS2P24; assembly: GCF_030010285.1. Lineage (NCBI taxonomy): Bacteria > Pseudomonadati > Bacteroidota > Flavobacteriia > Flavobacteriales > Flavobacteriaceae > Flavobacterium > Flavobacterium sp. XS2P24. Next base: position 6,568 of record NZ_JASCRU010000024.1, read on the forward strand.
ATTGGGCTGTCCTATTACCCTTTTTGGATCAAGAAAGATTATACTGAAACCATTGCGGATTTAGCCAATAATCTTAACGACATGGCTACCAGATATAACAAAGAAGTGATGGTTGTAGAAGTTGGTGGTGAATATGACAAAGTGCAAAACACGTACGAAATGTTAGCAGCAACAATCAAAGCGGTCAAAGCAGTGCCAAATAACAAAGGACTTGGTGTTATTTATTGGGAACCACAGGGCGAAAAGAGTTGGAGTCACTATTCGTTAAGTGCTTGGCAATCTGATGGGAAACCTTCGCCGGCTTTGCATGCGTTTAAAGAATAATTTGGATTAATAAAATTTTAAAAAAGATTTGAAAATGAAGAAAGTAATACACGTTCTGTTTGTATGTTTCACTTTTACACAATTGGCTGTGTCTCAAACACGAGAAGTTAAAGTGTTAGATACCAATTGGAAATTTCAAAAAGGCGATTTTGAAGAGGCAATTAAAGTAAATTTTAATGATTCGAAATGGGAATCTGTGACTGTTCCGCATGACTGGGCAATTTACGGACCTTTTGATAAAAATGTAGATATACAAAAAGTTGCCATTGTTCAAAACGGAGAAAATATAGCCACCGAAAAAACAGGAAGAACTGGCGCTTTACCTCATATCGGGACAGCGTGGTATCGCAATACATTCACATTGCCTAAAGATGTAAAAGGGAAAAAAATAATTTTGCTTTTTGAAGGTGCCATGAGCGAACCTCAAGTGTATTTAAACGGAAAAAAAGTAGGAGAATGGGCGTATGGCTATAGTTATTTTTATTTTGATGTTTCCCAATTTATACAAGAAGGAGCGAACACATTGTCAGTAAAACTAACCAATAAAGAATTTGCTTCCCGCTGGTATCCTGGTGCCGGTTTATACCGAAAAGTAAGTGTTATTATAAAAAATAACGAAAGCATTGACCAATGGGGTCAGTTTGTAACGACACCTTTTATAAGTTCAGAAATTGCGAAAGTTAACATTAAGACCAAAGCTTCTGGGGAAAATACTCGTTTAGTCACCACTATTTTTGATGCCGAAGGACAAAAACTTAGTTCAGAGGAGTCGACTATGCAATTCGGAAAAGAATTCGATCAAAATTTAAAAGTAGAAAAGCCAAAATTATGGAGTCCCGAAACCCCTTATTTGTACAAAGCGGTTTCCCAATTGTATGTTGGAAAAGAATTGAAAGATGCCATTTCAACACGTTTTGGAATTCGCGAAATAAAATACGAGGCCAATAAAGGCTTTAGTCTTAATGGAAAGATAACCAAATTTAAAGGAGTTTGTTTGCATCACGATTTGGGTCCGCTTGGAGTTGCCGTAAATAAAGCCGCGTTACGCAGGCAAATGGAGATTTTAAAAGATATGGGTTGTAATGCAATTCGCAGTTCGCACAATATGCCTTCTTTCGAGCAATTGGAGTTGGCGGATGAAATGGGTTTTATGTTTCTAGCGGAGAGTTTTGATGAATGGGTATTGCCAAAAGTAGAAAATGGCTACCATCGTTTTTTTGAAGAATATGCTGAAAAAGATATCGTGAATTTAGTGCAGGCAACAAGAAATCATCCTTCTATTGTGATGTGGAGTTCTGGAAATGAAGTGCCTGATCAATGGGGAGAAGCTGGTGTAAAACGAGCCAAATGGTTGCAGGAACTATTTCATAGAGAAGATCCAACACGTCCGGTAACTGTAGGTATGGATCAAGTAAAAGCAACTATGGAATCTGGTTTTGGAGCTTTACTGGATGTTCCGGGGTTGAATTATCGGGTACATTTATATGATGAAGCATTTAAAAAATTTCCGCAAGGGTTTATTTTAGGTTCAGAAACAGCATCAACGGTGAGCTCCAGAGGGATTTATAAATTCCCTGTGGTACAGGAAAAAATGAAACAATATCCAGATTTTCAATCTTCCTCTTATGACTTGGAAGCCTGTAGCTGGTCTAACGTGCCTGATGAAGATTTTGTGCTTCAAGATGATAAACCATGGGTAATTGGCGAGTTTGTTTGGACAGGTTTTGATTATTTAGGAGAGCCTACGCCTTATGACGAAAGCTGGCCGTCTAGAAGTTCTTATTTTGGAATTAATGATTTAGCTGGTTTACCAAAAGACCGTTATTATTTATATAGAAGTCGTTGGAATACAAAAGAATCAACACTTCATGTCTTGCCACATTGGAACTGGGAAGGCCGTGAAGGAGAGATAACTCCCGTTTTTGTATACACGAGTTACAACAGCGCGGAACTTTTTATAAATGGCAAAAGCATGGGAGTGCAGAAAAAAAATAAAAGTACACCACAGAATCGCTATCGCCTGATGTGGATGGATGTGAAATATGAGCCAGGAACAGTAAAAGTGGTGGCTTATGATGACAATGGAAAAGCTGTTGCTGAAGAAGAAGTACGTACTGCCGGCAAGCCTTATAAAATTGTTTTAGATGCGGACAGGAAAACAATCACTGCCGATGGCGAAGATATATCTTTCGTGACCGTATCTGTAGTGGATAAAAATGGAATTCTTTGTCCTACAGCGACTAATCAGTTAAAATTTAAGGTTTCAGGAGCGGGTACTTACCGTGCTGCCTGTAATGGTGATGCTACTTCACTCGAGATGTTTCATAAAGATACCATGAAACTTTTTAGTGGAAAGTTGGTAGTCCTCGTGAAATCTACTACAACTGCGGGTGATATAAAACTTGAAGTAAATGGAGGTGGGCTTAAGAGCGGAAAATTGATTTTGGCTGCTGCCAAATAAATAAAAATCTTAAAAAGAAAATAGTTGTTCAAGTATCAATTACGGATTTAAAAACGAATACTTTAACAATTTCAAAATAACGGTAATTTAAAGAAAATGAACGATTCATTAATTAAAAAAACGACAGCTTTCTTTGAAGAAAGTTTTGGTTCAGCACCCAAAAAAATAGTACTTTCTCCGGGAAGAATTAATATTATCGGAGAGCATATCGATTATAATGACGGCTATGTTTTACCAGCAGCAATTGACAAAATCATCTGCTTTGCTTTCGAAAAAAGTAATTCCAATACCTCGAAAATTATTGCGATTGACCTTGACGATTCGTTTGAAATCGACGTTACCGATTCAATGGAATTAACCGATAATGTTTGGACGAATTACATTCGAGGCGTTATCAATCAATTGAAAATCAAAGGTTTTAAATTTGATGGTTTCAACTGTGTTTTTAGCAGTAATATTCCCGTAGGTTCTGGTTTGTCTTCCTCGGCGGCATTGGAATGTGGATTTTTGTTTGGAATCAACGAGCTTTTTGAACTGAAAATAAAACCGGTTGATATTGCCTTAATGGGACAAAGTGCCGAACATTGGGTAGGAATCAATTGCGGGATAATGGATCAGTTTTCAAGTGTTATGGGTTTAGAAAATAAAGTCATAAAAATTGATTGCAAGACCTTAGAATATGAATACCATAATGCTGATTTTAATGATTATTCTTTGATTTTATTCGATTCGAATGTAAAGCATTCCTTGATGACATCGGCTTATAATGAGAGAAGACAGCAATGTGAAGAAGGGATTGCGATTATAAAAAATAATTTTCCTGAGATAACGAGTTTTAGAGATTGTAACGAAGAACATGTTTTAGGATTGCAACATACAATGAGTGAAAATGTTTTCAAAAGGTGTCTTTTTGTGGTAAAAGAAATCAATCGGGTGAAACTTGCCTGTGAAGCATTAGATAATGGAAAGATTGAAGTTTTAGGGAAATTAATGTTCGAAACACACGAAGGATTATCGGTTGATTATGAAGTAAGTTGTGCTGAGTTAGACATGATTGTGGATACACTTAAAAAGGAAGAAGCCGTAGTTGGTTCCCGATTAATGGGCGGTGGCTTTGGTGGTTGCACTATCAACTTAATCAAAAAAGGACATGAAGAGCGAATTAAACAACAGCTTTCTGCACTTTATTTAGATACTTTTGGAATAGAATTAAAAATTTACGATGTAAAAACCGGAAATGGAACATCACTTTATATCGCGAAATAATGAAAAATTTTGATATCAACGAAGATCCGCACAGACGCTATAATCCGTTAATTAACGAATGGGTTTTGGTTTCTCCACACCGTTCGAAACGCCCTTGGCAAGGACAAAATGAAACAGTAACTTCGGATGCATTGCCGGAATATGACCCAACATGTTATTTGTGTCCGGGAAATGTTCGAGCAAATGGAATGGTGAATCCGGATTATGAAAATTCTTTTGTTTTCGAAAATGATTTTGCCGCTTTAAAGCAAGAAGAAATTGCATTTGAAGAAAACAAAAAAGAGACTTTTTTTAGAGCTAAACCAGAAAGAGGAATTTCTCGAGTGGTTTGCTTTTCGCCAAAACATAATTTGACATTGCCTGAAATGCCAGCAACTGCTATTGAAAACATCATTCATACCTGGCAAAAAGAATACACAGATTTAGGTAACGTGGACTACATCAACCATGTTCAGATTTTTGAAAATAAAGGAAGCGTTATGGGTTGCAGTAATCCGCATCCTCACGGGCAAATATGGGCGCAATCGTCTTTGCCGACTGAGGTGGAGAAAACGCAAAATAACTTAAAAGCTTATTTTGAAAAACATAACAAAACACTTTTTCAAGATTATTTAAATGAAGAAATGAAACTCGACGAGCGCATTGTTATTGAGAATGATCATTTTGTGGCATTGGTTCCTTTTTGGGCGATTTGGCCGTATGAAACGATGATTGTCAGCAAACGAAATGTGAATAAAATTACGGATTTCACGGAAACGGAAGTAACCGATTTTGCAGTTATTTTAAAACAATTGACTACAAAATATGATAATCTTTTTGAAACTTCTTTTCCATATTCATCAGGAATTCATCAGTCACCTACTGATGGGGAATTGCATCCGGAATGGCATTTTCACATTCATTTTTACCCACCGTTGTTGCGATCTGCAACCGTAAAGAAATTTATGGTAGGATATGAAATGATGGGTGAATCACAACGGGATATTACGCCAGAGAAAAGTGCCGCGGTTTTAAGAGAACAGTCTAACGTACATTACAAAAATAAGTCATGAAAATAGTTGTTACCGGAGGTTTGGGATTCATTGGTTCGCATACCGTAGTGGAATTACAAAATGAAAATTTTGAAGTAGTTGTTGTTGATAATTTGTCTAATTCTTCGATTGATGTTTTGGATGGCATAGAACGAATTACAGGTAAAAAACCGCTTTTTGAACAAATAGATTTAAGAGATAAAGCAGCTGTTCAAGCTTTCTTTCAGAAGCATGAGGATGTGGCTGGAGTGATTCATTTTGCTGCCTCCAAAGCAGTTGGTGAAAGTGTGAAAGAACCCTTGTTGTATTATGAAAACAATGTTGCTTCGCTGGTTTACATTTTACAGGAGTTACAGAAAAAGCCGGAAGCCAATTTTATCTTCAGTTCATCTTGTACCGTTTATGGTCAAGCCGAAGTGATGCCCATTGCCGAAACTACGCCTGTACAAACGGCTATGTCTCCGTATGGAAATACCAAACAAATTGGGGAAGAAATTATTACCGATGTCACTAAAATAAGTAACGTCAATGCTATTTTGTTGCGTTACTTTAATCCAATAGGTTCTCATCCATCAGCTGAAATTGGGGAACTGCCTATGGGTGTACCGCAAAATTTAGTTCCTTTTATTACTCAAACCGGAATGGGTTTGCGTGAATCATTATCCGTTTATGGGAATGATTACCCAACGGTTGATGGAACCTGTGTTCGCGATTATATTCACGTAGTTGATTTGGCGAAAGCCCATGTCATTGCTTTACAAAGATTAATGAACAAAAAGAATTCTGAGAAATTAGAAGTTTTTAATTTGGGAACCGGAACCGGAAGCTCGGTGTTGGAAGTGATTAGCGCTTTCGAAAAAGTTAGCGGACAAAAATTACCTTATACCATTGTTCCAAGAAGAGAAGGCGATGTGACTTCGGTTTATGCCAATACCGATAAAGCGAATACTGTGCTTGGATGGAAAACACAGTCAACTCTGGAAGAAGCGATTGCCAGTGCTTGGAAATGGGAACAAAAGGTCAGAAATAGCCGTTAAAATTTTATGGAATCCATTTTTTGTTGTGAAACATGTATAAAAATGGGATTTAGATAGTAGTTTAAGTGCTTTTTTTAAGATTTAACCTATACAATAATAATAAATGTAAAAAATACATTTATAAATGATGTAAATAAATATTTTTATTTTACTTTTGACTTTCATAATTCATAAAAAAACAATAAAATTAAAATACATATCACATTTTATATTCAATTCTATAATGGAATTGTTTGGTTTTAAGCCAAGTTGTGTGTGATTTGTTTAAAAAAAAGCAGTATAATTACATTAATAAAAACATTACATATTACAAGACAATAATCTCATTCATTTATATTAATTTCTAAAAAACAAATTACTCATGAACCAGAACCTTGCTTTTGCTGATTACGCAGTATTTATTATCTATTTTATCGTGGTGTCCACTTACGGATATACCGTTTATCGCAAACGTGAGAAAAACGAACATGATGCCAAAGCCTATTTCCTGGCTGAGGGTACATTGACATGGTGGGCTATTGGAGCTTCTTTGATTGCTTCTAATATTTCTGCTGAACAGTTTATTGGAATGAGTGGGGAAGGATTCTTTTTAGGAATTGCAGTTGCCGCTTATGAATGGATTGCCGCTATTGCTTTGATTATTGTAGCCGTTTGGTTTATTCCTGTTTATTTAAAAAACAAGATTTATACTATGCCTCAATTTTTAAAAACAAGGTATAACGAATCAACTGCTTTAATTATGGCCGTTTTCTGGTTGTTCTTATATGTATTTGTAAATCTTACCTCTATTTTATATTTAGGAGCTGTTGCCATTAATGGATTGGCTGGTGGTGAATATTTACACGCTATTATGATTGGGCTTGCCGTTTTTGCTTTAGTGATCTCTTTAGGAGGTATGAAAGTGGTGGCGTATACAGATGTAATTCAGGTTGCAGTTTTAATTATCGGTGGACTAGTTACATCATATATTGCTTTAACTACAGTTGGACAATATTTTGGAGTTGGAGAAAATGCTATTGCAGGTTTCAAGGTGTTAATGAGAGAAGCTCCGGAGCATTTCAAAATGATTATCCCGGAACCAACTGCTACTTCTTCTCAAAATGATATTAATAAGTATCTTACTTTTCCGGGGATGATGTCATACTTGGCGGGTATTTGGATTATTAATCTTAATTATTGGGGTTGCAACCAATACATTACGCAGAGAGCTTTGGGTGCCGATTTACAAACTGCCCGTACCGGTATTTTGTTTGCAGGTATTTTGAAATTATTAATGCCGCTTATTGTTATGTTACCAGGTATTGCTGCTTATGTTTTATATGAAAACGGACATTTACCTCAATTAGTAGGTGGAAAAGATGGTGCGTATTCTGCTGTGTTGACGTTCTTGCCTACGGGATTAAAAGGATTATCTGTTGCTGCTTTAACAGCTGCTATTGTTGCTTCTTTGGCTGGAAAAGTGAATAGTATTTCTACTATTTATACCTTAGATGTGCATAAAAAATACATTCAAAAAGATGCGAGCGACAGAAGCCAGGTGAATATTGGAAGATATGCTGTTTTTGCAGCGATGCTTCTTGCTGTTTTGTTTACATGGAATGATATATTAGGAATTGGTGGTGTAGGTGGATTTACTTATATCCAAAAATACACAGGGTTTATCAGTCCTGGAGTTTTTGCCATGTTTTTCCTTGGAATGTTTTGGAAAAGAACTACTGGAACTGCTGCGATAATAGGGGTGATTTCCGGTTTCTTATTGTCAGTTTTGTTCAACGAATTTGCACCGGCATTATTTGGCACCGAAACATTACTTTACACGGCTTATGCCAATGGAAAAGGTGGATATGAAATACCATTCCACATTTGTATGGGATTGTCATTTATGTTTACAATGCTTATTATGATTGCAGTGAGTTTTGCCGGACCAAAAGTGAATCCAAAAGCTTTTGAGTTAGATACTGAAATGTTCAAGGTAAAACCACAAACAACAGTATTAATCGTAATCACTTTATTGATTATTTTTGCATTGTACGCTAAGTTCTGGTAGTATATAACAACTAGTTTCAAGTTACAGAAATAACTATCATTGCCGTTTAGTTAAGATCAGTTGGTAATCCCAAATGAAAACGTAACTAAACGGCATTTGATTTTAAATGTATTTGGAGTACGTAACAATAGATTTTGAAAGCGTTTCCACAAAAGAATTTCTGTGTTGTTAAAGTAAATAGAATCGCTGTAAGACAATTTAAATATTAGAATTAGTACTGGTAAATCTTGCGAGATTAGCCGTATTTCAGGCGGATTAATTGCTCTGTTTTGAGAATTTTCAACTAGTGATTGAAAGAGTTGTATTTATTGCTTATTTAGTAAATAGTAGGCATAAAAAAAGCTTCCGAAATTAACGGAAGCTTTTTTTATATTTTAAGTGATGCTTTTAGTCTCTGTTAACCAATGCTTCTTGTTTCCATGTTTTTACGGAAGCAATTCTGCTGTTAGAATAGTCTACTTCGCTTAAGTTGTTACCATTCCAAAAAAGCCATTTTCCAGTTTTTTCTCCATTTTCATAATTAGCAACAGATAATTTGTTACCATTTGTGTCATATGAAGTCCAAAGTCCTTCAAGTTTCCCGTTTTTAAAGAAACCTTCTTGTTGTACTTTTCCATTTTCAAAGTAGTAAGTTGTTTTTACTAATTCACCTACAGCTTCTAATTTTGGATTGTTTTCTTGAGCAAATGCTATACCTGAGAAGATTAATGCGGTTAAGATTATATATTTTTTCATGTCGTTTGGATTTTTAAATTCATATTAGCTTAACAAATATATAAAACATTTTACAATAAAAAAACTTTAAGTTAACAATTTAGTAACATTGGAGTAAAACTTAACATTGGAAATAAAATTTTCAGTAAAAATCTAACACTAAAAAATGGTATTTCTCAATTCATTATTCATAATTAGTCCTAAATTTGCACCCGAGCCTAAAGGGCGAAACAATCTAAAATTAGAATAATGTATAGAAGTCATAATTGTGGCGAGTTGAATGCCTCACATATTAATACAGAAGTTACACTTGCGGGATGGGTTCAAAAATCGCGTGATAAGGGATTTATGAACTGGGTTGATTTACGGGATCGTTATGGAATTACGCAATTAATTTTTGACGAAGGTCGTTCAGAGAAATCAGTTTTTGAACTGGCTAAAACTCTTGGTCGTGAATTTGTAATTCAGGTAAAAGGTACTGTTATTGAGCGTGAAGCTAAAAATAAAAATATTGCAACAGGTGAGATTGAAATTTTAGTTACTCAACTTACTATTCTTAACGCTTCTCTTACGCCTCCTTTTACAATTGAAGATGAAACGGACGGTGGAGAAGACATCAGAATGAAATACCGTTACCTTGACATTCGAAGAAATCCGGTGAAAAACAGTTTGATGTTTCGTCATAAAGTAGCAATGGAAGTGCGTAAATACCTTTCGGATTTGGATTTTTGTGAAGTGGAAACACCTTATTTAATTAAATCTACTCCAGAAGGAGCAAGAGATTTTGTGGTGCCTTCTCGAATGAATGAAGGACAATTTTATGCGTTGCCACAATCTCCTCAAACGTTCAAACAATTATTGATGGTGGGTGGAATGGATAAATATTTCCAAATCGTGAAATGTTTCCGTGACGAAGATTTACGTGCAGACAGACAGCCGGAATTTACGCAAATCGATTGCGAGATGGCTTTTGTGGAGCAAGAAGATATCTTGAATGTTTTCGAAGGATTGACAAGACATTTATTAAAAGAAATAAAAGGCATTCAAGTAGAAAAATTCCCAAGAATTACCTACGAATACGCCATGAAAACATATGGGAATGACAAGCCGGACATCCGTTTCGGAATGGAGTTTGGTGAGTTGAATGAAGTGGCGCAACACAAAGAATTTCCAGTTTTTAATGCTGCGGAATTAGTGGTGGGAATTGCGGTTCCAGGAGTTGGAAACTATACTCGTAAGGAAATAGATGGATTAATTGACTGGGTCAAACGTTCTCAGGTGGGTGCATCTGGAATGGTCTATGTGAAATGTAATGAAGACGGAACCTATAAATCATCAGTAGATAAATTCTACGATCAAGACGATTTAACGCAATGGGCAAAAATCACTGGTGCAAAAGCTGGAGATATGATTTTTGTGCTTTCTGGTCCAGCCGATAAAACGCGTGGACAATTAAGCGCATTACGTATGGAATTAGCAACGCGATTAGGATTGAGAAACCCGGCTGAATTTGCACCTCTTTGGGTAGTTGATTTTCCTTTATTGGAATTTGACGAAGAAAGCGGTCGTTACCATGCCATGCACCATCCTTTTACTTCTCCTAAGCCAGAAGATATGCATTTGCTGGAAACGAATCCAGGTAAAGTTCGTGCTAATGCGTATGATATGGTTTTGAATGGAAATGAAATTGGTGGTGGATCGATTCGTATTCATGATAAAGCGACACAACAATTGATGTTTAAATATTTAGGTTTTACCGAAGAAGAAGCTAAGGCTCAATTCGGATTCTTAATGGATGCTTTCCAGTTTGGTGCACCGCCACACGGAGGTTTGGCTTTTGGATTGGATAGATTGGTGGCAATTCTAGGTGGTCAGGAAACAATTCGTGACTTCATTGCTTTTCCAAAAAATAATTCAGGAAGAGATGTCATGATTGATGCTCCGTCAGCAATTGATGATTTGCAATTAAAAGAGTTGCATATAAAATTAGCGTAGTTGTACTTTATCGATTAAATTTGTTAGAAAACGTTGAATATCAATATTTTTACAAAATAAAAAGAGAAGAATGTCTTTCGTATTATATTAAATATTACATTTGCTCCATTATAAATTATTATTACTATTACAATGCGTACAGGTACAGTTAAATTTTTCAATGAATCTAAAGGTTACGGATTCATTACAGACGAAGAAACAGGAAAAGACATTTTTGTTCATGCATCAGGAATCAACGCGGAAGAATTACGCGAAGGTGACAGAGTTAGCTATGAAGAAGAAGAAGGAAGAAAAGGAAAAGTTGCTGCGAAAGTAGCAGTGATCTAAGCATAAAAAAATTAATTTTTTTTGCCTACGAATGTTTAAAAAACGTTCCGAATTATTTCGGGACGTTTTTTTTATTCAAAATTGTTGTCATTTTCGGAATAAATGAACCTTCTTTTTAGAATTGTTAAATTTTTAAACGTTAAACACATCTTAAGATAAAAATCTTTTCTTATTTATAATTAATAAAAATTGTAAATTTACAACGTTGTAGTTGCGATGTATTTTTGAGTTTTTATTGTTATTTAATAATTTGAAAGTTATCTTTGTGGCTTATTTTTATTCAAAAAAATCGATAATATGCAATCCGATCAATTAAATTATATACCAATTTTAATGCAGTTTATCCTAGCTGTAGGATTTGTTGTAGGAACTATAATAGTTTCAGGAAAATTAGGCCCTAAAAGATCTTCTGAAATCAAAGATAAGAACTTCGAATGTGGGATTGAATCTGTTGGAAATGCGAGAATTCCATTTTCAGTAAAATATTTCCTTGTGGCCATCTTATTTGTTTTGTTTGACGTTGAGGTGATTTTCTTGTATCCATGGGCAATCAATTTCAAGGAATTGGGAATGGAAGGAATGGTTAAAATGGTGATTTTTATGCTTTTGCTTTTGGTGGGATTTTTCTACATCATCAAAAAGAAAGCATTAGAGTGGGAATAAAAATTTATTTTAAATGCTGAATTTAAATGATGTCATTGTAATTCAGAATTTATAATTCAAAATAATAAAAAATGAGTGATTCAAATATAAATATGGTTGCCCCTCCGGAAGGCGTTGTTGGTGAAGGTTTTTTTGCTACAAAGCTGAATGATGTTGTGGGATTGGCTCGTGCAAATTCTTTGTGGCCTTTGCCTTTTGCAACATCTTGTTGCGGGATTGAATTTATGGCAACAATGGCTTCGCATTACGATTTGGCACGATTTGGTTCGGAGCGAGTGAGTTTTTCTCCTCGTCAAGCGGATATGCTAATGGTAATGGGGACGATTTCGAAAAAAATGGCGCCAATTTTACGTCAGGTTTACGAACAAATGTCAGAGCCTCGTTGGGTAATTGCTGTTGGAGCTTGTGCTTCATCTGGTGGAATTTTTGATACTTATTCTGTTTTACAAGGGATTGATAAAGTAATTCCGGTTGATGTTTATGTTCCGGGATGTCCGCCAAGACCAGAGCAAATTGTTGACGGTGTTATGAAATTGCAAGAATTGGTTAAAACGGAATCGGTAAGAAGAAGAAGTTCTCCAGAATACCAAGAATTATTAGCTTCTTATAATATCAAATAAATAATGGCGCTAGAAACGATACAAATCCAAGAAAAATTAGTTGAAACATTTGATTCAGCTGTTTTTGAATTCAATCAGGAAAGAGATATATTTTCATTTGAAGTCGCTGCTGATAAAATTACGGCAGTGATTCTTTTTTTGAAAAATGACCCAACATTACGTTTTCATTTTTTAACTGATTTGTGTGGGATTCACTATCCTGACAATGATGTTGATCATCAATTTGCAGTGGTATATCATTTGCACAATTGGTACGAAAATAAAAGGATTAAAATTAAGGCATTTATCAACGGTGAAAACCCAGAAATAAAAACGATATCAAACATTTTCTTGAGTTCTAACTGGATGGAAAGAGAAACATATGATTTTTATGGGATAAACTTCATTGGTCATCCGCAATTGAAACGTATTTTGAATATGGATGAAATGATTTCTTTTCCAATGCGAAAAGAATTTCCAATGGAAGATAGCGGAAGAACAGATAAAGATGACCGTTTCTTTGGAAGAACAACCGACAATTATTAAAAACACACACTATTATAATTTTTCACATTAAATAAATGTCAGAACTATTATTACCACCAGAGCATCGCTATGCTAAAAGAATTGCAGCCCAACTAAACGATGACGGAAGCGAGCTTTCGATCTTAAATTTAGGGCCTACTCACCCAGCTACACACGGTATTTTTCAAAATATCTTGTTGATGGATGGAGAAAGAATTCTAGAAGCGGAACCAACTATTGGTTACATTCACAGAGCTTTCGAAAAAATCGCTGAAAATCGTCCTTTTTACCAAATCACACCTCTTACTGATAGAATGAACTATTGTTCATCGCCTATAAACAATATGGGTTGGTGGATGACATTAGAAAAATTGTTGGATATTGAAGTTCCTAAAAGAGCGCAATATTTAAGAGTAATTGTAATGGAATTGGCTAGAATCACGGATCATATCATCTGTAATTCAATCCTTGGTGTGGACACCGGAGCGTATACCGGATTTTTATATGTATTCCAATTTAGAGAAAAAGTGTATGAAATCTACGAAGAAATTTGTGGAGCTCGTTTGACTACTAATATGGGAAGAATTGGTGGTTTCGAAAGAGATTGGTCACCAGAAGCTTTTAGAAAATTAGATGTGTTTTTAGCGGAATTTCCTGCTGCCTGGAAAGAATTTGAAAACTTATTCGAAAGAAATAGAATTTTTATTGACAGAACTGTAAATGTTGGAGCTATAACAGCTGAACAAGCTATGGCTTACGGATTTACAGGTCCAAATTTACGTGCTGCAGGTGTTGATTATGACGTCCGTGTAGCGCAACCGTATTCTTCTTATGAGGATTTTGATTTTATTATTCCTGTTGGAAAATCTGGTGATACGTACGATCGTTTTTGTGTTCGTAATGCCGAAGTTTGGGAGAGTTTGAGTATTATTCGTCAAGCATTAGATAAAATGCCGGAAGGAAATGACTTTCATGCTGATGTTCCGGATTATTACCTTCCTCCAAAAGAAGATGTTTACACCAGTATGGAATCGTTGATTTACCATTTCAAAATTGTTATGGGTGAAGTTCCTGTTCCAGTTGCCGAAATCTACCATCCTGTTGAAGGTGGAAATGGAGAACTAGGTTTTTACTTGGTTACTGACGGAAGTCGAACTCCTTATAGATTGCATTTCCGCAGACCTTGTTTTATTTACTATCAAGCGTATCCAGAAATGATTAAAGGTTCATTACTATCGGATGCAATTGTTATTTTGTCAAGTTTAAATGTTATTGCCGGAGAATTAGACGCTTAATAAAATTATAAATGATGAATTGTAAATTAGGAATGGAAGTCAAAAAACATTTAAAATTTAGGATTCAAAATTTGAAATAATAAAAAATGGAACGTACGTATCACAAACAAGAAATAAATATGACTGAAGCATTGATGTCCCGCATCAATGAACTAATCAGTCATTATCCTGAAGACAAAAGAAAATCGGCTTTATTGCCTGTTTTGCATGAAGTTCAAGATGCTCATGAGAATTGGTTGAGTATTGAATTAATGAATAAAGTAGCCGAAATCCTTTTGATTAAGCCAATTGAAGTTTATGAAGTAGTTTCGTTTTATACGATGTACAACCAAAGACCAGTTGGAAAATACATGTTTGAATTTTGTCAAACTTCTCCTTGTTGTTTGAATGGAGTAGAGGATTTAATGGATTACACTTGTGAAAAACTAGGTGTAAAAGTAGGTGAGCCTACTCCAGACGGTCTGTTTGAAGTTAGAGGTGTTGAATGTTTAGGTGCTTGTGGTTACGCTCCAATGATGCAATTAGGCGATTTTTACAAAGAACATTTGACGGCAGCAAAAATCGACCAGTTAATTGATGATTGCAAAAACGATACAATAATATTACACGATAAATAATATGTCACAAAAAATATTATTAGACAAAATAAATATTCCAGGAATTAAAACGTACGAAGTATACCGTCAAAACGGTGGTTATGCTTCAGTAGAAAAAGCCTTAAAAACATTAACGCCAGACGAAGTTGTCGAAGAAGTGAAAACTTCAGGATTGCGTGGTCGTGGTGGAGCAGGATTCCCAGCAGGAATGAAATGGAGTTTTATTGATAAAAAATCAGGAAAACCAAGACATTTAGTTTGTAATGCGGATGAATCAGAGCCAGGAACTTTCAAAGACCGTTATTTGATGGAATTTATTCCTCATTTATTGATTGAGGGAATGATTACTTCCAGTTATGCTTTGGGTGCAAACCTTTCTTACATCTACATTCGTGGAGAATACATGTGGGTTTATAAAATATTAGAAAGAGCCATTAATGAAGCAAAAGCTGCTGGATTTTTGGGTAAAAATATATTAGGTTCAGGGTACGATTTAGAACTTTATGTTCATTGTGGTGCCGGAGCTTACATTTGTGGTGAAGAAACTGCATTAATCGAATCTTTGGAAGGAAAAAGAGGAAATCCTCGTATCAAACCACCATTTCCTGCTATTTCAGGACTTTGGGCAAATCCAACGGTTGTAAATAACGTAGAAACAATTGCCGCTGTGCCTTGGATTATCAATAATACAGGTGCGGAATATGCTAAAATTGGTATCGGTCGTTCTACAGGAACCAAATTAATTTCGGCTTCTGGACATATCAAAAATCCTGGTGTTTATGAAATTGAATTAGGTTTAAGTGTTTATGAATTCATGAATTCTGATGAATATTTAGGC
The DNA here is from genome assembly GCF_030010285.1 of Flavobacterium sp. XS2P24. Taxonomy (NCBI): domain Bacteria; kingdom Pseudomonadati; phylum Bacteroidota; class Flavobacteriia; order Flavobacteriales; family Flavobacteriaceae; genus Flavobacterium; species Flavobacterium sp. XS2P24. The sequence goes on from NZ_JASCRU010000024.1 coordinate 22,286, forward strand.
GGAATGAGTTCTGACAGACCTTTGAAAGCATTTGTACCGGGAGGAAGTTCTGTTCCCGTTTTACCTGTGAATTTAATTTATAAAACGGCAAACGGTGAAGATCGTTTGATGTCATACGAATCGTTAAGTGACGGTGGATTTGCAACTGGTTCTATGTTAGGATCAGGCGGATTTATTGTTTACAATGATACGTCTTGCATTGTTCGTAATACTTGGAATTTCTCTCGTTTTTACCACCATGAAAGCTGTGGACAATGTTCTCCATGTCGTGAAGGTACTGGTTGGATGGAAAAAGTATTGCACAGAATCGAAAATGGTCACGGTCGTGAAGAAGATATCGATTTGCTATTGAGTATTCAAAGTAAAATTGAAGGAAATACCATTTGTCCTTTAGGTGACGCAGCAGCTTGGCCAGTGGCAGCTGCAATTCGTCACTTTAGAGAAGAGTTTGAATACCATATTCGTTTCCCGGAAAAAATAAAAAATAGAGATCATTTTGTTGCTGAACCTTTCTCCAAAGTCATAATGTCCAATGTCTTAAAGTCATAACGGAAATGGGAAGGTTTAATTCATTTGAAGAAATTAATTCTTGTAAAAAATCAAGGATTTTCAACAAACGGATTTATGAAATAACCAATGGTGCAGAATTTAAAAAAGATTTTGATTTAGTTAGACAAATTAGAAGGGCATCAATTTCAATTTCTTCAAATATTGCAGAAGGATTTGAAAGAAACACGGATAAAGAATTTATATATTTTTTGTACGTGGCTAAAGCATCTTCTGCAGAAGTAAGATCACAATTGTATTTAGCATTGGATTTAAATTATATTACAAAAATAGAATTTGACGAATTATTTGAGAATGTTTCAGATATTTCAAAATTATTAAGTGGATTTATAAAATATTTAAATGACAGTCAAAAGAAGTAAAGTCGAAATGTATTCGACATTAAGACATTTGACTTTAAGACGTTAAGACTTTAAACATGAAAGTAACCATAGACGGTCAAAGCATAGAAGTAGAACCAGGAACAACAATCCTGCAAGCAGCACGTATGATAGGTGGAGAAGTAGTTCCGCCAGCAATGTGCTATTATTCTAAACTAAAAGGTAGCGGTGGAAAATGCCGTTGTTGTTTAGTGGAAGTTTCCAAAGGAAGTGAAGCCGATCCAAGACCAATGCCTAAATTAATGGCATCTTGTGTAACCGGTTGTATGGACGGAATGGAAGTAAATAGTAAATCTTCGCCAAGAGTAACCGAAGCCAGAAAATCAGTAACGGAATTTTTATTGATTAATCACCCGTTAGATTGTCCGGTTTGTGATCAGGCAGGAGAATGTGATTTGCAAAACTTAAGCTTTGAGCACGGGAAATCAGAAACTCGTTTTATCGAAGAAAAAAGAACTTTTGAGCCAGAAAATATTGGTCCAAATATTCAATTGCACATGAACCGTTGTATTCTATGTTACCGTTGCGTAATGGTGGCAGATCAATTGACTGATGATCGTGTACACGGAGTAATGGATAGAGGAGATCATTCTAATATATCAACTTGTATCTCAAAAGCGGTTGATAATGAGTTCTCTGGAAATATGATTGATGTTTGCCCGGTAGGAGCTTTAACTGATAAAACGTTTAGATTTAAATCTAGAGTTTGGTTCAGTAAGCCTTATAATGCACACAGAAATTGCCCTACTTGTTCTGGAAAAACTACCGTTTGGATGTTTGGTGACGAAATCCAACGTGTTACCGGAAGAAAAGACGAATACCATGAAGTAGATGAATTTATTTGTAATGGATGTCGTTTTGATCACAAAGACATTGCAGATTGGACTATTGAAGGACCGAGAGCATTCGAAAAAGATTCGGTTATCAACCAAAATAAATACAACAGAAAATTACAAAAAGTGGAAATCGCTACTGAAGAAAATATCCTTTTAGGTAGAGAAGAAGACCGTAAGAAAATAAGCATGGTCGAAATTCCTTTGACTGAAGAAGACATTATTAATCAAAAAAGCTTGGGTAATAATGGATAGTACTATTATCATAGAAAAAAGTGTCATTATTATTGCAGTTTTTGCTTTGACAATGTTGATGGCAATGTATTCCACTTGGGCTGAACGAAAAGTTGCCGCTTGGCTTCAAGATCGTGTCGGACCAAATAGAGCCGGTCCTTTTGGATTGTTTCAACCGCTTGCCGATGGTTTAAAATTATTCTCAAAAGAAGAATTTGAGCCTAATACACCAAACAGATTTTTGTTTTTTGTAGGTCCGGCAATCGCAATGAGTACCGCTTTAATGACTAGTGCCGTAATTCCTTGGGGAGATAAATTGCATTTGTTTGGAAGAGATATTTTATTGCAGGCCACTGATTTGAACATTGGATTGTTATACTTTTTTGGAGTTGTTTCAGTAGGTGTTTACGGAATCATGATTGGTGGTTGGGCATCTAATAATAAGTTCTCTTTGATGGGTGCAGTTCGTGCTGCTTCGCAAATGGTATCTTATGAAGTTGCCATGGGACTTTCGATGATTGCTTTGTTGATGATGACCGGAACATTGAGTTTAAGAGAGATTTCAGCACAACAAGCAGGTATGAACTGGAATGTTTTTTACCAACCGTTATCTTTTATTATATTTTTAATTTGTGCTTTTGCAGAAACGAACAGAACTCCTTTTGACTTAGCGGAATGCGAAAGTGAATTAATTGGAGGTTATCATACCGAATATTCATCGATGAAAATGGGATTCTATTTATTTGCTGAATATGCTAATATGTTTATTTCTTCTACAATTTTGGCGGTTTTATTCTTTGGAGGATATAATTATCCTGGAATGAGTTGGGCTGTTGAAAACTGGGGTGTAAATATTGCCAACATTATAGGATTTGGTGCTTTGTTTATCAAATTGTGCGGATTCATATTTTTCTATATGTGGGTTCGTTGGACTATTCCAAGATTCAGATACGATCAATTGATGCATTTGGGTTGGAGAATATTAATTCCATTGTCAATTATTAATATTATAATTACTGGAATTGTAATTTTGAGAAGTGAAATTGCAACTTATTTAGGATTTTAATCAGTACCGAAAAAGCCCTAGCCCTGATAGCAGTGGAAATCCTTTTATCCTGAACTTGTTTCAGGATCCTGAAACAAGTTCAGGATAAAAGATTGAAACGAATAGCAGGATTAAGCTTCAAATAAAAATAAAAAATGTCAATAGAAAGTATATCCTTATCGGGAAGAAAAAAGCAAGTCTCTAACAAGGAGATGACTTTTTGGGAAAGAATGTATCTTGTTGCAATTGTCAAAGGTTTGATAATTACAATTCAGCATTTGTTTACTAGAAAAGTAACGATTCAGTATCCGGAGCAAGTACGTGAAATGAGTCCGGTGTATCGCGGTCAACATATGTTGAAACGTGATGAGCAAGGTCGTGAGAACTGTACGGCTTGTGGTTTATGTGCGTTGTCTTGTCCTGCGGAAGCGATTACGATGAAGGCTGAAGAACGCAGAGCAGATGAAAAACATTTGTACAGAGAAGAAAAATATGCGTCGATTTATGAAATCAATATGTTGCGTTGTATTTTTTGTGGATTGTGTGAAGAGGCTTGTCCGAAAGACGCTATTTACTTGACAACTTCGAAAGTTCTGGTTCCTTCAAGCTACGAAAGAGAAGATTTTATCTTTGGAAAAGACAAATTGGTCATGCCGCTTGAAATGGCAATGAAAAACGCTCAACTTAAAAACGCTAACTAATGTCTACGATACTTATAATTTTTTGTGTATTGGCTGCTATCACATTAGCAACCGCATTTTTGACAATTTTTAGCAAAAATCCGATTCACAGTGCTATTTATTTAGTGATTTGTTTCTTTTCGATTGCAGGTCATTATCTATTATTGAATTCTCAATTCTTGGCGATAGTGCATATTATTGTGTATTCTGGAGCGATTATGATTTTGTTTTTATTCACCATCATGTTGATGAATTTAAATGAGGAAAGAGAAGTGCACCGACCTAGAATTACGCGATTAGGAGCTATTGTTTCTTTTTGTTTAATCTGTTTGGTTTTGATAGCTATTTTCATCAACTCAAAACCTATTGTTGGAGAATACGTAACTACCGGCGAAGATTATCAGTCTATAAAAGTATTAGGTAAAATACTGCTGAATGAATATATGGTTCCGTTTGAATTTGCTTCTATATTACTTTTGGTTGCTATGATTGGAACTGTGTTATTGTCTAAAAAAGAAAAATTGCAAAAATAAGATGAACAATATTTTAAACCACATTGGTATTGAAAATTATATATTCCTAAGCGTAATACTTTTTTGTATTGGCGTTTTCGGAGTGTTGTACAGACGAAATGCCATTATCGTATTTATGTCAATTGAAATTATGCTGAATGCAGTAAACTTATTGTTTGTAGCATTTTCAACTTATCATCAAGATGCGCAAGGACAAGTTTTTGTGTTCTTCTCGATGGCTGTTGCTGCGGCAGAAGTTGCGGTAGGATTGGCAATTCTGGTTTCTATCTTTAGAAATTTAGGATCAATTACTATCGATAATTTAAAAAACTTAAAAGGATAAATGGAAATGAATACCAATATAGCTTTAGTTTTAGTTCTCGCTCCTTTTTTAGGATTTTTAATCAATGTTTTCTTTGGCAAAAGCCTTGGGAAATCACTTTCAGGAATAATCGGTACACTTTCAGTGATAGTTTCTTTTATTGCAACTGCTTATTTCTTTAGTGGAATTGCAGCGCAACCGGAAGGAATTTGTATTTCACTTTTTGATTGGATCCAAATCAGTAATTTCAATGTTGATTTTGGATTTCAATTGGATCAATTATCCATTTTGTGGTTGCTTTTCGTAACTGGAATTGGGTCTTTGATTCATTTGTATTCGATCAGTTACATGCACGATGATGAAAATATGCACAAGTTTTTCGCGTATTTGAATCTGTTTATATTCTTCATGATTACTTTGGTAATAGGAAGTAACTTATTAGTGTTGTTCATCGGTTGGGAAGGCGTTGGTCTTTGTTCGTATCTGTTAATTGGATTTTGGCATAAAAACCAAGAGTACAATGACGCTGCAAAGAAAGCATTCATCATGAACCGTATTGGTGATTTAGGGTTGTTAGTGGGGATTTTCATTCTTGGAAATTTATTCTCGACTTTAGATTACGCTACTTTAAAAACGGCTATCGCTGGTGCAACGAATCTTGATATGTATTGGCTTTCTGTTGCTGCTTTCGCTTTATTTATTGGAGCTTGTGGTAAATCAGCACAAATTCCATTGTATACTTGGTTACCGGATGCGATGGCAGGTCCAACACCAGTTTCTGCATTGATTCACGCAGCTACAATGGTAACTGCAGGGATATTTATGATTACAAGATTGAATTTCTTATTTGATTTAACTCCAGATGTACAATCTATAATTGCAATTGTTGGAGCTGTTACTGCTTTAGTTGCTGCAACCATTGGTTTGGTTCAAAATGATATCAAGAAAGTATTGGCTTATTCTACCGTTTCTCAATTAGGGTTAATGTTTTTGGCTTTAGGTTTAGGCGCTTATGAAGTGGCTGTTTTCCACGTAATCACGCACGCTTTCTTCAAAGCTTGTTTGTTCTTGGGTTCAGGTTCTGTAATTCATGCTTTGCACGGAGAACAAGACATGCGAAACATGGGTGGTTTGAAAAAAGCGATGCCAATTACTTTTGCAACAATGTTGATTGCTTCTTTAGCAATTTCAGGAGTTCCATTATTCTCTGGGTTTTTCTCGAAAGACGAAATCTTATTAGTGGCTTTCCATCATAATATTCCGTTATGGGTTGTGGCTTCGGTTGCTTCTATAATGACTGCTTTTTATATGTTCCGTTTGATGTTTTTAACGTTCTTCCAAGAATTCAGAGGAACCGCAGAACAAAAACATCATTTGCACGAAAGTCCTTCTTTGATTACTATTCCTTTGATTGTTTTAGCAATTTTGGCAACTATCGGTGGTTTGATTAGTTTACCAGGAAACAGTTGGTTGAATCATTATCTGATTCCAATTTTACCAAAATTAGCAACCGCTGAACACCATTTAGGAACTACTGAATATATCTTGATGGCCATTGCTGTTGTGGGTGGATTAGTAGGAATTGGTATTGCTTACGCCAAATACATCAAACAAAATACAGTTCCGACTGAAGATGCTGAAATTACAGGATTTTCTAAAGTGCTTTACAATAAATATTATGTTGATGAATTTTATGACGCTATTTTTGTTAAACCAATTAATTTCTTGTCTCGTTTTTTCAGAGACACTGTAGAAACTGGTTTGTCAGCTTTAGTTTTTGGATTCGGAAAAGTTACCAACGAAATAAGTTACCAAGGAAAGAAAATACAAAATGGAAGCATTGGTCTTTATCTTTTTGTTTTCGTATTAGGGCTTTGTGCCATTGTTTCTTATTTATTTTTAGCTCAATAATCTTATACTATGAATGTATCTCTAATATTAATTATACTTTTGGTTGGTGCGTTTGCAACTTTTCTTGCAGGCGATAAACTGGCTTCAAAAGTGGCTTTGTTCTTTGGATTAGCTGCTGCAGGCGCTTCTATTGTATTATTAAATCACTATAATTTAGGTGAAAATATCAGTTTCATCAACCAGTGGATTACGCAGCCTAATATTTCTTTTGCTCTAAAAGCAGATGGATTATCAATGGCAATGCTGTTATTGACCACAGTTTTGACTCCAATAATTATATTTTCCTCTTTTGGAAATGACTATAAAAATTCAAAATCATTTTATGCTTTAATCTTGTTTATGGCGTTTGCAATGGCAGGAACTTTCTTGGCATCAGATGGTTTGTTGTATTATATTTTCTGGGAATTAGCATTGATTCCTATTTACTTTATTGCCTTAATTTGGGGTAACGGAGATACTGAAGAACGCAAAAAAGCGGTAGTTAAATTCTTTATCTACACACTTGCAGGTTCTTTATTTATGTTGGTTGCTTTTATTTACATGTATCAAAAAGCAGGAAGTCTTTTATTAGAAGTTTTATACAAGTTGAACTTATCAGCAACGGAACAATTGTGGATATTCTTGGCTTTCTTCTTGGCGTATGCCATTAAGATTCCATTAATTCCTTTTCACACTTGGCAAGCAAATGTGTATCAAAAAGCACCAACTGTTGGGACAATGCTTTTGTCTGGTATCATGCTAAAAATGGGATTGTACAGTGTTATCCGTTGGCAATTGCCATTGGCGCCATTGGCAGCCAAAGAATACATGTATATTTTCATAGGACTTGGAATTGCAGGTGTCATTTACGGATCTATCGTAGCATTGAAACAAAAAGATTTAAAGAAATTATTAGCGTATTCTTCTTTGGCTCACGTTGGTTTGATTGCAGCCGGAACCTACACTTTGACATTAGACGGATTGCGTGGAGCAGTTTTACAAATGATTGCACACGGATTTGTAGTTGTTGGATTGTTTTATGCAGCTGAAATTATTTTCAGAAGATACGAGACCAGAGCGATTGCTGAAATGGGCGGCATTCGTACACAATCACCAAAATTCACTTCGATGTTTTTGATTTTGGTATTGGCATCTGTTGCTTTGCCTACTACTTTTAACTTTATTGGAGAATTCACCGTTTTATACAGTCTTTCACAAATTAATATTTGGTTTGCCATTTTAGGAGGAACTACCATAATTTTAGGAGCGTATTATATGTTGAAAATGTTTCAACATGCAATGTTGGGAGAAACCAATTCTAAAGTTTTTGCTGATGTAACGATCAATGAAGGAATAACATTGGTACTTATAATTGGTGTTTTATTCTTTTTTGGGATGTATCCAAAACCAATTACCGATCTGATTACTCCAAGTCTGGAAGAAATTTTAACTCAAATAAACCGAATTAACTAAGTCAAATAAAAAATGAATACATTAATAGCTATAATAGGATTAGGTGTTTTATGCCTTTTATTTGAAATTTTTAATTTAAGGAAAGCCATTGTTCCTATAACAATACTAGGATTATTGGGAGTCTTGGGTTTAACTATATCTGAATTTAATTCTACGGAGAGTTACTACAATAACATGATTGTTGTGAGTAAATTTTCTAGTACTTTTTCGTCTTTGTTTATTGTGCTTACCATTTTCTTAGTGGCCTTAGGACATAACTTTTACGAAAATCATCAATCTAAAATCTCTGATTATATTGCCATAAAAATATTTTTATTGGCAGGAGCAGTGGCGATGGTTTCTTTTGGGAACTTAGCAATGTTCTTTTTAGGAATTGAAGTATTATCAATTGCGCTTTATATTCTTGCGGCAAGTGATCGTATGAATTTAAAAAGTAACGAAGCTGGAATGAAATATTTCTTGATGGGATCTTTTGCTTCGGGAATCATTCTGTTTGGTATCTGTTTAATTTACGGAGCCATGGGAAGTTTTGATGTTACTGAAATCAGTGAATTATCACAATCAGCTGAATTGCCGGTTTGGTTTCCAATAGGAATTGTATTGGTAACAATCGGAATGTTATTTAAAGTTGCTGCAGTTCCATTTCATTTCTGGGCACCGGACGTTTACGAAGGTTCTCCAGCGTTGACAACGGCATTAATGAGCACTTTAGCGAAAGTAGTTGCGATGGCGACTTTGTACAAATTATTATCTGTTATGAATGCAGATGTTTCAGAGTCATTCAAAATTATTGTAGTCGTGATTTCTATGGCTTCGATGACAGTTGGTAATATTATGGCATTGAGACAAACGAATGTAAAACGTATGTTGGCTTTTTCAGGGGTTTCTCATGCTGGTTTTATGTTGATGACTTTATTGAGTTTGTCTACATCAGCAGGAAGTTTGTTGTATTATGCCTCAGCGTATTCTTTATCAGGAATCGCAGCTTTTAGTGTGATTTTATACGTTTGTAAAAATAGAGACAACGAAGATGTGGTTAATTTCCACGGATTAGGAAAAACAAATCCATTATTAGCAGCCATTCTTACGGCAGCTTTACTTTCTATGGCTGGTATTCCAATTTTTGCCGGATTCTTTGCTAAGTTGGTTTTGTTCAATCAAACGATTCAAGCGGGTTACTTGGCTTTAGTAATTGTAGCTGTAGTAAATTCCATTATAAGCGTTGGTTACTACTTCAAATTAATTTTGGCGATATACACGAAAGAACCAAATGAAGAACGAAAAGGAACTCCGGTTATTATTTATGCTGTTGCTGTTATAGCAATTGTATTGAATATTGCATTAGGTTTGTACCCTTCATTTGTGTTGGATTTATTGGCATAAACCAAAGTTTTTTAAATATACAGAAAACCATCAAGAGCAATTTTGATGGTTTTTTTTATTGGACATTGGTATAATAGGAATGAGCACGTATTGTAAGTTTATGTGATTAGGTTTATATTTTTAGTGTAAATATTAAAATGATTAGCAAATGAATGTGCTTTGAAATTATTAATTAGCTTATGTTTGTTGAAAATATTATAATAATCTTTTTGAAGATATGGAGCAAACAAAATTAAACGTTCTTATTCCTAATGAGGAAGATAAAAAGGGTAAAACTACCAGAGAAAAGGTAAAAAACACATACACAGAAGAATTATTTTTAGGAATATGTGCACCAATAGGTTCAATGAAAGATAATGTTATATCGTCAATAACAAAAATCTTAAAAGAAACTTATAATTACGAAATTCAAATTTTAAAATTAACTGATTATATTGAAAAATATAAAACACAAGAATATGCGCAAAGAGCTGGAAAAACTGAGGCTTATTCTAAATTAGTCTATAAAATTGATGAGGGTAACGCTATAAGGTCAAAATATAATAATAAATCGGTTTTAGTTGAACTTGCAATAAAAGATATACATAATGCCCGAATAAGCCAAACAAAAACTTTAGAAGCTATACCAAAACCAGAAGAATATAAGAGCAGAAGGATATGTTTTATATTTAATTCGATCAAAAATATAGAAGAACTTTTACTACTGAGACAAATTTACACTGATAACTTTTATCAATTTAGCATATTCTCACCACAAGATGAGAGAGAAACAAATTTGAGAGAAAAAGATTTATCGCCATCGGAAATAAAAAATATTGTTGAAACTGATGATTATGATAATATAAGCTATGGTCAAAACGTAAGAGGAACATTTACTGAAGGAGATTTCTTTTTAAGAGTTTCTAATGAAAATTTAGATAAGTTAGATGATAAAATTAAGAGATATCTAAATCTAATTTTTGAAAGTTCAATCGTCACTCCTACAGCTGACGAGATTGCAATGTATGCTGCAAAATCAGCAGCGGGAAATTCAGCATGTCTATCAAGACAAGTTGGCGCAGCAATTACAACTAAAAAAGGAAATTTAATTTCTACTGGGTGGAATGACGTACCTAAATTTGGTGGAAATTTGTATACCGAAGGGGATATGAGTGATTCAAGATGCATAACAACTGGCCTTTGTAGTAATGACGCACAGAAAGATATTCTTGTAGAGAGTATTGTAGAAACATTAAAAAGCGATATTGAGTTAAGTACGATTTTTAATGATGAAAAAGGGTTTGTTGATCTTAAAAAGATTAATCTGTTTACTTCAAAATTAAGGTTTTCTAAGATTAAAGATTTGATAGAATTTTCTCGTTCAGTTCATGCTGAAATGCATGCTATAATTACAGGAAGTCAATTATCCGGAAGCAAAATGGTAAATGGGAAGTTATTTTGTACAACATACCCTTGTCATAATTGTGCAAAACATATAATTGCTGCAGGCATAAAAGAAGTATATTATATTGAACCATACATTAAAAGTTTATGTCTAACTTTGCACAATGATGCAATAACTGAAGATGAGAATAGTAAAGATAAAGTTAGAATTTTAATATTTGATGGAGTAGCACCTAGAAAATATCTAAACTTTTTCACTAACTTTACAGAGAGGAAAGACAAATCAGGAAGAATGATTAAGAAAAATTTCAAAACAATAACTCCTAAAGTATCAAAATCACTTCAAGCATTACCTACTTTAGAAGCTCAAGCAATTCATTCTCTAGAGCAATGTGGATTATTAAAAATTGATTAATATGGAAAAAGACAAAAAAAACGAAGTTAAAATCCAATCAAAAAACACCCAATTCTCTTTAGAGTTTTCGAATAATCCTATAGTAAATCAAAAAGCTAATCAACCTGGAATCGAAAGTTCAAGGATTATTTCATTGTCTGATTATAAATCTTCAGACAAAGGTCAAACTGACTATTCAAATTTAGTTCTAAAATTAACTAAGTCATTTTAATCAAAACACCTCTTAAATTGAGGTGTTTTTTTGCTACAGAATTTATCAGTTACTCAAATTGTTTGTAATATACAACTTCATTGATAAAACTGTGCAATTATCTCTGACCTTTCCTTTATAAGTTGTATTTATAAATTATTTTGAACAATTACCTATCTATCAATTCCTAATAAAAGCACAATATCGAATTGATTCCAAACTACTTTTATTAAATTTGTATATACAAATGATTTAATCGTTTACTAAATAAAGAAAGATGGCAAATACATTAAAAATACAAATTTGGTCGGATATCATGTGTCCGTTTTGTTATATTGGAAAAAGAAGAATTGAAGGTGCGCTACAAAATTTTGAACATAAAGATGCAGTTCAAATTGAATGGAAAAGCTTTCAGCTAGACGCTGGCTTTGTTGCTTCTCCCGAGGACAATATGGTAGAGCATTTGGCAGAAAAATATAGAAAAGATACTGATTGGGCTCAAGAGATGCTTGACAATATGACCCAGAATGCTAAAAATTCAGGTTTGGATTTTCATTTTGAAAAAGCGATTATGGCCAATTCATTACATGCGCATCGCTTGTTGCATTTGGCGAAAAAGTATAATATGGCAAATGATTTAGAGGAATTACTGTTCAAAGCCTATTTGACCGATGGTAAGAATATTAATGATTTGAATACATTGAAGGCATTGGGACTGGAAGTAGGACTGAATGCTGAAGCGATTGATGAAGTATTGCATTCTGATGCTTATAAAAATGAAGTACAGCAGGACATTGCAGCAGCACAATCTATCCGTGTTCAAGGGGTTCCTTTCTTTGTTTTCGATAATAAATATGCTATTTCGGGTGCGCAACATGTTGAAACATTTGTGAAAACACTAGAGAAAGTATGGGAAGAAGGAAAGTTTGATTCAAAAGTAACGCTATTAAATGCTACCGATGGAGACAGCTGCGGAATCGATGGTTGTGATTAAAACTATAAACCTTTTTATTCTAAATTCTCAGAAGCAATAAAAAATCAGTAATTATGAGTGAAAGTACAAAAGTAATCCGTTGGGGAATATTGGGATGTGGAAATGTTACCGAACTGAAAAGTGGTCCTGCATACCAGAAAACTGATGGCTTTGAAGTGGTTGCAGTAATGCGAAGAGATACGGATAAAGCTGCAGATTATGCTAAAAGACACGGAATTAGTAAGTATTACACGAATGCTGATGATTTGATTAATGATCCTGAGATTGATGCGATTTACATTGCTACGCCTCCGGATGTTCATAAGTTTTACGGACTGAAGGTGGCCGAAGTCGGAAAGATATGCTGTATCGAAAAACCTTTGGCTCCAAATTACCAAGACAGTCTAGATATTTATAATGCTTTTCAAGAAAAAAATATTCCTTTGTTTGTTGCCTATTACCGTCGGACATTACCTCGTTTTGAACAAGTGAAAACGTGGTTAGATACAGGTTGCATTGGTGAAATCAGGCACATAAGATGGCATTTGAGTAAATCGGCAAATGCTAAAGATTTATCTGGAGAATACAATTGGCGAACTGATGCCACGATTGCTACAGGCGGTTATTTTGATGATTTAGCAAGTCACGGTCTGGATTTATTCACACATTTATTAGGAAATATAAAAGAGGTCTCCGGATTAAGTCTCAATCAACAAGGATTCTATTCGGCTAAAGATGCAGCGACTGCCTGTTGGTTGCATGAGTCAGGAATTACCGGCTCAGGAAGTTGGAATTTTGGTTGCTATGAACGTGAAGATAAAGTGGAGATTTTTGGGAGTAAAGGAAAAATAACATTTTCTGTATTTGAAAATGATCCTCTGGTACTTTCGAACGAAGCGAGGCAAACTGAGGTATTCATTGAACATCCTGAAAACATACAGTTGTATCATGTTCAGCAAATGCGAGAAGACCTTTTGGGGAACAGTAAACACCCTTCTACAGGTTTAACAGGAGCTCATACGAGCTGGGTTATGGATAAGATTATTGGGAATCTTTAGTGTTTTTCAATTGTTTAAAACCCAAAAAAAAGGCTGTCTAATAAAGACAGCCTCATAATTACTACAATTTATTTAATCACTATTTGGTAGCAACTGTTTCGCTAAATGTTTTACCATTGTAGGTTATCTCAAACGTATATTTACCGTTATGAGCGCTACTCAAGTCAAATATTTTACCTACATAAAGATTAGCAGTTAAAGTTTCTTTATACACTTCAGTTTGATCTGAGTTGTAAACAGCAACAGTAACCGGAACTTTTTCAAGGTTTAAAACATTAACAGTAACGATTCCGTTTTTGTTTACCACAACTGGTTTGTACACTTCAGAAATAGCATTGGCAGACAATTTTGCTTTGTTACCTACTACCTCAATTTTATACTTTGAAATTTTAAGAGCACTTTCTGCTTTCAAGAAGTAGATTCCGTCTGGCAAAGCAGTCAAATCGTATGTTCTGTTGATGTTATCTTCAGAAGTTACTTTTTCCTGATAGATCAAACCGTCATTGGTGTCATAAATAGACAAATCAATTTTCTTAATCTCTTTCAAACTAAAACTTACAGTTTTTCCTTCTTCTTTTATTAAATCCAGTGAAAAATCTGCGTTTCCTGCATGTGCTTGTACGGCAGTCAATACTATTGCTGCTAACACTAAACTAAATTTTAAAATCTTTTTCATAATTGTAATTTTTTAGATTTATAATGATATTTATCTGATGCTAAATTAGCCTAACCTATTCAGTATGAGTAGTGCTGAATTTTCTATTTTGTGTGCTATTTTACCTTTTACGAAATCGATTAAGGTTAAAAAAGTTAATCGAGTGTCTATTTTCGATAATTTTGTGCTAATTCTAAATACGTATTCGTATGAAAATTATACCACCAGCTTTTGAAATTATTGCTCCATCCTTTGGGAGTTCTTTTTCTTTTTCGAAATATGTTGAAAATACCAACAGCAAAGCACACTTGTGGCATTATCATCCTGAAATAGAACTGGTTTTTGTTAATGGGGGTTCTGGAAAACGCCAGATAGGAAGTCATATTTCATATTATACCGATGGTGATTTGATTCTGATAGGAAGTAATTTACCCCATTGTGGGTTTACCAATGAAGAAACCGGAAACAAAAATGAAACGGTCATACAGATGAAACCGGATTTCTTGGGGAATGGATTTTTTGATATTTCCGAAATGACCAATATTAGGAATCTTTTTAGTCAAGCCAAAGCCGGAATTGCTTTTGAAGGTGAAACTAAAAGAAATATCGGAAAGAAAATAGAATCGATGGAAGAACAGTCGCATTTTGAAAGACTGTTGACCATGTTGAGTATTCTGAATGAGTTGGAACTGTCCAAAGAATCTACCGTTTTGAATGCCGATGGATTTTCGATGGAAATGCAAATGCAGGATAATGACCGCATCAATGCTGTTTTTAATTATGTAAAAGATAATTTTCAGGAACATATTACGCTCGAACAAGTTTCGGAATTGGTGAGTATGACGGAACCTTCCTTTTGTAGGTATTTTAAAAAAATAACTAATAAAACCTTTACCAAATTTGTAAATGATTACCGCTTGGTTCACGCCTCAAAATTGCTGGCTGAAAAGCCCATCAGTATTTCTGAGATATGTTATGAAAGTGGTTTTAATAATTTCAGTTACTTCAATAAATCATTCAAAGAATTTACAGGTAAAAGTGCTTCGCAATACCGTCAAGAACTGAAGTCGGTGCTGAAGTAAATAAGAGCTTTAAGTGCCTGGATTTTTTCTGCTACAATTTTATGCAGTAGTCAGAATGGGAAAAACTATTTAGGATAACTCGCTATAAATTATTTTGTCGTTAAAAATGATTTTTATTGCTGAAGAATTTCTCTCAAGTACTGTGTTTAGTGCTTTTTTTATTTTACAAAAGTAAAAATACATAGTAATATTTTTTTAATACGGAAATAATGGATGTGTTTTAACGGATTTTTATGTTTTTAATCGATTTTTTATTTTTAAAATTATTTTTAAGATCAAATGATAATAAATGTTGTATTTTCGGTTTTTTTTTTCATTTTTATGATTTCATTAGGAAATATTTAACGGATTTAGAAAAAATATCCAGATTCAAATTAGGCTTTTTTGAATATAGATTACAGCAATTTCAGGATAGTTTGTGCTAATTTTTTCGGTATATCATCATAAAGTATTTTTAAGAATATAAAAAATACTATCATATTTATCTTAGTTTGTTTAAATTTTCAACAAAACTTTCATTTTAAAAATGCAAAACCATAGGGTTTGTAAAAAATATAAAATGTATGTACAACTTTACTAGAAATTTATTTTATTTCATAAAACATAAATTTATTTTTCAAAATTATAACATACTTTAAATGCATATCTGTGATAATAAAATATAATTTCGAAAAATATTAACACATCAACTATGAATAATAAATACTTAAGCAAAATAAATATTAAAAATAAAAAATTTAGTTTAATACTTTTGATTTCAAATTTTTTTTATAAGTTTTGGTGTAATAAGTCAAATATAAATACTTATACTTCGTCAAGTAAAGCAACTTTAAAAGTTGTTTCATTTGGACAAAAGGGAGCTTTAGGAAATGTGGATCCTTCATCATGATGAACAATAAATAATATTTTAAAAAAATATTTGAAAATTTTGATGGGAATCAAATCAATGATTTTTTTGAAAAAATCGATAATCATTAGGTGGGTTTTTCTGAAAATAAAACGAAGAGCTGAAACTGCTTTAGATTTTATCGAGTAAAGAAATTAGGTTGAAGTCGATTGAAAAAGTATATAGTTGTATTTTATTTAAACGGTAATTTTTTGTAAAATAAAGCAAAATTAATATGCATTTAAACGTTGTAAAGTTAGATGTAATCTATTTTTTTACACTCAAAATTTTATATGGTTATTGTTTATTCAAATTTAACAAACTATTTTAAAAAATAAATAGTTTAAATTAAAATTTTAACAATTTGCAGGCATTAAGTGTAATTAATTTACATTAGTTAGGTTACTTTTGTTTTATCTATCTATCAAAAAAAGGCATTAATAATATTGGCTCTAATAAACTTACATAAATGAAAAACTTTACTAACTTAAAATTTGTAAAAATCAAGTACATTGATAAAATATTTGTTTTAATTTTTATTTTCTTTTATAGTTTTGGGATATCCCAAAATTTTCAAAATGTAGCTATAACAGGTGTAATTTCAGGTAGCGGTACCAATAATGCTTTATTTAGTGCTACTTCTCCTACTATTCCACTGCTTGCTAGAGTTAGGGCGCAGAGAATAGCGGGGCCTCAAGCAGGAACTTTCACACAAAATGGAGATAATATTGTTTATACCCATGGCGCTGGAGGTACTGGAATACCAAATAATAAATCAAGAATACGTTTTACATTTTTAAGATCAGATGGCGTAACACCAATACCTGTAAGCGATTTCAGATTTGTTATTAATGATATTGATGGCCCCAACAATGAAGCTTTAGCCACGGATTGTGGTTCTTCAGTACGATTTGCCGGTACAGCTGATCCTACAAGGATACTCATTGACAAAACACCACCAGATCTTAATGCTACTGGTACCGCCACTGAATCAGGAGCTGCTCCCAGCAGAGTAATGTTTGAATTTAATGATATTTCAAGCATTGAATTTGATAATTATGCTAATAACGGTTTTCTGAAGGAATTTGATATGAATCAAAATAATTTTGCTATTACTTTGCCTTTATATTCAGTTTGCTTGCAAGATTCGGACGGAGATGGTAAAAATGACGCTATTGATTTAGATGATGATAATGACGGTATTTTAGATTCTGTTGAAGCTGGTGGAAATAATCCAAATGGCGATCAAGATGGTGATGGTTTGCCTAACTATTTAGATACAACAAATAACAGTGGACAATCAGCCACATATACTGCAAATGCTGACGGTTCAGTGACCAACTATACCGACGCAGATGGTGATGGTGTTCCAGATGTATATGAGTCAAGTTCAGATTCTGACCCTTTACCTAATCATTTAGATTTAGACTCAGATAATGATGGTTGTTCAGATTCCAACGAATATTATAATTCTTCAACGGCTGATGGTGGAGGCGGGCAATATGGTTCAGGATCAGATCCAGCTCCTACTAACGCCAATGGAACAGTAATTGCTGCTTCGTACACTGGCACATATACCAATGTAATTACTGTTGGTAATTTGATAACAGTTCAACCTGCTAATCAGGTGACATTTTTTAATGGCAATGCTGCTTTTTCAGTAACAATTCCATTTTCAGGCACTATTCAATACCAATGGCAAGAAAGTACTAATGGAGGTACAGTGTGGTCTAATATTTCAGATACGGGAATATATTCAGGAACAGCAACATCTTCTTTAAATCTAACAGGAGTAACTTTAACACAGAATGGTTATGATTATAGAGTAATTATAACAAAAAGTGATTATGTGTGTGGGAATGTTGTTTCAACATCAGCAGATTTGATAGTAAACCCACAATCCAATGTTGGAATCACTAAAACCTCTAGTACAGCTACACCAAATGTAGGGTCAGATGTCATCTTCACCTTAACAGCCAGCAATGCTGGACCAAGTTCAGCAACAGGAGTTTCTGTTACCGATGCACTTCCATCGGGCTATACGTTTGTAAGTGCGACAACAGCAACAGGAACGTACACTAGTGGTACAGGAGTGTGGAGTGTAGGCACCTTAGCCAATGGAGCGAGTGCAACTTTAAACATCACCGCCACAGTAAATGCATCAGGCAGTTATGCTAATACAGCAACAATAGCAGCCAATGAAGCCGATCCAACACTAGGGAATAATACCTCGACCAATACACCAACACCAGTGCCACAGGCGAATGTAAGCGTTGTTAAAACAGTAAACAATGCTACCCCAAATGTGGGTAGCAATGTTGTATTCACAATTGTAGCGAGTAATGCAGGACCAAGTGCAGCAACAGGTGTAAACGTTAATGATTTATTGCCGTCAGGATATACTTTTGTGAGTTCAACAGGAACCACAGGTACGTATAACAGCGGAACAGGAGTTTGGGCTGTCGGAAGTATCGCCAATGGTGCAAGTCAAACTTTAACAATAACAGCAATTGTTAATTAGTAATAATAAAAACCTATTTGATTATCAGTAATTAATCCTAATTAATAACAAGTGTTACATATGAAAAAAAAGCGATGAATTTATTCAGATTTACAGCAAATTTTGGGAGTGAAGAATCTCGCAGACTTCATATTAAAGAAGAGAAAGATAAAGTCGAAGTTCCAATGTAAAAGCGGATGCAAAGAACATTTTTGGATAAAAAGCAGATGGAGTTATGAATGTAAAAAATGTAGAAGTAGAACATCATTACTAAGTGGTACGATAATACAAAGCTCTAATTTATCAATTTTGATTTGGGACAGAACCATGTTCTTATTAACGGCAACTAAAAAAGAATTTTCCAGTAAAGAAATTCAAAAAAAATTGGTATTGAAGCGATACGGACCCGATTGGTACATGGTTCATAGGTTGCGAAAAGTAATGGGTAATAGAGATGCTCTTTATACTTTGGAAGGAATGATTGAGATTGATGAAGGATATTTTACAATTGAATTTACAGAAATAGAACAAGAGAAAGGAATTCGTGGACATGGTGCTATTGGGAAATCTAACGTTGCAATTATGGCTGAGTCAACTATTTTAGAAGAAGTTGAAACAGGTAAAAAATCAAATCAATGCGGTATTGTAAAGCAAAGATCTTGACAGCTAACACATCAGAACTAATAAATCAAACAATTCAGGAATCCTTTTGGCAAAAAAGTATTACTTTTACAGACAAAAGCACATCATATATAGATGTTGCAGATTACGAGGAAATTCATATTACTGAAAAATCAAATAAAGCAACAAGTACAGAAGCTTTAAAGTGGGTGCATATTGCAATTAGTAATACCAAAAGAAATTTTCAAGGAACTTGTCATTAAATTAATGGCAAATATCTTGCAACTGTACCAAAAAAAGTTCGTTTACGAGCTTAGTAGAACATATTTTGAAGAAAAGTTATTCGATAGGTTAGTAATAGCAAGCATTACAGGATTATGACTAAAAACGGACAAGCAAAAAATATTTAATTTGTGTATTAGCAGTGTTAATTTAACTTTGGTAATAAGTGATTAAAGAATAAAAAAAATTAAAAATTCTCATTAATTAATGGAATGTAACATTGTTAAATTTGCAGACTAACTGATTCTTAAACATAAAGGTAAATTTCATGAAGAAAAATTTACAATTTTTTATACTATTCTTTTTTTTTATTTTAGGATTTCATGTTTTCTCCCAAACTAAAACTATAGCTCCTGGGTCAAAAATTATAAACATGGGAATAACACCTCAAACAATTTCAAACGGTTTAAAGCCTTATGGACTAGTATACAATTTATTAGACATACAAAAAACACCAGTTTTATGGTCAATAAATCCAACAAAATTTAAAGATGATATTGATTTTACAGTAGATGGAATTAACTTTAGAGGAGGAACTTTTGTGGTCGAAGCTCAGTATGCATCGGCACCTAATGTGGTTACTGCCATTAACAATTTTATTGCTCAAGGTGTTGTTATTCATACAACATTAACTACCGTAACAATACCCATATATAAGGAATTGAAGGTTTTCCCGAGATGGGTTTTAGATTCAGATAATGGTTCAATCGCATCTGCTTATTTGGTTAACGCCGGTATACCGGTTACGGCATACAGGTCTGCATTACCTACTGGATTAAATTTGTGCGATGATTTATTCATACTACCTCATGCAGATCCTACATGGGCTACTCATGGATTACCTCTGTTAAATTGGAACGCACCAATTGCTAATGGTGGTAATGCTGGTTGGTTGTGGGCAGCTTGTCATGCTGTGAGTGTGCTTGAGAATTTAGGGAATACATTTCCCGGAGCAACTCAAAGAACAAATTTCTTATCAGTAAACGGGCTTTGGAAGTATACTGGTGGTTCTGGTAATGGATTTGACAATGCTGTTTCAGGAGCTATAAATCCTCAACATAATAACACTCAAACACCACCATTTAATAATCCACCTTTATACCCAACAGATCCTGTAATGCAATATATGGGAATTTCAGATGGTGCTCATAATGCTGGTTCAGAAAAAATTTATGTACCCACAAATGGTTGGAGATCTTCTACAAAAGTTTCAGTTTTTGATCCAGATCATCCGCAAATGCCTACAGGTTTATTTCCTAATCAAACCGCGTTAATTGCTTATGGGTATGCGTTTGGTGATTCAAATAGAGGAAAAGTAATGTATGAAGGTGGTCATGATCACGATAATGGTACTGTAGCAGAAAACGTAGCAGCACAAAGAGCTTTTTTGAACTTTTCATTTGATGCTCCTTCAGGTAAGTCTCCTGTAATTACAGCAAATACTCCACCACCATCACAATTAAATCAATCTCAAACTGTAGCTATGAGCGTTGTTTCATCAGATAGTCAGGGTGGTTCAGTATCATATCAATGGACTTCATCTTGTGGTGGTTCTTTTTCTGCTCCTACATCTGGAAACACAAATTTTACCGCGCCACCACTTAATCCGGGTGATGCAAATTTAAATTGTGTTATTTCTGTTACAGTAACTGACGCATGTTCTAGAAAATCATTTGAATCATATTCTGTAATTATTAAAGCACCACCTGCACCGCCAGTGGCAAATGATGATAGTTATTCAACATACAGTTCAAATGTATTATTAATTAATCCTTTACTTAATGATACAGATTTTAATAACAATATTAATCCATCTTCATTATCTAATACTTCACCTTTAGCGGTTGCAGGTGGTGTATTTAGTATTAATACAGATGGGAC
This sequence comes from Flavobacterium sp. XS2P24, assembly GCF_030010285.1. Classification (NCBI taxonomy): domain Bacteria; kingdom Pseudomonadati; phylum Bacteroidota; class Flavobacteriia; order Flavobacteriales; family Flavobacteriaceae; genus Flavobacterium; species Flavobacterium sp. XS2P24. The sequence goes on from NZ_JASCRU010000024.1 coordinate 43,531, forward strand.
AGTTACATTTACTCCAACTTCAGGATTTTCAGGAACAGCTATTTTAGATTATCAAATATGTGATTCAACTCCAGCAATAGACGGCGGACCATTGTGTGATACAGCAAGAATAACCATAAATGTAACTGCATCACCATGTGTTTCACCGCAAATTGTTTCATCAACAACGGCTTATGCAACTGCAGTAACTTCATCAACAACTTGGACAGCAACTACAGCTAATGCTTTAAATGCACCCGATGCTTTAGGGTCATTATCAAATGGTAATGGTGTTTTAGTTTTAGATCTTGGTGCAGGTAATCAAGCATTAGTTGGTTCTCAAATTCAGTTTAGAATTTTCACAAACAATGGTAGTATTCAAACAGGCACCATTGATGCCTCAACCAATACAACTTTTCCTGTGGCGCCAATCACAGTTACAACAACTGCTGCTGGAGTTTTAGCATCTCCAAATGTATTTATATATAATGTAACACAACCTGGCACAAGATATGTTAGAATTACAACAAACACTAACAGATTTGGTGTTGAATCTATAACATATCAAAGATTACTTTGTGTTACTCCATCGGCTGACTTGTCTATATTGAAAACAGTAAACAACCCTACACCAAACATAGGTAGTAATGTTATTTTTACTTTAACAGCCAATAATGCTGGACCAGATTCAGCAACCGGAGTAACAGTCAATGATTTGTTACCATCGGGCTATACTTTTGTAAGTGCAACCGCATCAACAGGCACGTACACAAGTGGTACAGGAGTGTGGAGTGTAGGCACCTTAGCCAATGGATCAAGTGCAACTTTAAACATCACCGCTACGGTAAACGCAACAGGAAGCTATGCCAATACAGCGACTATTGCAGCCAACGAAGCTGACCCAACACCAGGGAATAATACATCAACTAGTACACCAGTACCGGTTCCACAAGCCAATGTAAGCGTAGCTAAAACAGTAAACAACCCTACACCTAACGTAGGTAGCAATGTCATCTTCACCTTAACAGCGAGCAATGCCGGACCAAGTTCAGCAACAGGAGTTTCTGTTACCGATGCACTTCCAGCGGGTTACACCTTTGTAAGTGCAACCGCATCAACAGGGACGTACTCAAGCGGAACAGGTATTTGGTCAATAGGCACCTTAGCCAATGGAGCAAGTGCAACTTTAAACATCACCGCTACGGTAAATGCAACAGGCAGTTATGCCAATACGGCGACTATTGCAGCCAACGAAGCCGATCCAACACCAGGAAACAATACATCAACTAGCACACCAGTACCGGTTCCACAAGCCAATGTAAGCGTAGCTAAAACAGTAAACAACCCTACACCAAACGTAGGCAGCAATGTCATCTTCACTTTAACAGCAAGCAATGCCGGACCAAGTTCAGCAACTGGAGTTTCTGTTACCGATGCACTTCCATCGGGTTATACCTTTGTAAGTGCAACCGCATCAACAGGCACGTACACTAGTGGAACAGGAGTGTGGAGTGTAGGCACCTTAGCCAATGGAGCAAGTGCAACTTTAAACATCACCGCTACGGTTAATGCTCTATAATATATGCCAATACAACAACGATATAGACTTTGTTATTTTAAAATTCTGTTAACAAAAAAATTATTAAATCATTAAATAATGAAAAAAATTCTATTTTATTTTATAATTCTTTTTCTTGCACAATCAATACAAGCTCAAACTTACACCAATGTAGCTACGATTAGTGCAACAGAAGCCGACCCAACCCCAGCAAATAACACTTCGAGCATTACACCAATACCGGTTCCACAATCCAATGTAAGCGTAGCTAAAACAGTAGATAACCCTACACCAAACGTAGGCAGCAATGTCATCTTCACCTTAACAGCGAGCAATGCCGGACCAAGTTCAGCAACGGGAGTTTCTGTTACCGATGCACTTCCAGCAGGTTATACTTTTGTAAGTTCAACCGCATCAACAGGCACGTACACTAGTGGTACAGGAGTGTGGAGTGTAGGCACCTTAGCCAATGGAGCAAGTGCAACTTTAAACATCACCGCTACGGTAAACGCAACAGGCAGTTATGCTAATACAGCAACA
>NZ_JASCRU010000025.1:0-45358 GCF_030010285.1 Flavobacterium sp. XS2P24
TTATACCTAAACGAGTTCGTTTACAAGCTTAACAGACGGTATTTTGAGGAAAAATTATTCGATAGGCTAGTAATAGCAAGTATTACAGGATTATGATTAAAAACGGACAATCAAAAAAATTATTACTAAAATATAATTCAATATTATTTGCAATTATACTGTGCTTAATAGGAACAATTACTTCAAGTGCCCAAACTTGGAGTCCAGCCGCTTCGATGGCGGGTAGTCGTTACGCTTATACTGCGACACTTTTGTCCAATGGCAAAGTGCTGGTGACAGGCGGATCTAACGGAAGCAGCGAGTTAACCAGTAGTGAGTTATACGATCCGGTGACAAATACTTGGAGTATAGTTGCTTCAATGACGGGAAGTCGTCAAAATCATACTGCGACACTTTTGTCCAACGGCAAAGTGCTGGTGACAGGTGGATATAGAGGATTTAGTTATTTAAGCAGTTGTGAGATATACGATCCGCTAACCAATAGCTGGAGTATAGCCTTGTCAATGGCTGACAGTCGTCGATATCATACTGCCACACTTTTGTCCAATGGCAAAGTGCTAGTGACAGGAGGTCACAATTTAAGTGGTTATTTAAGCAGTTGTGAGTTATACGATCCGGTGACAAATACTTGGAGTATAGCCGCTTCAATGGCGAACAGTTGTCAATATCATACTACCACACTTTTGCCTAATGGCAGGGTGCTTGTGACTGGCGGGTATAACGGGAATAGTTTAAGCAGTTGTGAGTTATACGATCCGGTAGCCAATAACTGGAGTGAAGCCGTTTCAATGGCGGACAGTCGTCACTCTCAAACCGCAACACTTTTGTCCAATGGCATGGTGCTAGTGACAGGCGGAAACAGCGGAAGTAGTCTTTTAGCCAGTTGTGAATTATATGATCCGCAAACCAATAGCTGGAGTATGACCGCTTCAATGGCACGGAGTCGTTACGGACATACTTCCACATTTTTTCCTAATGGCAGAGTACTGGTGACAGGCGGTTTTACTAGTAGTTGTGAATTATATGATACAGTTACTGGTATATGGAGCACAACCGCTTCTATGGCAGAGATTCGGAGCTTTCATACCGCATCACTCTTGACCAATGGCAAAGTGCTGGTGGCAAATGGGTCGGGAGCAGGCGGTATTATTAGCAGTTGTGAGTTATACACCCCTTGTCCAGCACCTACATTTTCAGTATGTCCGTCAAATATAAAGGCCAATACAGAAACCGGAACCTGTGGAGCAGCAGTATCTTATACCGCTACTGCAATCGGTACGCCAGACCCTACAAATACTTATTCTTTCAGTGGAGCAACAACAGGCAACGGCAACGGTACAGGCAGCGGCTCCACATTTAATAGAGGACCAACGAATGTCTCTCTTACTGCAAGCAATGGGTGCGGAAGTGATACTACTTGCAACTTTACGGTAACGATTATGGATACTGAAAAACCAACTATTTTTTGCACAGCCGATGTCACCATCAATACGAAACTAGGATTATGCACAGGAACAGCTTCACTCATAAACCCGACAGTTCGCGATAATTGTAGTACTATTGGGAATGCATTAAATTTTGATGGTGGGTATGTTGATGTGCCAAATAACGTTTTACTTAACCCTGTCGATCAATTGACCATTGAAACCTGGGTAAAAAGAACATCCAGTGGCATCCAAGAAAGTTTGATAGAAAAATATGCTAATCAAACAAATACTTTTGGTTATTTGTTACGAATTACAAGTGCCAACAAAGCTTTTACTATGGTTTTAAATAATAGTTTTCAGGGTTCTGAACTCGCTGGCTCCACAACCATTTTACCGAATGTCTGGTACCACCTTGCGGCCACGTTTAACAGAAATACAGGCGTTTTAAAACTGTATGTAAATGGCATTCTTGATGGACAAATCACTGGTATAACCGGATTTTCCTCAACACCGGGTTCTCAATCGCTTAAAATTGGTGCAAGGGGTGATGATGCTGCAACGAGATTAACAAATGGTGGTGTAATTGATGAGGCAAGAATATGGGATATAGAGCGTACACAAGCTCAAATACAGGCTAATATGAATCGTGAGCTTAGTGCACAAGCCGGCTTGGTCGCTTTGTATCATTTTAATCAAGGTACAGCCGGAGGAAATAATTCTGCTTCACCCGGGCCAGCAGTTGACGCGGCAATTGATGCTTCGGGTAATGTATTTAATGGGATACTGAATGGTTTTACTCTGAATGGTTCAACTTCTAATTGGGTTATAGGAAAAGTTGATGGAGAGAATCTTAGTGTTACCAATGACGCTCCTGCAGAATATCCAATAGGAAACACGATAGTGACTTGGACTGCAACAGATGAAAGTAATAATTCATCAACCTGCACCCAAACTGTAACAGTCGTTGACGACCAGCAGCCAGTAATAACATGTCCCGCAGTATTGAACATAGACCGTGATACAGATGAAGGAGGAAATGCATACACGGCAGTAGGCACCGAGTTCGATGCGACAGCAACAGATAATTGTGAAGGAACATCACTCACTTATACATTAACTGGCGTTACAACAGGTACTGGAACAACACTCGCGGGTGCAGTATTTGAAAGTGGAATAACTACAATAACTTGGACAGCTACAGATGGCGCGACGACATCGGTCTCCTGTAGTTTTACTTTGACCGTTTTAGAAAATGTTAATCCGCAACTTCATTGGACTAACATTGCAGCTGGCGGAGATTCTTCATATGGTATAAAATCTGACGGTACTCTTTGGGCTTGGGGATATAATCAAGATGGACAAGTAGGAACTGACACTAATTGGAAAACTATTGCGGCAGGTGGTACACATGCGGTTGCTTTAAAAACAGATGGTACACTTTGGGCTTGGGGACAAAATGGTGGAGGTCAATTAGGAGATGGAACTACTATTGATAAAAGCAGTCCCATATTAATAACCACGGATACTAATTGGCAAAGCATATCAACGGGTGTTTACCATACTATTGCCATAAAAAACGATGGAACTCTTTGGGCTTGGGGATATAACGCTTATGGTCAGTTAGGAAATGGAGCTAACGCAGATATCACTATCCCGACCCAAATTGGTACAGATACAAATTGGAAAAGTATTGCTGGAGGGGCTTTTTACACCGTTGCCATAAAAACTGATGGCACTCTTTGGGCTTGGGGAGATAATACATATGGCCAAATTGGTGATGGCACCAATTTTCGTAGAAATATTCCTGTTCAAATTGGTACTGAAATCAATTGGAAGAGTATATCAGCTGGAGCCTATCATACAATTGCAATTAAATCTAATGCAACGCTTTGGACCTGGGGACAAAATGTTAATGGAAGGTTAGGTGATGGAACTTTTACAGATAGAAATAGTCCAGGACAAATAGGCACAGAGGTTAGGTGGCAAATAGCTGGAGCAGGTGGCAATCACTCAATTGCCAAAAAAACCAATGGTACGCTTTGGGCATGGGGATTTAATGGTGAGGGCCAATTAGGTGACGGAACAAATACAGAAAAAAATACTCCAATTCTTATAGGCACTGAGACCAACTGGCACAGCATAGTGGCAGGAGGAAAGCATACAATTGGATTAAAATCTGGAGGTATGGAGTTTTGTGCAACAGGATCTAACAATTCTGGTCAATTGGGAGATGGAACCAACATTTATAGAAATACCTTTTTGTGTATTCCCATTACTGACCCTTATGCTATTACTTGCCCGGTAGATAAAACAGTAAATATAGATTTTGGAAATAATACTGCGATAATAGACAATATTGATCCGATTCTAATACCCAATAATGCAGCTTATACTTATACATTGAGCGGAGATACAGTAGCAACAGGCAGTGGCACGGCAAGTGGATTAACTTTTAATAAAGGAGTAACCACGGTTACATATACGTTGACATCAGATGTCCCTAAAACCTGTAGTTTTATTGTAACGGTTTTAGAAAACGAAAATCCACAACTTCATTGGAAAAGTATTGCAACAGTCGGGTTTCATAATATTGGTATAAAAACCGATGGTACGATTTGGGCATGGGGATATAATATTAACGGTCAATTAGGAGATGGAAGTAATATTGATAAAAATTCTCCTTTAAAAATAGGTACTGATACCAACTGGAAAAGTATTTTAACTGGGAGATTTCATAGTGGTGCAATAAAAACTGATGGCACTTTCTGGGCTTGGGGGCAAAATGGAGGTGGTCAATTAGGGGATGGAACCAATATAGATAAAAATTCTCCTATTCAAATTGGAGATGCTACCAATTGGCAAAGCGCGTCGGCAGGAGAAGTTCATACTGTTGGGATAAAAACCGATGGAACGCTCTGGGCTTGGGGAGGAAATTTTGATGGACAATTGGGAGATGGAACCAATATAGGTAAAAACATCCCAGTACAAATAAGTACTGCCACCGACTGGATGAGTGTTGTGGCAGGACAATTTCATACTGTGGCAATAAAAACTGATGGTACGATTTGGGCATGGGGAAAAAATAGTCAAGGTCAATTAGGAGATGGAACCAATATCAATAAAAATACCCCCATACAAATAGGTACAGCTAACAACTGGAAGGTTATTTCAACAGGATATTTGCACACTGTCGGTATAAAAACTGATGGCACGCTATGGACTTGGGGATATAATATTTACGGTCAATTAGGTGATGGAACCAATATTAATAAAAATACTCCAATACAAATAGGGACAGCTTCCAACTGGAAGGCTATTTCAGCTGGGTATTTGCATACTGTCAGCATAAAAACCGATGGCACGCTTTGGTCTTGGGGAGGAAATTTTGATGGACAGTTGGGAGATGGAACCAATATAAATAAAAACATCCCTTTACAAATAGGTATTGATACCAACTGGCAGAGCTTATCAGCAGGAGACAACTGTACCACAGGTGTTAAAACCGGTGGTCTGCAGTTTTGCGCTACTGGATATAATGGAGAAGGTGAATTAGGAGACGGAACTTTTATCGACAAAAACAGTTTCATCTGTATTCCTATTAATGAACCATACACAATTAGTTGTCCAACAGATAAAATTACAAATACCGATACTGGGTTTTGCACTGCAATAGTATCTGATATTGATCCGATTGCAACTCCTACTGATTCGGCATACAGTTATTCCTTAAGCGGCGTTACTTCAGGTTCAGGTTCAGGTTCAGGCAGTGCCAGTGGATTAACCTTTAACAAAGGCGAAACCACGGTTACGTATACCTTGACAGCCGATGTTACCAAAACTTGTAGTTTTAAAGTAACGGTAAATGGGGAAGTCGCGGGAGCTTTGAGTTTTGATGGCATAAATGATTATGTGAGCATTTCACATAATCATTTATTAAAACCCTCTTCTCAAATAACCATAGAAGCTTGGGTAAACCCAAATACGATTCGATCCATCCGTCATTATGAAATTTATAGGAAAGATGACGAAGATGCAAGACATCTTTTAAGCTTTCAAGAATATGGTACTATCTTATCCTTTGGTTTGCAAATTGCGGGGGTTTATACCGAATTAGATGTGCCGATAAGTTATTCTGATTACGAAAATCAATGGGTGCACATCGCAGCAACTTTTGATGGAATAACCAAAAAAATCTATCGCAATAATATGCTAATTGGTTCTGAAAATAAAATAGGAGCAATTAGTATTGCAGGAACTTCTCCTGTTATTATTGGTGCATTTGGAGGTGGTGCAGAATTTTTTAACGGAAAAATAGATGAGGTTCGTTTATGGAACAGAGCCTTGTGCCTCGCAGAAATAGTAAATAATATGACGGGCGAATTGATTTTGCCGCAATCAGGATTAATAGCCTATTATAAATTTAATCAGGGATTTAGTGCTTGCAGCAATGCAGGACTGAGTAGTTTATTGGATTCGAGCGGTAATAATTTGAACGGGACCTTAAATAATTTTGCGTTAACGGGCTCAACTTCTAACTGGACTAATGGTACTGTGGATGGCATCAGTCCTAGCTTTGAACACACACCGCCTGTTATGACTTGTCCGGCAGCTCTTTCTGTAACTATTGATGCTCCGGCAACTACAGCCATAGTAAATTTTGCAGCTACGGCTACAGATGACTCGGGTATTTCATCCATTACCTACAGTAAAAACCCTGGAACAGCATTTCCTATAGGCATAACAACCGTAATTGCAACGGCAACAGATAATAACTGTAATACGATCAGCTGTAGTTTTGCTGTAACCGTTTTAGAAAATATAAATCCACAAATTCATTGGGTAAATATTTCGAGTGGAAGTGAGCACACGGTTGGTATAAAATCAGAAGGAACGATTTGGGCATGGGGAAATAACGCTATGGGACAGTTAGGGGATGGAACCTATGCTAACAGAAATAAGCCGTTACAAATAGGAACAGCTAAAAATTGGAAAAGCATAGCAACCGGTGCTTATCATACAATGGCAATAAAATCTGACAATACACTTTGGACTTGGGGATATAATTCTCCCGGTACATTAGGAGATGGAACAAATACTAATAGAAATACACCTATGCAAATCGGTATTTCCAGCAACTGGCAAAGTGTTGTTGCGGGGTTTGACCATACAGTTGCGATAAAAACTGATGGCACACTTTGGACTTGGGGGGGAAATGGAAATGGTCAATTAGGTAATGGGACCAATATTAGAGTTAATATACCTTTGCAAATAGGTACGGATACCAATTGGAAAAGCATAGCAGCAGGAGCTTATCATACACTAGCAATTAAATCCGACGGAACACTCTGGGCTTGGGGATTTAATGTTTATGGTCAATTAGGCGATGGTACAAATATTGATAAATTAATACCCATACAAATAGGTACAAATACCAACTGGAAAAGTATAGAATCAGGCTATTATAGTACTCAAGGTATAAGATCAGATGGAACTTTATGGGCTTGGGGATGGGGAGGTAATGGAAATTTAGGAGATGGGACTAATATTGATAGAAATATACCAATACAAATAGGAGTAGCAACTAATTGGCAGAGCATTGACGCTGGTTATGCTCATACGATTGGAATTCAGTCCGATGGCACGCTTTGGGCTTGGGGATTTAATGTTTATGGTCAATTAGGTGATGGAACTACTATCGATAAAAATATTCCAATACAAATCGGCAATTCAACCAGCTGGAAATCCATATCGACTGGGGCAATATACTCTGTTGGGATACAATCTGCTGGATTAGATTTTTGTGCAACGGGTAATAATGATTATGGTCAATTAGGCGATGGTACAAATATTGCCAAAAACAGTTTTGTCTGTATTCCTATGCCAGAACCCTGTATTTTACCAATGGCCAATGCCGGTTCTTCAGCAGCAATTTGTGCTGGAAGTAATGTTTCTTTAGGAACTGCAGCAGTAGCGGGAAATACGTATAACTGGGTTTCTAATCCTGTTGGCTTTATATCTACTGTGGCAAATCCGACCGTTAGCCCAACAGTTACCACCACATATACTTTAACCGAGACGGTAACTACTACGGCTTGCACAAAATCTAACTCCATAACCATTACCGTTAATCCTTTACCAGTTGTTACTTACGGATTATATTTATCGGTGTGCTTGAATTCAAATCCTTTTGTTCTGTTTGGAGGCTCGCCGTTAGGAGGGTTCTATTCTGGTCCAGGAGTAAGTTTCGGGATGTTTTATCCTCTAGTAGCCGGAGTGGGTACTCACTTGATTTTTTATTCTTATACTGACATAAATGGTTGTAATAGAATTGCCACTGGCACGATAACGGTTAACCAAATACCTATAGCCAGTGCCGGGGCTCCCTCAACAATTTGTTCAGGAGCCAATGTGATGATTGGTGCAGCAGCAGTGATAGGTAATACTTATAGCTGGGTTTCTAATCCAGCAGGCTTTACTTCTACTATGGCTAATCCAAACGTTAGCCCAACGGTTACTACGATCTATACATTGACAGAAACAGCTGCGGGTTGTTCAAAATCGAATGCTGTAACTATTACGGTAAATCCTTTGCCTTTAGCCAATGTGGGTACATCCTCTTCAATATGTTCAGGTGCTAGTATAGCTTTAGGCGCAACAGCTCTGATAGGAAACACGTATAGCTGGGTTTCCAGTCCAGCTGGATTTACTTCTACTTCTGCAAACCCGCTGGTTAGTCCAACTGCAACGACCACTTATACATTGACAGAAACAGTGACGGCTACAGGTTGTTTAAAATCTAATTCAGTAACAATAACAGTCAATCCTTTACTGATTGTTACTTTAGGGACATTCAGTCCAGTATGTATTAATACTACTTCTTTTGGTCTTACGGGAGGATTACCATCTGGCGGCATCTATTCTGGGAACGGAGTCAGTTTAGGTAGTTTTAATTCTTCGGTTGCAGGAGTGGGTACTCATCTTATCACCTATACCTATACCGATGGAAATGGTTGTAGTGACTCTGCTATAAGCAGTATTCAGGTCAATGGTCCGATTGCAAATGCAGGATTGGACACAACTGTCTATATTGGTTATACACAAAATAAATGTGCTACTCTAAGTGGTTCGGCATCTGGAGGTTTACCCCCTTATAAATACTTATGGAGTACGGGTGCTAAAACTGCCAGCATTAATGTCTGTCCGACAGTAACAGCCACCTACACTTTAAAGGTTACAGATGCCAGAGGTTGTTCTACTACTGATAATGTTGATGTAAAAGCGGTTGATATTACTTGTGCCAAAAACAGTGTGTATGTATGTCATTATAATGCTGTTACCAATTCTTATTCAGCCTTTTGCGTAAAAACAAATGATGTAAAAATGCATCTTGCTCATGGGGATTATCTGGGTACTTGTAGTAATACTATTAGTGTAGCAAAAAACATGAATACTTCTGATATAGAAAATAATGACACTTTTTTATTGTATCCAAATCCAACAACTGGTTCGTTTACAGTAGAAGTTTGTAAAAACGATGTTGTTGAGGAAGCAAAATTACAGGTTGCAAATGTTCTTGGACAAATTATTTATTCTAAGAAAATTTTTAAAATTGACGGATGCATTAAAGAAACCATTGAACTTAATCATGCTTTACCTGAGGGCACCTATTTTTTAAACTTAATAATTGGTAAAATTGTCGAAACAAAGAAATTAGTTTTGAAAAAGTAATCTAGTAAATAAAAAAGGTGTCGAGAAAACAGCTTCCTTTAGAAATTTTTTTCTCGATACCTTTTTTTCATATTATTAAAAACGACATTTTTTATCTCATCTTTTATCCTTTTACTACATCAAAAATAATCAAGTTGAAGATAATATCTGTGCAAAATACATGACCCGTAATTTGATCAAATAACAATATCCAAGACTGTTTATTTTTAATTAGGATAATTGCCCGTAATCAATTATCCCAATTTTATTTGTTTTAAATTAAAAATGTTCATTAATATACTAAAGGAACATTGTCAATATTTATTAGAGTTCAGGTTTCAGTAGAATAAAATAATGTTCATTATTATTTTAATCGTGGTGAAAGATACTATTTTGAACGAATATCAAAAATTTAGAATTGACGTATATCATTCAGCTTCGTTTTAACTTCAAAAAACAACCTTTGACATTTCGGTCAAAGTTTGTTGCTTTTTAGCGGGGAGTACAAGTTGATATTTCCTGCTCTAAAAATCCTAAATTATCAGATTTAAAAAACTAATTATGAAAAAACTAAACAAATAGACTTTATTTGATATGAGTGTTATGCGCTTGGCAATTATAGCTGAGTGTCCTAAAATATTAAATAACACTTATGAAAAAAAAGAACAGAAAATTGATAATGGTATGTTTCCCATAAATTATAAAGGGAAATTATGGAAGGACAAAGATTGTGATGATGTATTTTTAGCTTTTTACGAAGATAGATATAGTTTAAACTGTGATTGTGCCGTTTATATAATGGGCGGTGATTGGATATTTCCGGATGGAAACATACATAATGATGATGATGACTTTTAAGAGATCAACAACAAAAAGTTTCACTTCCAATAATATTGTAACTGCTTATACTTTTCATTATTATGAGAACCAATAATTAATAAACGTAGTCAATGTCTGAAATTTAAAAAGTTTCACTTCAATAACATTTTTAATCAATTTTGACTATTATAACAAATTGCAAACTAATGTTTGCGATTTGTTATATTTTTATATATCTTTAAAATCGCTAGCAACTAACGATGAAAAAATTCATATCTTACTTTAGGGTTTCAACAGCAAAACAAGGTTTGTCGGGTCTTGGTCTACAAGCTCAGAAATATTCTGTTACTAATTATATTGGTGACAAAGGTAAAATGATTGCTGAATTTACTGAAATCGAAACTGGTACCAGAAAAAAGAAACGAATTGAAATTTATAAGGCAATCGAATTGGCCCAAAAAGAGAAGGCTATTCTTATTGTCGGAAAGCTCGACAGACTCTCACGTGACGTCCAATTCACTTCAGCGTTATTCAATGCTGGAATAGAATTCATATGCTGTGATAATCCTAATGCGAATAAATTAACTATTCAATTGTTGGCTGTAATCGCTGAAAATGAAGCTGAAATGATTAGCAAGCGTATAAAAGAAGCTCTACAAGTTAAAAAGGAAAAAATTAATAAAGGAATTATTACCAATAAAGATGGTTCTGAAATGCAACCGATTAACGGAATAATTAGACTAGGTAATCCTCAAGGCTTTGGTGATTTTCAAAAACTTGGTGTTGAGAAAATCAAAGTTAACGCTTTAAACAATAAAGAAAATCTTCAGGCTATGGATATTATTTGTGATGCCCGAATCAAGGGTATGACATTCCAGCAAATAGCTGATAAATTGAATCGACTACATTATACTACCAGAAATGGAAAGATCTTCAATCCAATCCAAGTTCAACGTTTAAATAAAAGATGCAGCGAATTCATCAATAACTAAAATCTCTTATTGATCCCTTGATTTTGGCGCAAAATTTGGCCCTGAAAACCTTAGAAAAGTATCGTACTAAAAAAACAGTGGGTTTTGGTGTCAAATTTAACTCGATATATCCAATCCGAATTAAAAAATGTTAGTAAGCCAATAATAATAATAATAATTCATTTTGTATGGATTTGTGGTTCATTTGTTTTTTTACTATAAAGAAAATCCCAAGCACCATTTGAACTTCCCCCAAAATTTAGACTCTATTTGGGGTCACTTCACATGTTAGATTTTTTTATTGGAATTGTATTTCAAAAATACCGACTTTAACTTCTCAATTGATAAAAAACAAGCTATAGCAACTATTTCACTTTCGTTATAAAATCCTTTGTAGCATTAAAAGTCTGTTCTGAAGCTTCTTTGTGAGGGGAATGTCCTATGTCTGGAATGACAAGTTTTTCAGTTTTTCCGCGTACACGATTAATGGTTCTGTTAACTTGATCCAATGTCCCGTACTCATCTGCTTCGCCTTGGATAAAAAGCAAAGGACATGTGATTTCTTTCAATAAGTATTCTATGTTCCAGACTTTATAATCAGCGCTTGTCCAAGTCTCGGTCCAAGCCTTAAAGATACATTCTACTTTATCTCCATGATATTTTGCCAGACGTTCAGCTAAATTTGTTTTTTTGTAGCTATCCATTGCCTCGTAAATTCCTCTAAGCGTCACTTCTTCCACAAAAATATGTGCCGCTTCGCAGATTATAGCCTTAATTCTGTCTGGATACTTCGCAGCTGTAATCAATGCAATGGAACCACCGTCACTATGCCCAAAAAGGATAGCGTCTTTCACGTCGAGTTGAATCAATAATTTGTCTAAGAAATTAGCTTCTAGTTCAAGGTAATTTACAGGTCGTTTATGAGTTGGCATCGGATCGGATTTCCCATACCCTAACCGGTCATATACCAACATATTGCACTTTGTAGCTTCTGACAGTTTTTTCGGAAAATCTCTCCATAAGGTAACACAGCCCAAAGAATCATGCAAAAAAATAATGGTTGGACACCCATCAAAAGTATGGTAATATTCTACATAAATATTTTTGTAGTCTACTTGGATGATTTTAGCTATTGTATGTTCTTTCATAAAAAATTACAATTAGGGGTTAATATTTTATGTTGTTAAAAGTACGATTGCCTTTTATTTTATCTCCGTTTTTTGTCCTTTTTCAGAATAATAAATTGAATAAAACAAGTAGGAACTCTAAATAAAATCTATTAATAATTTGATAATCAACATCATAATCATACAGATAAAAAAAAAATGATAAATAAAGGAATTAAAAAAGAGGTCACCTAATTAAAGGCAACCTCTTTTAAACTCTGTAACAAACCTTTTCTAACAATTATTATACACTTCTCAAATTATAGTTAACTCACCACTAGATTAATAATATTAATTTAAAGTGTTTTTATTTAAAACTGTAAGATATTGAAGCCCAAAAACTGCGAGGTAAAATAGTTCTACCAATCATAAGACTTCCTGGTGCTACCGTTGAAAAATCTCTAAACTGATCCCCTCTAGTATCTCCTTCGGTAAGAGCTCTAGTATTTGTTAAATTATCTACCCAAAATTTAGCCTCAAGTGCCTTTGTTATTTTGTACCCAGCGCTTGCTCTCATAGTTATATATCCTGGTAATTCATAGCTATTAGATGGAGAAGTATAACGACTTCCTGTATAGATAATACCCCAATTGGTATTGAATTTTTTGTAATCATAATTTGCAGATAGTTCAGTACTTAAAACAGGAACTCTTTCTGCTCTATTTCCAGTAAAACTATAGGTTTTATCTCCCATTTCTGCTAATACTACAGGATTCGTATTAGTCGATGCTTCATAATCAGTATATTTTGCGTCTTGTAACGTTCCTGTAAGTCTTAGACCTAAGTTATTGGACACTTTATAAGCTACTTCATATTCTGCACTTATCGTTCTGGTAGAACCAAAAGCTAACAACGCTTGTAATCCAACACTAGTAGGTACGTTGATACTTAAAGACACATTATTGATAGCAGAATAACTAACTGAACTAAACAAAGACCATCCATTGTTAGCATATTTATACCCTAACTCTGCTAAATATACAGGACGTTTCTTGATAGATGATTCATCATAAGTTGTCGCACCGTAATCATTAAATGTAGGCGTATTGTATGCTCGTGTAAGTCTTGCAAACATAGCCGCATTTTCACTTATTTTATTATTAAGTCCCGCAGAAAATGCCCAATTGGTTTCAGAAACGGAATAATCCAATGCACCAGCGATGTCCATAGAAGCCGGAGCCTGAAAATTTGGCGTTCCATCTGCATTTACACCATAATAAGGTCTTTTTCCATCAATACTTTGATTATCTAGACGAAAACCTAAATCAAGTCTGTATTTTTCACTTAATGCAATTTCATCATTTATATAACTGGATAAAATGCGTGTTTTAGCTATTGCTAGAGAACTAGAAGCGGGTAGCATACCATTACCTCCAATTCCGAACGCTGGAATAAGTAAACGACGGGGATTTTCTTTCAATTCTTGGAAGTATACGAAAGCATCATTAGGTTGGTTATCTACATTAAATTGGTGTAGCGATAGCCCCATACCAAGACTATGTTTGTTTACTTTCTTTTTAAAATCAAGAAAATTCATAATTTGTGTGTCTTTGTTCTTCTGCAATAGTGCTACTGCAAACACATTATAATCGGTTGCAGAATATACAGCAGGACTTCCGTCTAAATACGTATAATCTACTCCTGGTGCATATTGCTGTGTTCCTAATGGTAGGGTTGAGTTAAAACTAGTATTGTTGGTTTGATAACGAAAATTATTTGTTATCTGCCAGTCATTGTCAGTTTTGTAATTAAATTGAAATCCTACTGCACCCAGTTTGGTGTGTAAAATATCTGAAAGATCATAACTAGTAGTTTTTCCAGAGCTATTGGTATAATCCCATTTTGAATCAACCATTTCCATAGATTGTGTGAAAATATCATAGTTTGGTAACGCTTTTGGTTTACCTGAACCATCATAGGAATAATAACTAGGTAAACGCCAGTACACTTTGTCATCAATATATTTTCCTAAAAGACGAAAGTATCCTTTATTGTTTTTGAAATGATAGGTTATATTCGCTTTTAATTGTCCACCTTGTCCTGCTGAATAAGGAGGAGATACAATTCCTTTATCGGTGCGATAAAATCCCCCAATATTATATTTTATATTATCGCCAAAAGATCCCCCTGTATTTCCGTCTACTCTGTATAATCCTTGAGAAAGACCCGATGTTACTTTAAATTCCCCGTAGCTTTTAGCTGCCCCAACGTAGCTAATATTATTTATGACAGCACCAGGAGTGTTTGCTAAAACTATCGATGCATTACCACCACGGATGGCTTCAACATTTTTAGTGGTAAGATCTGATTTATAGTATTGATCAGCCGAAGGAATTGTACTATAACCAGTAGGTAAAACAGGAAGTCCATCTTCTAAAATCCCTAAATAGATATAACCTCCTCCTTGTGGAAATCCACGAACCCATACATTTCCGGGACCATCTCCACCGCTACTTTCTACAGTAAGACCTGGAATTGCTTTCAATAAATCGATATTATTGAGTGGAGATCTTTGTTGAATGTCTTTTGCTGTCATTGTAGTAATAGCAACACTTGATTCAATTTTTTTCTTTGGGCTACCTCCTGTAACTACTACAGCATCTAATTGCATAGGATCTTCGACCAATTGTCCATTAAATACGACATCATTATTCTCTACAGTAACTTGGGAAGTTGAAGATAAATGTCCCATTAACGTAAAAAGAAGTTTGTATTTACCGTTTGGTAAATTTTTAAAATTATAGTAAGACAAAGAATCGACTTTAGTACTTCGATCAGTTCCATTAGCCGAGGATAGTTTAACAGTAACTTCTAAAAGTGGTGTGCCGTTTTTATCTTTTACGAAGCCCGAAATACTTCCCGTATTTTGTGCAAAAGCTGCACTTGAAAGTATAAATAAACATAGCAACCAGAAAGTGCCTAGCTTATCATTAAATGATAATTTTTTCATTTTGTTTTTTAATTTAGTTAATATTTGGTTTTTAATTATGGTTCACAAATTTTCTTTAGTCAATTTTCTAGCTGATACTGCAAAAAAAAGGCATAAGTTTAGCACCTATTCGAATAAATCCGAAAGGTTATATGTCCCCAGAGAATCTAGGGGTAGGTTTTAAAATGATTGATTGGTACTTTTACTTCACCTTTTGAAATAAATTAAGGGTACTCCATAAAATTAGTTTCCCCTTAATATTTAACGGATTACTATTTTAAAAATGGAACAATACATGCCCATGTTGCATCAAAATTTTCCAAGAAACAACCGTGCCCAGCATTAGGAATAATTGCAATTTGAGATTTTGGGATAAATCTTGCAGCACTTACTACACGTTCAACAGGATTACCTCCATCTCTATCGCCCGCCATTACTAAAACAGGACATTTTATTGCACTCAATACCTCTTTGCTCACCGTAACATTATTATAACAATTTGCCACTTGTGTAAATAAATCCTCTATTCTATTAGGTTCTGGCATTAATTTCAATTGCTGTTCCCAAAAAGGTTTATCCATTTCTTGTGCTTGGTGTGCTGTAAATTTAAATTCTCTTAATCCTGGACTAATTTCCCCTGCTCCCATCACAATCATCTTTTTTACTCGTTGTGGATACATTGAACCTAATTTATAAGCCGAATAACCACCATCACTAAAGCCAACTACAATAACACTGTCTTTAGTTACTGCATTGATAACCGTCATAGCATCGGTAGCGCGTTGTTCAAGGGTAAGTGGCTCAGTACCTAATTCAGATTTACCGTGACCACGGGTAGAAATTGCGATTACTTGATAACTTTTCTTAAAGCGATTTATAAAATCTGAAAACTCAACAGTTGAGCCAAACAATCCTCCATGTAACAATACTATCGGTTGACCTTTACCATAGACTTCATAATAAATTTTAGCATCATTTGCCTGTACATAATGCCCTGCTTTAGGATTGTTCCCATAAGGTACTTTATTCACCACATTAGCGGGTTGAAAAGCTCTTATTAAATTTTTTTGCTGCGCCTGTACATTTGACATAAAAAACAGAAAAATGAAAGCGGTTACTAATTTTGAATACATAATTAATATTGTTTTAAAAGTAAATGAAGTTATTTTGGATTAATTTATTTTAATTGGAAAAGTGGCTCAAGAGCAATTTGTCTGTCTAATTTGATTCATTCTTTTCTAAAAAATCAAATTCTTTTTTCAAAAATCCTGACTTAGATTCCATTTTATCAGCCACTACCATTATAATACCTGATTGTTTGTCATAGCTTTTCCATTCCGGTAAATTGCCTCCATTTGGATTTCCAGTTTTTGCAAAATTGACCCAATAAGAAGAAAAAATATTTTCTAATTCTTTGTCTAATGGCTGCCAAGGACGATTCCAAGTATGCAAATTATGAAGTACATACGGAACCTCAGAAGTGTGAAAAGCTCCATAATTAGGAAAACTTGGCTTATCTGGTGCAACATGACCAAATTCATAGAGATAACTTGCTTTAGCATTAAAACTTGCCAATAAATGCGCAGGCTCACCAGCAAAACCTAATAATGTCAATTTTTGTTTAACTGTTTTAACCTCCTCTGCTGTCGCTGCAGGAAAAATACTTAAAAAGGCATCGGCTTTATCTCCATATTTAGCTTGGGCTTCTTTTTTATAATCTTCAACAGACATATCAGAATCACCCATAAAACTTCCATCACCGGTTACCCATCCTGTCAAAATAGGGGTTTGATTGTGCAAACCTTTCTTGAAATGTTCTAACAAATTAATAGGTAAAACATAGCCGTCCATCGTTGTTCCAAATCTGCCTACTTCTAGTTCATTGCTTAGTATTTGCAATTCCTCAGCTGATTTTTTACGCAATTCAGCTAATGATTTTGTGTTTGCCTTTTTCATAAAAACAACACCTTGCTCTTCGGATTTCCTTAAATTTTGATTAAGCATATTGGAAAACAAACCACCACTTTGAGCAATAGCTTTATGAAATAAACCTTTTGCAAATGGCGAAGCAATCAAAGCGGTTACACTAAACGCTCCTGCAGATTGACCCGCAATCGTAACATTATTAGGATCACCTCCAAAGGCAGCAATGCTTTTTTGAACCCACTTTAATGCAGCAATTTGATCCAGAAAACCATAGTTACCCGAAGCCTGATGACCTGACTCTTTGCTTAACTCTGGGTGTGCCATAAAGCCAAAAACACCTACTCGATAGTTCAGACTAACAAAAATCACACCTTTTTTTGCCATTTCTTCGCCGTCATAAATAGCACAATTAGCCGAGCCACTTTTTAACCCACCACCATAAATCCATACAAAAACGGGTTGTTTTTTTGATTTAGCTTTTGCGGTAGTCCACACATTTAGATATAAACAATCTTCCTTGATCGGTTCAGCTTGAGCAATAAATTCCTCACTCCAACAATAAAAAGGTTGCGGTTTATTTTGCATTGGACTTGCAGAAAAAGTTTTGCATTGTTTTATGCCTTTCCAATTTTGAACAGGTTGCGGCCCTTTCCATCGCAAATCATCAATTGGTGCTGCAGCAAAAGGAATACCTTTAAATATACGAACTGTTTTGTCTGTACTTGTTATACCTTGAATTTTACCATTACTAGTTCCTACAATTGGGTTTTGAGCGTTTACAAAAACAGTAAAGTATAAAAAGAAAGATAGGAGGTAGTTTTTCATAATCTTATTATTTTTAAAAGAATGTTTATATCGGATTTAAATTATAAAATGGTTAAGTCTAATTTTTAGTTGCCTGATTAATTTTGTTACTAATATCTTTGAAAAGCCCAGAATACATTGCTTTTATGAGTTGTACATCATGTGTGAGCAAAATCATGTTAGCTCCCGAATTGACATTTTTAACGGCTTCTTCAGGTGTAAGCGCAAGGCGAAGTAAAGATTGATTTGGAAACGATTTAACTATTCCGGCCATCTCATCTAATACCTGTACTACCTTCGGATCCTTCCAATTACTCACTCCAAGCTCCATCGAAATATCACCTGGACCAATAGCAACACCGGTAACACCATCAACTGCCAATATTTTTGATAAATTTTCTTTTCCTTTCAGGCTTTCGACAATCATAATGCAAACTACATCTTTGTTTGCTTGTTGACGGCGATCATATTCATTACCATTATAACTAATTGAAGCTCTTGCAAAACCTGAACCTCGAACACCTGACGGTTTATATCGACACCACGAAACCAATTCGGCAGCTTCTTCTGCTGTTTCTACATGAGGGAATAAAAAGCCACTGGCACCAGCGTCTAGTATTCGTTCTGTTATATTTAAGGAACGCTCTCCAAGTCGGACAAGAGTAGGAACTTTATGAAGTTCAGCTGCAATAATAGCCTGTCCAATATCGTTATAGTCACGTAAACCATGTTCGAAATCCAAGAAAAGAAAATCAGCCCCAGCTTCACAAACTACTTCTACCATTGTAGGATGAGCGATGTTGATTACTGCACCCTTTAAAACCTCCCCATTACTAAGTCGGTCTTTTAATTTTTCTTTCCTACTATTATTCTTAATTGTATCCGATACTTTTTTGTTAACAAAATTGTCATTCGTATATTTAGTAGAACCAAATATCTTTACAGAAGTATCTTTTTTGACTTTGATATCCTTGTAACCAATTGATTGTGATTCAAATCCAAATAAAAAAAACACAGATAACAGAAGTAAAAAAATATGTCTCATGATAAATTTGATTTTTAAAACTTCTTAAATCTATTATTTTTATTATTGCTCATAATCATAAAACCCTTTGCCTACTTTTTTTCCCCATTCTCCTTTTGTAAATTTCTCAACAACAGTGGGAGAAGGTCTGTCAGCGGGATCCCCACTTTCTTCGTATTTTTCCATTCCTACATGATAGGCTAGATCTATACCAGTAAGGTCTAATAACTGGAATGGTCCCATCGGGTAACCTAATCCGTTCATGGCGGCTGTGTCAATATCTTCAAAACTTGCAACGCCCATATCCAGTAGTTTTAAGGCTTCCTGTCTTGTGGCTTGCAAGAGACGGTTGACGAGAAAACCGTATATCTCTTTGTGAAGCAAAACAGGTGTTTTATTCATTTTTTTTGCAGCATTCATTACTGAACCAACTGTTTCCTCTGAAACGTGCGGTCCTTGAACTACTTCAACCAATTTCATCACTAAGGCTGGATTAAAAAAATGCATATTGCAAACTTTCTCCGGACGATTGGTTGCATCAGCAATTTTAGAACTTACGATGTATGAGCTGTTGGTCGCTAAAATGGTACGAGCTGGACAAATTTTATCTAAATGAGCAAAAAGTTCTCTTTTTACTTCCAATTTCTCAATAATAGCTTCAATTACAAGATCAACCTCTACGACTGCTTCTTCAATTGTTGTTACAAACTCAAGGTTTGCTTTAGCTTGACTGGCTGATTCTTCGCTTAATTTTCCTTTAGCTACCCTTTCTTTCAGGTAATTATCTGCAAACACAATTGCTTTTGCAAGAATATTAGGATTGGTATCTGTACATTTTACTTGAAATCCAGACAAAGCCGCACATAATGCGATCTGATGGCCCATATTGCCAGCTCCAATGACGGTAATTTTACTTATTTCCATGTTATTGAATTATGATTGATTCAGCATTACTACTTACTAAGTTCTTTGATAGCTTTTTGAGGCAATAAAATTTTAGCTGTTTTCGACAACTGTTGTGATTTTTGCAAAGTAAAAAAGGCTTTATTTTTAATATCTAATGACGAGCTTCCAATTTTGATAGTATATCTTCCTGCATCAGCTATCCACGCAGATTTTGCAGGACTGAAAGATGCTAAGTCAGCAGTCGAGATATTAAAAATTAAAGTTTGAGATTCATTAGGCCGCAAGAGTTTAGTTTTTCCGAAAGCTTTTAATTCACTTTCAGGCTTATTTAGTTGATTAGTTGGGGCTGATAAATATAGTTGTACGATTTCTTTTCCTTCCACTTTACCACTATTAGTGACCGTAATCGTAACTTTGAGCTTATCCTTAAATGTAGTACTACTCAATGTTAAATTATCATATCTAAATGTGGTATAAGATAAGCCGTATCCAAAAGCGTAGGAAGGCTTCACTTTGAAAGTATTGAAATAACGATAGCCAACATAAATACCTTCTTCATAGGTAACTTCAGCAGCGTCAGTATCTGCTAATAACATTTTATTAGATATCACTTCAGTAACTTTACCCGGATAATTATTACTTGAAGACTCGTCTTTATATGCGATAGGAAAGGTCGTTGCCAACTTTCCTGAAGGATTCACATTCCCTTTCAATATATCAGCAATAGCATTACCACTTTCTAAACCTCCCTGCCAAGCCAACAAAATGGCATCCGCTTTATCATTCCAACTGGCGGTTTCAATCACGCCTCCAATATTCAATATAACAACTACTTTTTTACCTTGCCCTTGAAAAGCTTTTGAAACGGTTTCAAACGCTACTTTCTCTGAACTTGTAAGATTAAAATCATTATCTAGAGTTCTATCTACAAACTCTCCTGAATGTTTCCCAATTGTAAATACTGCAATATCATTTTCGACTGCCATTTTTTGAGCCAATGCAGCATTAATATTCATTTCTGGAACAACAGTCTTTGGGTGAAAAGGGGATGCAGGCGGTGGCAATTTTGCTTTACCCTCTTCATAATAGTGTTTGTAAATTGCTGCCAAGTTTGCATGAATGATATAATTAGCATTTTCTAATCCCTTATCCAACGAAATCATATAGCTTTTATTTACATCGCCACTACCAGTTCCTCCTGCAATCAATTCATAACTGTTATTCCCAAATAGAGCTATTTTTTTTACGGTTGTCATCGGTAAAACTCCTTCATTTTTTAACAGAATCATGCCTTCACTGGCTACTTGACGAGAAATTTGGGCGTGTTGCTTTAAATCCGGAGTTTCAGAATATTTATAACCTTTGAAAGTAGGTGATTTTAAAACAAGTTCTAATACCCGTTTTACATTTTCATCTAACTGCTTCATGGATAGTTTGCCTGTATTTACGGCATCAATAATTGCAATTTTTTGAGCCTTTGTTCCTGGCATTAAAAGATCATTGCCTGCTTCCACTTGTTCAACGGCATTTTTTCCTGCAAACCAATCGGACATCACCAATCCTTTGAACTTGGATTCTTGTCTTAAATAGGTATGTAATAGAGGTCTATTTTGTGATGTATAAGCCCCATTAATCATATTGTATGACGACATAATAGTCCAAGGTTCAGATTTTTGAAGGGCAACTTGAAAGTTTTTTAGATAAATTTCTCGCAAAGCTCTTTCGCTAACATGTACGTTCATTCTGAATCTATTAAACTCGTGGTTGTTTGCTGCAAAATGTTTCATTGAAGTACCAATTCCATTGCTTTGTACACCATTAACTATAGCCGCGGCAATACTTCCAGACACCAATGGGTCTTCCGAAAAATATTCAAAATTACGTCCCGCCAAAGAATTACGATGAATATTCATGGCTGGTCCCAGCAAAACATCAACGCCGTATTCTTTAGCTTCATTACCAATGGCTTTACCCATATCCTGAACCAAATCAGTATCCCAAGTAGAGGCTACTAAAGTCCCGATCGGAAATGCCGTTGCGTAATATGTTCGGGTGGAATCATTCCCTCGAATAGGAGAAATTCGTACACCAGCGGGACCATCAGACAAAGTAATAGAAGGAATTCCTAAACGAGGGATTGCATGAGTACGTCCCGCCGATCCTAAAATTTTATCAGGAATACCAGCATCACTAGGATCCATTTCAGGAATCATACCCTCAGGAAGTCCCGAAATAAACATTCCCATTCCTGTAATCAGATTTACTTTTTCTTCAATTGTTAGGGCTTGAAGTATTTCATCAATAGAATTTTTACCCAATTGAGGTAAACTTCCATCTAATCCGTTGTTTTCATTATTATTTTTCTTAAAACTAAAAATAATAAAAAGTATTATTGGTACGATATAAAGAAATTTTGATTTCATAATTTGATGTCAAATTTTGGTAAAAAAAGATTTACAATTCTAAAATTAGAAGATGATACTTTAGACTTTTTCAGATGCTCTACTTCTCCACCAATTTGATAACATTGACCCTGAAATAGTCATCCAAGGAACTGCTATCACTGATGCTAAACCAACTGTAGCAATTTTTCCCATTTGTAAAGCAATTCCAGATGCCAGTCCCCCATTTTGCATTCCTACTTCCAAAGAAATTGTTCGACAAGACGCTTCATCCAGACCCATAAACCTTCCACTCCAATAGCCTAATAAATACCCAATTGTATGATGAATCATTGCTGATAAAAATAACAATGGTCCAATTTCTAACAAAGAATCTCTCCCAGATGAGACAATAACTATCATCATCATCAATACTCCTAACATTGAAATTTTAGGCAAAATAAATTGTATCTTCTTAACAGAATTTTTAAGGAATCTATTGACAAGCAAACCTAATATTATTGGTAAAATAATGATTTCAGCTACATGCAGCATCATGGCTTGTAAATCAATAGCGACGTATTGACCTGCTAGTAATTTCATTAATAAAGGGGTTAAAAACGGTGCCAAAAGTGTAGAAATTGCAGCAATAGTTACTGACAAAGGCATATTTGCTTTAGCAATAAATGCTAAAACATTTGAGGTAACTCCACTTGGTACCGAACCCATCAGTATAACACCAGCAGCAATTTCAGGTGGAAAACCAAAACTTTTAGCTAAAGTAAAACCAACTAAAGGCATAATAGTGAAGTGACTAATTAGACCAATCAAAACTGCTTTGGGTGTTTTAATAACGCCCTCAAAATCTTTCAGACTCATTTCTGTACCCATAGTAAACATAATCAACTGAATAAGCGGAACTATAAAACCCGTGAATTTAAAATCTCCAATTTTTTGAAAATATTGCGGATAAAAAAAACCGACTGAAACTGCAGCTATCACCCAAATAGTAAACGACATTTGATTTAGAATTGAAACGTTGCGACCTCCTATTGCTAAACATATAAGTGAGCTCACTATAAAAGGACCTGTTGCCAATAATTCACCTCCAAAAATTAACATTAGTAATGCCAAAATAGCAGAAACAGCAGAAATTACAAGTAAAATGTTGTACGTTTTTTTCATGGATAATTAATTAAAATAAGTTTTTTTTCAAAAAGTAAAGTCTATTATTTTTTTGTCATTTTAAGATTCCTAAAGTACTTTGCGGGTTCAATTTCTACACAGAGAACAATGATCCCAATTGATATTTTCACGATTTTAATATTTATAAATCATTGAAATAAATTTTCTATCATTTTAAAAATTCAAATCTTTTATTTTGACAAAAAAATAGATTAAACAATAACTAACACCAAAGTTTTTTTAGTCATTTTCAGTACTTCTTTAGCATCTAAATTTTCAAAAGAGATGGACACAATTATGGGAATTTGTGATTGAATTTATTTTTTTGATTTAACAAATTTTTATAAATAATCAAAAAAAACAGCAAAATGTATTTTAAATTTTTCACTTTCCTATTTTCAAATTTGCAACCAATACTGAAATTAATTACTGTACAAAAACCCTATTCTATTATAATCAAGCTATTTTATAAATAATCCTGCACCTAAATTTGAACCTAGTGTACCTGGTTTAATATGCAAATAAAATTTATTGGTTTGATCTTCTATTATTTCTAATTTGCCTTCTTTTTTGATAATAACATCTTTAGCTATCTTTAGTTTATCTGGATTTCCAGTTTCACCAAATCCATGTGCACCGCCACCTTTGTTTACATAAGAATTATAACCTACTATAATCGAATTTTCAATCAAATAAGATTCTTTTTCATCTTTATCTAAAATCCATAGCACATTAGCATTACTGATTACATTGTTGTAAAATTTAAAATCGTTAGTGGCAGACCACGTCCACACAATACCACCGTAACTATTAATTATAAGATTATGGTGCATTGAAGAGTTTAAGGCTGGATTATTCCACATAACTACAGCGTCTTTTACACCATAAAAAACGCAATGATCCACTTCAAGAGCTTTACCATTTGCTAAAACTCCAAGATGATTGGGAGCAGCAAATTTATCTCCCAAAAACAAACATTGGGTTATTCTAAGATCTTCTAGATCTTTTCCTTCCCAAACAATTGGATAATTTCTAATTAGTATTCCTTTAGATGGATTTTCATGTACTGGCTCTCCTAAAACCCTTAATCCTTGAATAGTAGCATGGCTATTTTGAATGAGAATACCAAAATTTTGGCTTCCAGTTATTTTTCCTTTATCATCTTTTTCTACCAAAAAAGACATAGTAGAAATAATTATGGGCATATCTGAAGGATTCCAGCTAATATCGTCAGGCAATATTTCTGCACGAATGACAAGACGATTGGTTTTAGTGAACGTATGATTTACCGGATTGAAATCAGCCGTTTCATTCAAACCATAAATACCAGATGACAAGTAAACCGTTATAGTTCCTTCTCCACTTGTTTGATTTACACGTTTTGCTGCTTCACACAAAGTTTTCAAAGGATTTTCTTTTGTTCCAGCATTAGTATCGTTGCCTGTATTAGGGTTTAAATAAATATCATGCACAACAATAATTGAAGAGTTTTTAGCATTGGCTACAAAAATGAAATTTAAAAACAAACCAAAAAATAGTGCTAATTTTATAAATTTCATATTTAACTTGGGACATAACATAATTGAATTATTTAGTTTACATTAGATATTGCTATTTTTTGACTTAGACTCGATACACATTCTCTTAATATTTCTTCTACCTTTTCATGCGGAAATTGCTCGGTTCCATCAATTCGAGCTAACATAGGTACTGTCATTGCTGCTATTGCATTTCCATTCATATCTAATATAGGGAATGAAATAGCATGAAGCCCGGCATACTGCTTACTCTTTATAGACGCAAATCCTTTAGAAACTACCTCATCCAGACCATTGCTAAAAGTTTCTATTTCGGCTACAGATGAATTTGGAAGACTTTCTCGAACTCTTATATCTTTAATAATTTTGTCTTGAAAAGCAAGCAATACCATTCCAGATGCCGAAGGAGCGACTTCAATTTCAGAGCCTACACGAGTCATAAAACCAAGTCCATTTGGCGGCTGAATTGATGCTATAACGGTTTGAAAACCATTATTATAAACCCTTAAATCACAGGGGAAAGACACTGCTCTTGATAAACTCTCCATAATAGGAAGTGCTTCGGTCAATAAACGATAAGTAGGCGGGTGAAAATGTGACAGTTGAAACATCTTAGAAGTAATGGTATATACATTACCATAATTAGCAACATAATTCCTTTGCACCAGACAATTCAACATCCGATAAATCTCTCCCAATTTTCTCCCAAGTTGAACAGCAATTTCTTGCTGTGTCAGTCCGTTTTCAGACTTACTAAGAACTTCTAAAATATCCAAACCTTTATCTAATGCAGGTGCTGAATAAGCTCCATTTTCTTCTTTGTCTTTCATACTTTGATTTTTTTACGATTATTTTTAAATAAAGATCTGCTATTTTAAGTAAAATAAATCGTAAATCAAATTACATACCTATTTGATGTACTTCGATGATGTTTCCATCTGGGTCGTGAAAGAAAATTTGATACCAACCTGCTAATGCCCATTTGCCATAATCTGCATACGGTATATTCTGTTCTTCTAATTTCTTTTTGAATCCTTCTATGTCATCCGTTCTAAAACAGAAATGACCATTTTTAATTGGATTAATCCACTGATTCATTCTGTGGCCTGCATCATTATCCTTTTGGGTAATATGAAATTCTATGGTACCATCGGTTACAAATTCAACTTGACCATCGTACCTATTTTCTGTGTCCTCGGTAGTCAAACCATGTTCTTCGTCTTGAATGCGAGTCATGCCGAAAATATTTTGATAAAATTTGGATAATCTTGACACATCTTCGGTGCATAGATTCATGTGATGATACTTAAATTTCATATTGTAAGAATTTAATAAATGTTATTTATTTTGCAAATATGAAATAATATTTTCAAATATAAAAAAATAATTTGTATTTTTGTTCAAATTCACATTTATAGACATATTTGTGAGAATAAATAACAATATGCAAGAAAACATTCTAGAGTCTAAAACTCAATCTAATGAACAATGCAGTCCTACGATGGTGCGTCGAGTAGCTGCTATGTTAGACTTAAATACTCGTTCTTTTTCAGAAGGAGATATATTACCAAAGGGATGGCATTTTTTTATGCTAGCCGGAGAAACACTAAAATCCGAATTACGCCAAGATGGATTCCCTGGATTGGGTGTTCCTATTCCTGATCTTGGATTACCAAGACTGCTTTTAGGAGGAAGAACCGTGTCTTACTTTGGTGATATTATAATAGGGTCAGTGGTAGAAAAAACAAGTTTTATAAAAAATATCGTTGAAAAAACGACGAATTCCGGCCCAATGGCTATAGTAACAATACAACACGAGTTACGTCCTATTACTGCATCAAGTCCAGCCATTGTTGAAACCCAAACCTATATTTTGCTTAGTGCGAGTAGCGCTTCAAAGAATACTGAAAACATACATTCACCAGCTATTGAAACGGAACATCAAAAACAGATAACTCCTGATGAAACTATTTTATTCCAATACTCTGCATTGGGATTTAATTCTCATAAAATTCACTTAGATAGAGGTTATGCACAAGATATTGAAGGCCTTCCTGATTTAGTAGTAAACGGGGGGTTATCGACACTTTTTTTAACTGAATTTATAAGAACTCATTTGAAACTGGAAAAGACAGATATAAAAGTAAAACACATAGCTCCACTTTATTGTAATAGAGCCATGACTTTGACTGCTAAAAAAAATGAAACTAACTGGATATTATACATTTACGACGATTATAATAGTATTGCAGTTGAAGCAGAAATTAACGTAAAATGATTGAATATGAAGTTTGAACCATTAAAAAGCATCAAAATATTAGATTTAACATCTGTAGTTGTTGGTCCAGTGGCTACGTGGCGATTGGGGCAATATGGAGCAGATATTATTAAAGTTGAAAACCCATCGGGCGATCTTATGCGTGGTCTTGGGGGAATGTCACCTACGGGACAACATTCTGGGGCTTATTTGCATCTTAATAGAGGAAAAAAGAATATTTGTCTCGACCTAAAAAAAGAAGGTGGGAAAGAAATCATTCAAAGATTAGTAAAATGGTGTGATGTAGTCGTTGCCAATATGCGACCTGAAGCACTGGAACGTTTAAGTTTAGATGCAAAAACAATTCGATCGAAATATCCAGAAAAAATATATTGCTTAATAACTGGCTATGGTACAGATGGGCCTTATTCAGGATTACCAACGTACGACAGTGTTTTACAAGGTGCTTCAGGTATTGCTGGATTAACAATGGCTCGCGATGGGAAACCGGCATATGTTCCTATGCTAATATGCGACCACGTTGTGGGCGAAATTACAGCAGGTACAGTTATGGCTGCACTAATACAGCGTGAAAATACAGGAATAGGTTCAAGCATTGAAGTTCCTATGTTTGAAACCATGTCTTCCTTTGTCTTGCAAGAACATTTAGCGCAACAAAGCTTTGAGCCTCCTGTTGGACCTCCTGGCGACCTGCGACTTTTAAGTCCTCACAACCAACCAGTGAAAACAAAAGATGGATATATTTCCTTTACCATCAATACAAATGCTCAGGTACAAGCATTTTTAAAAATAACAAATAGAGCTGAGTTAATTGAAGATGAAAGATTTACAACTGTAGCTAGCAGAGCTAAATACGTTTCTGAATGGTTTGAAATTCGTGGTGCGGCGCTTGATACTAAGTCCACTGACGAATGGCTTACAATATTTAGAGCAGCAGATCTCCCAGCAATGCCTTGTCATACTCTTGACACATTACCAAATGACGCGCATTTAAAAGCAGTTAAGCTAATTGATTTTGAAAATCATCCAACAGAAGGAAAAACAGCGGTAATTCGTTCTACCATACAAATTGACGGTAATTATCCTTCTGCTGGCTCTACTGCCGCTCCTTGTGGATGGGACACTAGCGAAATTCTTAGTGAATTGGGCTATTTAGAAAAGGAAATGGAGATGCTTTTAACTGAAAAAGCAGCCTACGACTATAAAGATTCAAAACAATCATAAAAGCAGATAATAATTTATTTATTTTACAAAAAATAATCCTATGAAACAATCTTACATCATAGATGCTATCCGAACACCAATAGGTAGCTTAGGGGGGAGTTTATCCAACCTTCGTGCCGATGATCTCGCAGCATTACCAATTAAAGAACTTATAAAAAGAAATCCAAATTTACCAACAGATCTGGTAGACGATGTCATTTTAGGATGTCATAACCAGGCCGGTGAGGACAATCGAAATGTAGCTAGAATGGCTTTACTATTAGCTGGAATACCACACACCGTTCCTGGTGAAACAGTCAATCGTTTATGTTCATCAGGAATGTCAGCAATTATTCATGCCAACAGAGCTATTAAAGCTGGTGACGGTGATATTTTTATTGCTGGCGGAATGGAGCACATGACCCGTGGACCGTGGGTGATTTCTAAAACCTCTAAACCTTTTGGCAATGATGCACAACTATTTGATAGTAGTTTTGGATGGCGATTTGTTAATCCAAAAATGCAAAAATTATATGGTACTGATGCAATGGGCTTAACCGCTGAGAATTTAGCGACAATGTATGCAATAAGCAGAGAAGACCAAGATTTATTTGCTTTTCGCTCACAACAAAAAGCGTTTATTGCACAACAAAACGGCATTTTAGCGAATCAAATTATGAAAGTTGAAATGGCAGACAGAAAAGGAAATATCACCATTTTTGATACTGATGAGTTTATTAAAGGCAGTACAACGCTAGAAATTCTCTCCAAATTAAACCCCATTTTTAAGAAAGAAGGTGGAACAGTAACCGCTGGAAATGCTTCTGGATTAAATGATGGAGCTGCTGCTATGTTAATTTCTTCAGAAGAAGCACTAAAAAAATATAATTTTACTCCAAAAGCAAGAATAGTATCCTCAGCAGTAGTTGGTGTAGAACCTAGAATTATGGGAATTGGCCCTGTTGGAGCTACTCAAAAAGCATTGCAAAAAGCGGGTTTAACACTTGACCAAATAGATGTATTTGAATTCAATGAAGCCTTTGCAGCTCAATGTTTAGCCGTTACGCGAAATTTAGGAATCGCAGATGATGACGTAAGAGTAAATCCAAACGGTGGAGCAATTGCACTTGGACATCCACTGGGAATGTCGGGTACTCGAATAATTCAAGCTGCTATAAATGAACTTCATCGTACGAATAAAAAATATGCTCTTGCCGCTATGTGCGTTGGTGTAGGTATGGGATATGCTGTAATAATCGAAAATGTTACTATTTAAATTATATGAATAATACAAACTTAAACGAAAAGAAAAAATACAACCACCAACTATTAGAAGACAAAGTCTGTGTAATTGTCGGGGCTGCTTCTTTACGAAGTATAGGATATGCCACGGCAGAACTTTTTGCTGCACATGGTGCTAAATTAGTCCTTCTTGACTTGGTAATGAATGCCGAAATAGCAAACGAGGTTGGTGCAGCTATTGCATCACATATCGGACATAAACCGGATATTATTTATCTTCAATGTGACATACGAAAGGTGTCAGATTGTGATAAAGTGATAGAAAAAGCAGTGGCACATTTCGGCACTATTGATTGTTTAGTGAATTGTGCCGGTATTGTAAAATCCGAAGGAATGTTATCTATCACAGACGAAGCCTATGATTTGATAATGGATGTAAACCTTAAAGGTACTTTCAATATTTGTAAAAGTGCGTTGAAAATATTTACGGAAAAGCAAGCTGGAGTTATCGTCAATTTATCATCATTGTCTGCTCAACGTGGGGGCGGATTGGTAGGAGGAACTCATTATGCCGCTTCAAAAGGTGGGGTTATGAGCCTTACTAAAGCTATAGCCCGAGAATTTGCACCAATGAATATTCGAGCGAATGTGATTTGCCCGGCTATGATAGAAACAAGCATGCTGGATGGACTTTCAGAAAAACAATTGAATGATGTGATTTCGGGAATTCCATTAAAACGTGTTGGCAAAACAGTCGAGTTAGCAGGCACTTGTCTTTTTTTGGCTTCTGACCTTTCGGGATTTATTACTGGTGCTACTATAGATGTTAATGGTGGAATCCATATTCATTAAAAATAATTTCAGCATGGACTTATTTGGGAATTCTTAGTGTCACAATTTTATACTTAGAATTAGAAATTTCTTCCCTAAACATGAATGTTCCAGTTTACTAAAATGGAAAGTAACTAAGATAAAAACAATTGAACTAAAAAAATGATAGAAATAGACACACTACCACAAAATGAAATAAAAGAAGGGTTTAAGGCAAGATTTGTTCATACAGAAAATTTAACCTTGGGTTACTGGGATGTTGAAGAAGGGGCCATTTTACCCATGCACGCACATTTTCATGAACAAATTACCCAAGTTTTGGAGGGGAAATTTGAATTGACCATTGGCGAAGAAACAAAAGTCTATGAAAAAGGACAACTTGCTGTCATACCTCCTAATGTCATGCACGGAGGAAAAGCACTTACAAAATGTAAGATATTTGATATATTTTGTCCCGTAAGAGAAGATTACTGGAAAAACCATTTCAAACAAAAACACTAACAATTTATTGTTAAATACTAACAACGAATTTTATTCTGAAGTAATTTTGTAAAATGAAATAAAGGGTAGTATCATCCAGTCCTACTTCATCTTTATTACTATGACTCCACTAGCACCTTGAGCTCCATAAATAGAAGCCGCAGCATCTTTTAATACACTTACACTTTTTACATTATTAGGAGAGATATAGTCTACACTTGATACAATAACACCATCAACTACAAATAACGGTTCCGAGATATTATTAATTGAACTCACCCCTCTAATAGTTATTCTGTTGTCACTTGTGACAGTAACTCCAGCTAAACGTCCTCTTATAAGGTCATATATAGTATTATAAATACTTGAATTTTTATCGTTTTGAGCATCTAAACTTTTTATTGTGTTGACCTTATATTGTTGATCCACATCAGAATATCCAATAGTAATCTTATCCCCATTTTTGGCTCGATCTTTTATCGATTTTTGCGATTCCAAAAACATGAAATTCATTACATTTTCATTATTGAATTTAGAGGACAATAAACCAAACTTATAGGAGTACACGTTAATAACAGTAACTCTTTCAGGAAGTGAAACTTCAAAATCCCCTTTATTATTCGTAGTAACATTTGAATAAATAGAATCTAAATATATCCTGGCATTTGCCACTGGTTTATTCTTGTAATCCATAACCTTTCCGGTCAGCTTATTTTGTGCATAACCAAAACCAACAAATACGAAGAATACAACTACTAAAGTTCTAGAAATTTTCATAATGCAATACTTTATAAATTTTATTAAATGTACTAAAAAAGTAATATCAAAATATTTTTTTTTATTAAAATAGATATTTGTCGGACTCAATAAGCCATTAATACCAAATTAGAAAGAAATTATATTAAAATAAAACTCCGTTTAATTAATAAAAGCCTTGCCAAATAAATAATTTATCTAAAATTCAAACTATTTAACGTTTTTAACATAATAAAAACAACTTTGAGTGCATTTAATCGGTTAAATAACACGTTTAAACGAAACTTATATTGTTTTTACTAAATATTTGATTTACTTTTGGGATTCAAAACAACCTTTCATGAAAAAAAATTACTTTATAGTTTTATATTTAATTGCTTTTATTTCTTTCAGTTCTTATTCGCAATCAAAAGAAAAAATAGGAAAAATACCCAAAGAAATTTATAAAAAAATTAAAATAGCCAATCCTACACCAGAATTAATGAACAAACTGGGAAGAATTGGGCTTGATTTAGATTGTGGTTCACAAATTGACACCGATGGTAATTTGCTTATAGAAGTATCTACTCGTGAAGAATCAAAAATAAAAAACATAACACCTTATCAAATTGTTGTTGAGGATATGGAAAGTTTTTATGCCAAACGAGCTGTAAAAAATTTATCCCAAGCCAAAACTAATTTGAAATTACTTAAAACATCAAACAAAAGTAAAAGTAAAAATTCAGCCAAAACTACAAGTATAAAATCAACTACTTATGGCAACATAACGCATCGATTTGAAAATACAGAAATTGATTGGACTGTTCCTTCCAATTTTCAATTAGGAGCTTCTTTTGGAGGATGTTTAACAGTTGACGAAACTTTAGCGCAACTTGATTTAATGAGAAGTTTATATCCAAATTTAATTACTGCAAAGGTAAATGCTTCTCCAACTGACCAACGTACAATAGAAGGAAGACCCGTTTATGTAGTTAAAATTTCAAACTCAAGTATTACAGGTACAAAACCGGAAACATTATACACAGGAATGACACATTCTAGAGAAGTTGCTAGTTTAATGAATCTTACCTATTATATGTGGTATCTTTTAGAAAACTATGCTACTGATCCAGATGTTAAGAATTTAGTTGACCATCATGATCTTTATTTTATTCCAATAGTAAATCCTGACGGATTGGCTTACAATCAAGTTCAATCACCAACTGGTGGAGGAATGCAAAGAAAAAACAGAAGAGAAACAGGTGCATGTACTACTTATTTAGACGGTATTGACCTGAACAGAAACTGGGAAACGTATTGGGGTTATGACGATGATGGGTCATCTCCTATTGGATGTGATGATACATACAGAGGAACTGCAGGATTCTCTGAGGCAGAAACTACAATTATAAAAGATTTTTTCTTATTACGCAATTTCAAAACATCTGTAAACCACCACGCCTATAAAAATGCGGCGCTTCATGGTAGAGCAGCTTTTTATAGAACAGGCAACCTAGAATCAAATCCAGGTGTACCAACAGGAAGAGAAAATGAGTATTATCAATATTCTCATGATATGACGCAATTCAGCCGATATGCTTACGGATCAAGTCCTAATATCAGCTACTGGAACAATGGAAATTGCAACGACTGGATGAGTGAAGGCTCAGGAAAAAACACACTATGTTGGACACCTGAAAATGGAGCCACAACAGGTGAAGGTGGTTTTTGGCCAACACCAACTCAAATAACACCAATAGCCAAAAGAGCAGTAAGAATGAATTTCATTGCTGCTTATTATAGCGGTGTATATGCAAAATTACACGACTTAACAAAATCAGATATTACAAGTACTAGCGGGACTTTAAACTTTGGGCTAGAAAGAGTAGGTCAAACTTCTGGAGATTTCACTCTAACAGTTACTCCTATTTCTTCAAATATTCTATCAGTTACTAATGTCGCAGTTCAGTCTGGAATGACTGTTTTGCAACAAAGAAATCTAGATGTAAATTTCACTTTAAGTCCAAGTATTGCTGCTAAAGAAAAAATTGAATTTGAAGTTACTTTATCTAATGGAACTTACATTATTTACAAAACAAGAATAGAAAAATATTACAATCCAACAAGCCTTTTTACTTCATTAGCTAATCCAACCACACTTGCTTTGGCTGGTTGGACTGCAGCTGGAACTACATCTTGGGCTGTGACCACTACTGATGGTTTTGGAGGGACTGCAGGTATTACAACAAATACTGCCGCAGCATACGCTAGTGCAATAACTACTGCAAATTTGACACAAACAGCAGCCATTTCATTAGCTGGAAAACAACAAGTAGCTATTCAGTTTAATGCTAAATGGGATTTAGAAAGAAGTTTTGATTATGTACAATTACAAGGTTCTCCAGATGGTGGAACTACTTGGTTAACAATGAATGGGAAATACACAAAACCTGGTACTACAACAGCTGTTACTGATTACTCTACTACTCTTACAACAACATCAAAAACCACAGCAGATAAAGCATTCCAACCGGACGGTCTACCATTGTATGATGGAGATAAATTTGATAAATGGGTATTAGAAGAATATTACATTAGCGCGACTGAAAATGCTGGATTATTCAACAAGGCAAGTGTAAAATTCCGATTCATTTTTAGAACAGATTCTAACAATAGAAATCACGGTTATAATACCACTTTTAAAGGGTTTCGATTTGACAACTTCAAAGTATTAGAAATCATATCTTCGCCCCCAGTGGCTAATTGCAAAAATACTACTCTATCATTAAACAGCAGTGGTGCATTAACCGTGTTGACAACAGACGTTAACAATGGTTCTACCGACGATATCGGAATTACAAGTATTTCAGTTTCTCCAAACACATTCAATTGTACACATGCCAACACTGTTCAAACGGTAACATTAACCGTAACTGATGCTGACGGACAAACTAGTACTTGCGTTGCCAACGTAACCATCAATGATGGAACACCACCTGCAACACCAACACTCACAAATATTACTGCGCAATGTTCAGTAACTCCTACTGCTCCTACAACTACTGACGTATGCGCAGGAACAATTACAGGTACGACTACAACTCCATTCCCAATTACATCTCAAGGAACAACTTTAGTTACTTGGTCATTTAATGATGGAAACGGAAATATTGTAACAGCTGATCAAAACATAATTATTGATGATACAGTTGCTCCAGTAACTCCAACATTGGCTAATATAACAGGACAATGTTCTGTAACTCCAACAGATCCTACAACTACTGATATTTGTTCAGGACCAATAACTGGAACTACAACAACAATTTTTCCTGTAACTGAATCTACTGTAGTTACCTGGACTTTTAACGATGGAAACGGACAATCTGTAACCGCAAACCAAAACATAATAATTGGCTCAACAACTTGGGACGGTTCCTCTTGGTCAAATAGTGAACCCGTTTTAGGTATGAAAGCTATCATATCTGCAAATCTGACTTTAAACACAAACCTTACGGCTTGTAGTCTTACTGTAAATAACAATGCTGTAGTTAAAGCAAATTCAGGGGTTAATTTTAATATTGCGGGTGATGTAAATGTTGCTCCAGGTTCTTCGTTAACATTTGAAAGTAATGCCAACTTGATACAAACCAAAAGCACTAATGGTAATACCGGAAACATTATTGTAAAAAGAAAGACATCTGCTTTAATGCTTTTAGATTATGTATTATGGAGTGCGCCTGTATCTGGTCAACAATTGCAATTGTTCTCTCCATCTACATTATCTAATCGTTTTTATACCTATAATCCTTCAACCAATTTTTATAATGGTATCGCAGCAACAACTAATTTTGTAACAGGAACTGGTTACTTAATTCGCATGCCAAACAATCATCCTACAACTCCAACTATCTGGGAAGGAGAATTTAAAGGCATTCCTAACAATGGAAATTATAATGTAGCCGTTACAAACAATACTTATAACGCGATTGGAAATCCATATCCTTCTACCATAAATGCCAATACTTTTATTACAACAAATAATATTACTGAGGCATTGTACTTTTGGAGAAAAACAAACAATACCTTAAGCTCATCCTATGCAACTTATACTCTTGCTGGTGGTACTGCTAACGCAGGCGGATTGAGCAGCATTCAACCTAATGGTATTATTCAGGTAGGTCAGGGTTTTATTGCCAAAGCTACTGCTAACACTATTTCATTCACAAATGCTATGCGTCTAGGCAATAACGGAGACCAGTTTTTAAGAACTAAAAATATAGAGCGCAATAGAATTTGGCTGAACCTCTCTACTTCTACAGCTCCAGTAAACCAGATGTTAATTGCTTACATGACTGATGCCACTGCAGGAATTGATGCAACAATAGACGGAAAGTACATTAATGACAATCCTATTGCCTTAAACTCTTTAATCGAAAATGAGGAATTTATTATACAAGGAAGAAGCCTTCCATTTGTAGATACTGACATCGTACCTCTAACATTCAAAACTAATGTTAGTGGAAACTACAGTATTGCTATTGATCATGTTGATGGATTATTTGCGAACCAACAAGACATATTCTTGATGGATAAATTAAATGGTTCTATTCATGATTTGAAAAAAAGTGAATATCCTTTTTCATCAGCAATTGGAACATTCAATAACCGTTTTGAATTAATATATAAAAATACTAGAACGCTAGGTATTGAAACACCAATATTTGATGAAAACACTATAGTAATTTTCAATCAAAAAGGGGTATTAAATATCAATTCTGGTACAACAGTTATAAAAAACGTTACAATATTTGATATTAGAGGAAGGGTAATTTTTGAGCAAAAAGAAGTAAATACCACTAAAACTTCAATCAAGGATTTTGGTGCTGCTGAGCAGACTTTAATTATTAAAATAACATCTGACAAAAACGAAGTAGTTACTAAAAAAGTAGTTTATTAATTAATACTGTTTGATTAATAAGCAACCAAAAATCAAATTAAAGAAATCGAAAAATGAAAAACATACTATTAAAATTATACTGTACTCTCTTTTGCCTCTTATCAAGTGCTATGGTATTTGCTCAAGTTGGTGACGACACCCCTGATGGTGATTTAGAAGGAGGCGAACCGCCTATGCCTATAAATGGCAAATTAATATTTTTGGCTATTGCAGGAATTATTTTTGCCTATTATACTTTTAGAAAAAATAGAAAGGAACAAACAATTTAAGATACAAATCCGACTTTTATAAAAAAAAAATTACAGTCCGATTAAATCAAAATTAAAAGATTCTTCTTAGATTAAACAAATCTTTTAGGGATAATTTATAGAATACAAAATAAAATCTATTGTAACATTTAGTCTTTTATTTCAACAAAGCCAAAGTTTTAAGCTCATCAATATCGATGAATTAAAACTTTGGCTTTTACTTTTGTTACTAGCGTATTTTGAAATCATATGAAATAAAGGATTTATCAGTAACAAACAAATCCATTTCAAAATCTATCGCTGATTTTTTTTATATTATTTGAATTTTTAACTCATTAAAAACTCTAAACATTTAACAGACTCACTGCCTTTAAAATATTTTTTATTGACAAATCAATATACTGTATCGATTTTAAAATTGTTTTTGTCATAATTTTATATTTATTGACCTATTTTTCTTTTACCCTGAAAAAGCAACTTTTATTTTTCTTTTAATTTCTTTTTTTTTTATCAAATCTTACTCTTAGACAAAATCTATCGCTAGTAATTTAAACATGCTAACTAAGCAATCATAGAAAGTTAATAAATAAACTTAATTTTAATGTATGAAACAAGACCAAAAATTTTATGACAAAGCTTTCAAATAAAAAGCAGTTCAATTGAGTTTATTATAGAACAAACATATCAGAAATGACCAGACACTTGAGAGTAACAACACCAAAGTTGCATAAATAAAGTAAAGAGTTCGAGGAGTTTGGAAAAGGAAGTTTTCCTGTAAAAGGAAATTTAAAATAAAGTCCCGAACAAGAAAAAAATTCACGAACTGGAGAAAATACCCAAAGATGCAGATTTAGAGCGAGATACATAAAAAAAAGCAATAGGCATTTTTTCCAAGAGCGGTCGGTTATTTATAGTTTCATTAAAAACAATGAATAACAATTCCCAATTGAAAAATGTACAAAGTTCTATAAATGAGTAGCGTAAGTTGTTACTGATGAAAAAATAAACAATCACTGCAAGACAGCAACAAAAAACTACCGTAAAAGAACAGATAACATTGATTTATTTTGCATCTAAG
Source organism: Flavobacterium sp. XS2P24 (assembly GCF_030010285.1). Classification (NCBI taxonomy): domain Bacteria; kingdom Pseudomonadati; phylum Bacteroidota; class Flavobacteriia; order Flavobacteriales; family Flavobacteriaceae; genus Flavobacterium; species Flavobacterium sp. XS2P24. The sequence continues at coordinate 37,836 of NZ_JASCRU010000025.1, forward strand.
CAACGATACGGAAGCCTTTGAATAACATTTAGAACTTTAGAGTTTTGGATAAAAATCTAAAGACCGGAGCGATAGCAAACTGGCGAAGGAATTGATTTATAGAACCAAACTGATTTCTAAACAACAAATGAAACTGGAAATCTTTAACTCGAGCAAAGCGAATTGGCGAAGCAATACATTGAAATTTGGTACAACAGAAAAAAGGAGGCATTCTGCTTTGAATTATGCAACTATTGAAAAATTTAACCATCAAATTAATTACAAAAATGTAGCTTAACTTAATGGACGGTCTTTATATGCAGATACTCAAAACCTACAATAAAAAAGTTACAAAAAACAAAAAACGCTTATAAAGGATGTTTGAAATCCTGTTATGAACGTTTTTTATTCTCTAGAAAACCACGCTAATTAAAATAAAAGAGGTTTTTCAGTAGCCTCCCAAATACACAAGCTTTTTTTATACACGATACCGTTCACACAACTTTTTCCTAAAATACGATAACACAATTGCTATAAAAACGTAAAACATTGAACTTAAACGCTATTTTTTACCTTTTGTCGAAATAAATCGCTTGCAATTCCAAATAAAAAAACTAATTTTGAACCATAATTTGCTGTTTTTTTAAATAAGGAGCTAGTATAAAACCAAAAATAAAAAACGCACGTAAATTCCTGTATAGCTGCATTTGAACTAGTCCTGACGATATAAAATGAAACCATATGAGTAAAACTCTACTTTTTAAGAGAAAAATATTTTTAGTAGTATCCTTCTTATTTATCACATTATTAGGGTTAGCCCAGACACAGACTTATAATAATCCTGCTAATAATGGTACAGCAGCCCACACATTTATTGTTCCTACAGGAGTAACATCAGTGACCCTAGCAGCATGGGGCGGCGGCGGCGGCGGCGGCGGTTCTACATCTAATGGCTCCGGCGGCGGCGGCGGCGGCGGCGGCGGCGCTGCTACAAGTACAATCAATGTAGCTGCAACCAACACCTTTACAGTTGTTGTAGGTAGCGGTGGTGCTGGTGGAGCTACAACTCCTTTGGCAACTGGAAGTACAGGAGACCAATCAAGAATAACTGCTACAACGCCTAGCGTAAACATACTGGCCAATGGAGGAACTGGTGCAATTGTTAATTCTGGATTGGGGAGCAATGGTGGTGCAGGTGACACTGCATCAGGAGGCAGTATTGTTAGCAACGGAGAAAATGGAACTAATGGGAATACATCAGGGCAAGCAGGAGGAAATTCTGGTACAGTATTGGGTATCTTTGGTAGTGGTGGTGGTGCAATTGTAAATAACAACGGAAATGTAGGATCTGCTCCTGGCGGGGGCGGTGGTGGCGGTGAGGCAAGTACTGGAGGTGGAGGAGCGAGAACAGGTGGTGCCGGAGGTAACGGACAAGTTATTATCAGATACATAACTGTAACAGCTGCCACAAGCCCTTTATGTGTGGGAGGAACAATCACCATTGACGGATCAGGCTTTTCTACTACTGGAACTACAACTGTCCTTATAAATGGTACCGCATGTACGAGTGTAAATGTGGTAAGCTCTACAAGAATAACTGCCGTTGTAGCTACAGGAACCACCTCTGGAACTATAGTGGTAACAAATCCTAACGGAACAAATGATGGTCGCTCAACAACAATAAACCCAAGCCCTACTGCAAATGAAGGCGCAGCACTTGCTGCCATCTGTAATACGAGTTCCACTGTAGCTTTAGGAGGTTCGTTTGGAGGAGCCGCAACCTCGGCCGTTTGGTCTGACGGCGGTGTGGGTGGTACTTTAACCAACAATTCTGGATCAACTCCTAATACAACTACTTGGACACCTCCGGCAGGATACGTAGGAACAGCCACATTGACACTTACTACAGCAGGGGGATCCTGCGCAAACGCAACGGCCTCAAAAATGCAAGTTGTAAACGGACCAATAGCCAATGCAGGTCCAGCACTAACAACTATTTGTCAAGGTGTCACAACGTCGGCCTTGGGTGGATCATTTGGTGGTACTGCAACTTCAGCTGTATGGTCAGATGGTGGTGTTGGTGGAAGTTTTATTAACAATACAGGTTCAACCCCTAATACAGCAACTTGGACACCGCCAGCCGCATACACCGGAACTGCTACTTTAAACCTGACAACTTCAGGTGGTGCTTGTGGCACAACTACTGCTTCAAAAACACAGGTCGTAAGTACCGGTTCGTTTGCAACAGTAGGAAGCGCCATGACTATCACTGGTTCGCTTACTTCAACCTCATTAGGAGGAAACACCCCAAGTCCTGGATCAGGAGCATGGACTAAAATTTCAGGTCCTTCAGGAACTGTAACTTTTAGCAACAGTACAAGTGGTACTTCAACCGCTACAGTACCTTCATTAGGAACTTATGTTTTTAGATGGACTGTGACTAGCACTTGCGGAACCAGTTCAGCTGATATTACAGTGACGTATTTAGATGCTAATACCCATAGAGATTACACCTTGTTTTATGAAGATTTTGATGCTTCAAACGGAGATTGGTCAAATAGTACTACTACAAATGGCTCTTGGCTTTGGACCTCTTCATTTCCAGCAACAATAGCAGAGATTGGCGAAAACTCTTTTTGGAGACTTAATAATTATAATACTTATAATAACAGTTCTGTTATAGAAATAGATAGTCCAATTTATAATTTTACTGGTTATGAAAATTTATTATTCAATATTGATGTGCGCTATGACACAGAAGCTAATAGAGATGGTATGCGCATTTTATATTCTATTAACGGAGCTGCCTTTGTACAATTAGGAACAAGCGGCACAGGAATTAACTGGTATAACTCTGCATCAGTAAGCGCATTAGGAAGTAATGGATGGAGTGATAATCATGCAACAGCAACATTACAATTTACCCCAATAGGAGTTGGTGCTGATCGATTTACAAGAGCCACCACAACATTAGCAGATGCTACGTTCAGAAATCAATCTAATGTACGTTTCAGAGTACAGTTTAAATCAGACGGCACTACTAATGATGTTGGAGTAGCTTTTGACAATGTATCCGTAGAAGGAAATCCTATGGTAGCATTAGCACTATCCCCTATTGCCCCTGCTAAAGTAAACCAAAACCTAAGCCTCTGGTTCAAAAGTAATGCAGGAATAGCAGTAACAGACGGCACAGCATTAACAGCATGGGAAGACCAAGCCTATGATACTACAAGAGCCGATTTAGTTAATAAAGAAAGTGTAAAAGCATTAGCAAATGATGCTCCTACTTTTCGTGATAATAGTACCCGAAATATAAATTTTAATCCTGTTGTTGATTTTAACGCTGTAAACAAGGATTACATGAATGGTAAAGGAGGCTTGTACTCACAAGATTATTTTATAGTGGTATATAGCAATGATGTTATACAAAATACAACGGGAAGTAATGGAAGACAAATTCCTTTAGGTGGAAAAAGTGACGATAGTAATTTTCATGAAGACCCAACTGGATTGGGCTTAGGAAATACAACAGCCCGTTATAGCACAAGCGAAGTTATAGCACACAACATCGGAGCATATGCACCAGGTACAGGCTCACCCACACCCGGTGTTGATTCATACGGAAGAGCATTTTCCTCAACTACCATTACATATAACGAACCCTTAATAATCAATGTAAAAACAAATGCAACGGGTACACAAACCGAAATATATAAAAATGGGATACAAATAGACAACACAGCTGGTAAAACTGGAAATAATGGCGACCAACAGACTTTAAACTTTTATGAATATAGAAATCTACCTTTCTATTTGGGAACAGGACGAAGTGGAATCAGCGGTAGAACTTTTTCAGCCTTAAATGGAAGACTTTCGGAAGTAGTTGCTTATACTGCTCCAAACAGTGCCTTAAACCAACAAAAGATACAAAGTTATTTAGGCCTAAAGTACGGAATAACTCTACATGCAACCGGAAGTAGTAATGTATCTGGAGTAAGCACGACTTCCAGATTAAACGATGTAGATTATATCGACTCTGATGGAAACATCATTTGGAATACTTCTGCAAATTCAGGTTTTAATTATGATATTGCAGGAATTGGTAGAGACGATAACTCACAACTAAATCAAAAGCAGTCAAAAAGTGTTCATCCACATACCAGCACTGCTTATGATGATGATATCACAATAGGATTAACAACAATAGCGGCAACCAATAACTTAAATACAAATACCTTTGGTATCAATAAAAACTTTTTAATTTGGGGTAATAATAATGGAAGCCTAGTTGCACAAGCACCAGTTGTCGTAAATATTAGTTCCGGTATAACACCCGCATTAACAACAAATGTTGATTTTGTTTCCATAGGAAGAACTTGGAAAGTAGTAGAAACTGGTGGAAATATGCCTGCAGCAAAAGTATCTATACCTACAAATATGCTTACTAACACCATTACGCCTCCCGGAGATTATCTAATGTTTATATCAAATACTCCCGTTTTTAATCCTACGGCCGAATACAGAGTTATGACTGTAAACGGAAGTAATTTAGAAACAACCTATGACTTTAACGGCGCTAAGTATATTACTTTTGGATATGCTCCTGAGAGAACAGAAGTACGTTGCATAAAATTTGATGGCGTAGACGACTATCTGGATGCAGGAAAAGTATTGAACTTAAATACTTCGTTTACTGTTTCGGCATGGGTAAATAGAAACAGCACTAATAAAACCATACTTTCAAAAAGAAACAGTACGTTCACTGAAGGGTATGATTTAAGTATTAATACAGATGGAAAAGCAGAAATGAGCTGGATGGTTGGAGGTACAAAACATACAATTACTTCTAATGTAGTTATTCCGTCTGGAAAATGGCATCACATAGGTATAATCTACAATAGTACAACAACAACTGCAAAAATGTATATTGATGGTGTAACAAGTGTGAGCAATAACACTATGCCTAATGTCCCCGCTACTACTCAATCATTCTTGATTGCAGCAGCAGATGGTGCACCTCCCACTTCTCTTTTTAATGGCTCAATTGATGAAGTTCGTGTCTGGAATATAGCCCTTACCGAAGCACAGTTTCGTTATGTGATGAATCAGGAAATACTAAGTAATACTACTTTTACTAATGGTACTATAGTACCTAATGCTATCCCATTGAATGATATTAGCAGTGTTCAATGGGCAAATTTGAATGCATACTATCCTATGTCAACATACACTTATACAAATGCAAAAGATATTTCAAGCAATAATTATACAGCCGCACTCCGAAATCTAACAACAGTAGATTTACAAACTGCTCCTTTGCCTTATGAGTCAGCCACAAATGGAAACTGGGAAACTGTGGGAACTTGGACAAACAGTACCGTACAAGATTTACCATACAGTACTTCAATTGAAGATCCTTCAAAAACTATAGACTGGAATATTGTAAAAACAAGTCACAATATTACTTCGGTAGGAAATAAAACTGTTTTAGGATTATTTGTCAATAGCAATACATTGACCGCTACAACCACCGGAGGATTACAAACCGACGGAACTAAAATTGAAGTTTCCCATTACTTGAAACTAGATGGTAAAATTGATTTGGCGGGAAGATCTCAATTGATACAAAAATTAGGCAGTGACTTAGATGCAACCAGTTCCGGTTCATTAGAAAGAGACCAACAAGGACAGGCTAACAAGTTCAATTACAACTATTGGAGTTCTCCAGTGGGAGCAATTAACGCAACTACAAATAACAATAGTTTTACTGTAGCCGGAGTTTTGAAAGATGGTACAAATCCTGCCGCACCAGAAACCATAAACTGGATTAATGGGTATGATGGAGCTACATCTCCGTTTAGTTTAGCACGTTTTTGGATTTATAAATTTGATAATTTAGGAAATGATTACGCCAATTGGACTCAAATAGGCGAAACAGGAACTTTATCAGCCAGTAAAGGATTTACTTTAAAAGGACCAGGAACTTCGGGAACGCAGAATCTTACCTTTTTGGGAAAACCTAATAATGGTACCATAAATAATACTGTAGGAGCTGATCAATTGTTATTGATAGGAAATCCATATCCATCCGCACTGGATGCTGATAAATTTATTAATGACAACATTGGTTCAATAGAAACAAGTACTTCTAATCCAGCAATTGATGGTGCCTTATATTTCTGGGAACATTATGCTTCCAATAACTCACACAATTTAGCTGCCTATCAAGGAGGATACGCCATCAGAAATCTATCTGGCGGACTCGCTCCAAGTGCTACTGGAGTTGACTTTATTAGTGGAGCTGGTACAGCAAGTAAGTTAACCCCTAACCGATTCATTCCTATAGGACAGGGTTTCTTTGTTATAGGTCGACTAGGTTCTGGAGGAACAGTAACATTTAATAATAGTCAAAGAGAGTTTATTATAGAATCCAATGCACTTTCTCAAGAATTATATCGAATTCCAGTAAGTCCAAAAACTTCCAGTCATTGGACAGACAACAGCAATGCTCCAATTGAGAAAGACTCCCATAAAAAAATACGATTAGGATTTAATGTTATCGACAAAACGTTTCACAGACAAGTGCTATTAGCCTTTATGGATGAAAAAGCAAATAGTGAGATTAATGATGGTTACGACGCTTTCAATATCGATGATTCTCCAAGTGATATGTATTTATTGAATGGCGAAAATGAATTAGCTATACAAGGAGAAGGTTATTTTGATGAAGATGCCTCCTTCCCTATTGCGGTTCGAACAGAAGCTACTGGAAAAGTATCATTTGGAATTGATGCCTTAGAAAACTTTGATCAAAGCCAAAATGTTTTTATTTACGATAAAGAAACGGATACCTACAATAGCATAAAAAACAAGCTTTATGAAGTAGAACTTCCTCAAGGATACTTTACGGATCGTTTCTCCCTTCGCTTTACGGATAAAACACTTGGTGTAAAAGATGTAATTTATGAGAATAGTATTCAAGTAGCTTTTACACGTTCTAATAATGTTTTGAATATTACAAATGGAGCAAATGACAATACAGTAGTTGCTGTGTCTCTTTTCAATATTCAAGGAAAATTAATGTCTACTTGGGATGTTTCCGAAAAGGAGCAAACTAGCATTAAAATCCCGATTCAAAACAAAACATCAGGAGTTTATATCGTAAAATTGAAAACTTCAAAAGGAAATATCAACAAAAAAATTATTATCAAATAATTTAAAATAATCCAACTTAAAAAAAGACTTCCCATTACCGGGAAGTCTTTTTTTTTACAATAAAATCAGTTCAAAAAATTCTAACTCAAATCATAAACATGGAATTAAGAAATCTTGTTATTCAGGATTGCATTTTTTGGAAAAGTAAATACTATTCAAAAAATCAAAAACCAAACCTATTATTCCTTCATAATATTCTAATAAAAAATTAATTGATTGTCCGCAATTACCCATAATTAAATAAAAGGCTTATATTTGATAAAAAAAGAGCGATGAATCTATTCAATTTTACAGCAAATTTTGGGAGTGAAGAGTCTTGTAGACTTCAT
>NZ_JASCRU010000026.1:0-44523 GCF_030010285.1 Flavobacterium sp. XS2P24
CAAAGTAAATTTGCAGCCTAAAAAAAGCGGCTTCTTAAAAGGCCTTATTTGAATTGTGGTATCGTGAAATTTGAAGATTATATTAGAAAAAAGAGGTTTTTTCACTGCCTGACGTTCTTGCGCTTCTGCGTTATCTTTCATATTTGCCAAGGCTGCTTGAGCATCTCCGCTTCTTAATTGATACGTAGCTTCAATTCCTTGCCAGTTTGCTTTAGCATCCTCTGAAGCAACATTTCCTAATGAATCAACATACATTACATACGTATCTACCGTTTTTTCTGCTTGTTCAGCTTTCTCATCTTTACATGAAGTAAATCCTAAAGCGATTACCGCTATTCCTAACACCATTTTTGTACTTTTCATAACTACTTGATTTGATTAATATTATTTATGTAAATTTAAGTAACATTATTCGATTCATAATTATAATCCAAAAATCTTATAAATATTACATATAATTATGAAATAAAGAGAAATAAAGTGTGAATTATATAAACTAACCCTGAAATAGTATAAATAATTACGGCTGATTCTATGTATTAAAAATTGCCTTTTAAAAGAAATTAGCAAAAAACGCAATTGTTTGATTTTAAAAAAGTTAGTTCTTATTTAAAATTAAGGCGCAAAATGTAACAAATTTTAAAAAACAACTACTTATTAATAATTCAAAAGTCTTTTGTACTTTTAAAATCTAATTTAATAGCAGCCTACGCTCCGTCGAAGGTCAAAATCATATATTCTAATGGCAAACCCGCTAATCAAAATAACCAATATCAAACGAGATTTTGTACTTGGAAATGAAATCGTTTATGTTCTTAAAGGCATTGATTTAGAAATAAACAAAGGCGAATATGTAGCATTAATGGGACCTTCAGGATCTGGAAAATCAACTTTAATGAATTTATTAGGTTGTTTAGACACACCAACTTCCGGGAGCTACATCCTCAACGGAAAAGACGTCAGCCAGATGAAAGATGATGAATTAGCCGAAATTCGAAACAAAGAAATAGGATTTGTTTTCCAGACTTTCAACCTTTTACCCAGAACCACCGCATTAGATAACGTGGCTTTACCCATGATTTATGCCGGATTTTCAAAATCAGAAAGAAAAGCAAGAGCTACCGAAGTTTTAGAACAAGTAAATCTTGCAGACAGAATGGACCACCAACCCAATCAGCTTTCAGGTGGACAACGCCAGCGTGTGGCAATCGCCCGTGCTTTGGTCAACAAACCGTCCATCATTCTTGCCGATGAACCTACCGGAAATCTGGACAGTAAAACATCATTAGAAATCATGAAACTTTTTGGAGACATCCACGCCAATGGAAATACCGTAATTTTGGTAACACACGAGGAAGAAATCGCCGCTTACGCCAATCGCGTAATTCGCTTACGTGACGGACTTATAGAAAGCGATACTTCTAAATAGTTTTTTTTCAGGAGCTGCTTCCGGCTATCCGCTTGTATCTCTTTCTTGTCATTCTTCCTTCGTTTGAATGACAAGAAAGAGGATATCGCTTTTATCCGGGCTAGGAAATCCAAATTACGATTGCGTTTAAAATTCCAAATAACACCTACCAAAAAATGAAAATCGCCATACTAACCTGCGAAAAACTTCCAAACCTAAATCCCGAAGATCAAAAAATAATTCCGGCATTAGCTAAACATAATATAGAAGCCAGCGCCGCAATCTGGAGCGACAAAAACATCAATTGGACTGATTTTGATTATCTGATTTTTCGCAATACTTGGGATTATTTCGAGAAAGAAACCGAGTTTAAAATTTGGCTCGACCAAATAGAAAAACTGGGAATCAAAACACTAAATCCTATTGAAGTAATCAAGCAAAACATACATAAGTTTTACTTGCGTGAAATGGAACAGCAGGGAATCACCATTTTGCCAACCGTTTTCATTGATAAAACAGATCATCTTAATCTTGCTGAATTGATACCTACACACTGGAAAAAAGCGGTTATAAAACCCGCATTTTCTGCTGGTTCCTATCTCACCGAAGTTTTTGACGTATCCGAAATTCAGGAAATAAGCACAAAATATAAAAGTATTGCTGCTGAGAAAGAGTTACTTTTACAGGAATTTATGCCCGAGATTCAAACATTGGGCGAAACTTCTTTTATCTTTTTCAATAAAAAATTCTCACATGCGGTCAATAAAAAACCCGTGGATGGCGATTTTAGAGTACAATCCCTTTTTGGAGGAAAATACAATTTGGTTCAACCCAGTCAGGAACTAATTGAAAAAGCGCAAAAAATTGTCAATACATTCCCAGAAAATTTACTGTATGCGCGAGTAGACGGAATCCTTATTGAGAACGAACTGTATTTAATGGAAATTGAATGCATTGAACCTGATTTATATTTCAATCTCAGTGAAAATTCACTGGAACGATTTGTTGCAGCAATAGTGGAATTAATACGCTAAATTTGTTTTTTAAATCAAATAAACGGTAGATGAAAGTATATACAAAGACTGGAGATAAAGGAACAACAGCACTTTTTGGCGGAACCAGAGTACCAAAAGACCATGCCCGAATTGAAAGCTACGGAACTGTTGACGAATTGAATTCTCATATTGGTCTGATTCGCGATCAGGAAATGAATGCACATTACAAAGAAATCCTTATCGAAATCCAAGATCGTCTATTTACTGTTGGCGCAATATTAGCAACGCCACCGGAAAAAGAAGTGATGAAAAACGGCGAACTTCGTTTAAAAAATTTGGGGATTATAGAATCTGACATTGAATTATTGGAAAATGAAATTGACGCTATGGAAGAAGCATTGCCGCCAATGACTCATTTTGTACTTCCAGGCGGACATACTACTGTGTCATATTGTCATATTGCACGTTGTGTTTGTCGCAGAGCAGAGCGTTTATCCGTTCATTTAAGCCACAATGAACCCGTTCCTGAAATAGCAATCAAGTACTTAAACCGACTTTCTGACTACCTTTTTGTGTTGGCACGAAAGTTGTCTCATGATTTGAACACTGCCGAAGTTCAATGGATTCCAAGGAAATAGGATTTCAGATTGAAGATTAACGATTTTTGATTTCAGATGTATTTAAAAAATCAAAAATCGTTAATCTGAAATCAAAAATCAGCAATCAACAAAACGTTCTTAACTTTAACTAAAAATAAATGATTTTTTACTTGTCTTTTTCAGTAAAAAATTTATTTTTGCACAAAACTAAATCGACAACACATGTATTGGACATTAGAATTAGCATCTTATTTAAGCGATGCACCGTGGCCTGCTAACAAAGACGAACTTATTGACTACGCTATTAGAGCAGGAGCTCCATTAGAAGTAGTAGAAAACCTTCAATCTATAGAGGATGAAGGCGAGATATATGAATCAATGGAAGAAATTTGGCCAGATTATCCAACTGACGAAGATTATCTTTGGAATGAGGATGAATATTAAAAAGTAAACCAAGAAAAAGTCTCAAAAGAGGCTTTTTTTTGTTTAAATTTACAGAATTACACAAACAGAAATAAAAACATATTATGAGTTTTATAAATAGTATTATTAAAGTCTTTGTTGGGGATAAATCCCAAAAAGATGTCAAAGCTTTACAACCGTATCTTACCAAAATTAAAGCTTTTGAAACTCCTCTGATGGCATTATCTAATGATGATCTTAGAGGACGCACTGCTTTTTTCAAAGATAGAATCAAACAGGCACGTGCTGAAAAAGATGCAAAAATTGCGGCGCTGAAACTAGAAGTGGAAAGCATTGAAGATATTGACAAGAGAGAAGATATTTATGTTGCTATTGACGCATTAGAAAAAGAAGCTTACGATATCTCCGAAAAAACGTTGATGGAAATTCTTCCGGAAGCATTTGCCGTTGTAAAAGAAACAGCAAGACGTTTCAAAGACAACACTCAAATAGTGGTAACCGCTACACCTAAAGATCGTGAACTTTCTGCTACTAAAACCTACATTACCTTAGATGGTGACAATGCAGTTTGGGCAAATTCATGGAGTGCTGCAGGAAAAGAAATTACTTGGGACATGATTCACTATGACGTACAATTAATTGGCGGAATGGTTTTACATGAAGGAAAAGTAGCTGAAATGCAAACAGGTGAAGGAAAAACATTAGTGGCAACTTTACCGCTTTACTTAAATGCTTTAACTGGAAACGGTGTGCATTTAGTAACTGTGAATGATTATTTGGCAAAAAGAGATAGTACTTGGAAAGCGCCATTATTCGAATTTCACGGTATGACTGTAGAATGTATTGACAATTACCAACCAAGTTCTGAAGGAAGAAAAAAAGCCTACGATGCTGATATCACTTACGGAACCAATAATGAGTTTGGTTTTGACTACTTAAGAGATAACATGGCGCATTCGCCAGAAGATTTAGTGCAACGAAAACACAATTACGCGATTGTCGATGAGGTCGATTCAGTTTTAATTGATGATGCCAGAACACCATTGATTATTTCAGGACCGGTTCCGCAAGGAGATCGTCATGAGTTTAATGAATTGAAACCAAAAATTGAAAACTTAGTTAGCATACAAAGACAATTGGCTAACGGTTTCTTATCTGAAGCAAAAAAATTAATTAAAGAGGGAAATACTAAAGAAGGTGGATTCCAATTGTTAAGAGCTTACAGAGCGTTACCAAAAAACAAAGCATTAATTAAATTTTTGAGTGAAGAAGGAATTAAACAATTACTTCAAAAAACCGAAAATCAATACATGCAGGATAACAAAAGAGAAATGCACAAGATTGATGAGGCATTGTATTTTGTTATTGAAGAAAAAAACAATCAGGTTGAATTGACCGATAACGGAATTAAATACCTTTCTGGAGATACTGATGCTGACTTTTTTGTACTTCCGGACATTGGAACTGAAATTGCCGCAATCGAAAAGAAAAAATTAGATAAAGACACTGAAGCCGAAGAAAAAGAACAATTGTTTCAAGATTTTGGAGTAAAAAGTGAGCGTATTCATACTTTGACACAACTTTTGAAAGCCTATGCTTTATTCGAAAAAGATGTTGAATATGTAATCATGGATAACAAAATCATGATTGTTGATGAGCAAACAGGTCGTATCATGGACGGTCGCCGTTATTCTGACGGATTGCACCAAGCGATTGAAGCCAAAGAAAATGTAAAAATCGAAGCTGCAACTCAAACATTTGCAACCGTTACGTTACAGAATTATTTCAGAATGTACAACAAACTGGGAGGAATGACTGGAACTGCAGTAACTGAAGCGGGTGAGTTATGGCAAATATATAAACTAGACGTTGTAGAAATTCCTACGAACAGAGGAATGGCCAGAAAAGACAAAGAGGATTTTATTTATAAAACTACTCGTGAAAAATTCAATGCCGTTATCGAAGACGTAACTGAATTATCTAATGCAGGAAGACCGGTTCTTATTGGTACAACTTCTGTAGAGATTTCAGAATTATTAAGCCGAATGTTGAAAATGAGAGGCGTTGCACACAATGTCTTGAATGCAAAAATGCACAAACAAGAAGCACAAATTGTTGAAGAAGCAGGAAAACCTGGTGTGGTAACGATTGCAACCAATATGGCTGGTCGTGGTACCGATATTAAATTATCTGCCGAAGTAAAAGCCGCTGGTGGATTAGCAATTGTAGGAACAGAGCGTCATGATTCCCGTCGTGTAGACCGTCAGTTACGTGGTCGTGCAGGACGTCAAGGTGACCCAGGAAGTTCCCAGTTTTATGTTTCTCTTGAAGACAACCTAATGCGTTTGTTTGGTTCTGAAAGAGTGGCTAAAGTGATGGACAGAATGGGATTGCAGGAAGGTGAAGTGATTCAGCATTCTATGATGACTAAATCTATCGAACGTGCTCAGAAAAAAGTAGAAGAAAACAACTTTGGTGTTCGTAAACGTTTATTGGAATATGATGATGTAATGAACGCACAACGTGAAGTAGTGTACAAACGTCGTCGTCATGCATTGTTTGGAGAACGTTTGAAATTAGATATTGCAAACATGCTTTACGATACTTGTGAATTGATCGTTGACCAAAACAAAGCATCAAATAATTTCAAGAACTTTGAATTCGAATTGATTCGCTATTTCTCAATCACATCGCCAGTTACTGAAAGTGAATTCAGTAAATTGAGTGAAATGGAATTAACCGGTAAAATATACAAAGCTACGCTTGAATATTATACAGAGAAAACCGAGAGAAGTGCCAGAGAAGCATTCCCAATCATAAAAAGTGTTTACGAAGATAAAAACAATCAATTTGAACGCATCGTAGTTCCTTTTACAGATGGAATCAAATCGTTGAATGTGGTTACTGATTTGAAAAAAGCCTACGAAACTGAGGGAGCTCAACTGGTGGCTGATTTCGAAAAAAATATCACTTTATCCATTGTAGATGAAGCTTGGAAGAAACACTTACGTAAAATGGATGAGTTGAAACAATCGGTTCAACTTGCGGTTCACGAACAAAAAGATCCATTACTTATTTACAAATTGGAAGCATTCAATTTGTTTAGAGCAATGATTGACAATGTAAACAAGGAAGTGATTTCATTCTTGTTCAAAGGTGATTTACCGGCTCAAGAGAATCAACAAATTCAAGAAGCAAAAGAAGTTCGCCAACAAGAAGACTATAAATTGAGCAAAGACGAAATTCCAAATAGCGAAAATATAAATCGTGAAGCTGGTGAAACGCAACAACGACAAGTAACGGAAACTATCGTGAGAGATATGCCAAAAATCAATCGCAATGACAACGTTACGATTCAAAACGTGGCAAACGGACAAATTCAAGAAATGAAATACAAAAAAGCCGAAAGCTTAATCGCTTCAGGACAATGGGTTATCGTTAACTAATAACCGTTTCGATTCTTTAAAATTAAATTCCCCAATTACGAAAGTAGTTGGGGAATTTTTTTATCCTGAATTTTATCCTGAATTCATTTCAGGATCTTTTTTTAAATCTTTTTTCAATCTTTTTCAATCTTTTTCAATCTTTTTCAATCTTTTTCAATCTTTTTCAATCTTTTTCAATCTTTTTCAATCTTTTTCAATCTTTTTCAATCTTTTTCAATCTTTTTCAGGATTTATCCTGAATTTATTTCAGGAGCAATTCCCGCCCTACGCTGCAAGCTATTTGGTTTCAAACCCTTTTTCTAGCTGCTGTCAGGAGCTTCCTTTGGTCGCTCTGCCACCACCAGAAAAAAGTGGTTTTCAACCGGCATAGGCTTTCCACTGCTATCGGGGCTAGGGATTTTGTGATAAATAACTCCGTTTACGGTTTTACGTAATGATCCTGCAGTGGAAGAATATATCTTTAACGATTAATTACTTATTACTATTTATAAGTATTTTCAACGATTTATTTATATATTAGCTAAATAAATTTGATGACTATTAGGACTATCTTCCTAATTTTGGGGTGATAAGTATGATAGCGTCAGAGCTATATACTAGTTACCTGCAAGTCTGCGAAGCGTGAATGGACAAGAGTAATTATATTGAGAGATAATGTAACCTAAAAATAAATAATATGGAAAATTTTAAAAGTTTGAACAAGTATTATGACGACCTGAAATCAGGTTATCCAAAACTAACGGATTTCGAATTGCTTTCGATTGCTGTCCAAATTCAACGAAACGACATTTTAATTGCAGGTCTGACTGTTTCACAATTAGATAAGCATCCCTCGGCTTTGGAAAAAATCGCGATTTTGTTAGATGAAAAACAAGAAAACTAAACTACCTCTAATATTCAGTTTCTAAATTGGTAATGTCAAAAAAAATAAATAGTGAGGAAATAATATTACGTTTCAAGCAAACTCATGGTAACAAATATGAGTATCAGAATGTTTCATTTTCAAAGATGAAAGGAAAAGTTGAAATAATTTGCCCAATTCATGGATCATTTTGGCAAACTCCCGACCATCATATCCGCGGAACAGATTGCCCAGATTGTGGTCGGTTACAACAAGGGAAATTAAGAAAGGAAAATTCTGCTAAAAGTTTTATTTCGAAAGCAATTTCCGTTCATGGAGAAATTTATGATTACACGGATTTTGAATATAATGGCAACAAAACAAAAATAGAAATCATTTGTACAACACATGGAACTTTTAAACAAACGCCAAGCAATCATCTTTCTGGATTTGGATGTCCTAAATGTGGCCGAGAACGAACCGAAAAGTCCCGAAAATTAAGCATAGAGGATTTTTTCAATAGATGTATCGAAGCACATAATAATTTCTTTTCGTACCCAATCAAGGATTATATCAATCCAGAATCAATGATTTCAGTAGTCTGCCCAAAACATGGAAAATTTTTGATTAAAGCCAGAAATCATTTGTGGATTAAGCAAGGTTGCAGTAAGTGTTTTGAAGAAAACCGTGGAATAAATAAGCGAATTTCATGGTCTGAGTTTTTTCAAGGAGCGATAAAATGTCACGGAAATATTTATCAATATGACCAATCATCTTTTCTAATGTTATCGGAACCTGTTCGGATATATTGCAAAAAGCATGGATGGTTCGAACAACGCGGTCATAGACATTTATCTGGTCAAGGATGTCCAACATGTGCTCGGCAACTACATCGTGGAAAATGGAGATCAGAGTTGTTACCACAAGAATTAAGAGATATTAATTGTAATCTCTATTATTTCCGTCTAACTGGTAATTCTGAGGACTTTTACAAAATTGGAATCTCGAACGATGTTCACAGAAGAAGAACGACAATTGAACGAGAATCAGGTTATTCCATAGAAGTCGTTTCTATTTTATCAGGTACATTGTATTCAATCATGCAATTGGAAGAATCCCTTCATGAAGAATACGTTGAGTATTCTTATTTGCCAAAAAATCAATTTCCTGGATATACGGAATGCTTTTCAATAGATGTATTTACCAAATAATGACCGCTCCGCAAAGTATCCCTGAAATCAAATAAATTTTTAGTAAATGCTGCGCAAATGTCTCTGACTTTGCGCAATTTTTATAATTTGAGAGTATATTAAAACGTCATAAAGTAGTTGACTTTCATGAATCTCATAGAAAATCTAACGAAAAGAAAATGAGTATGGTAATAAGTCCAGAAAATAAAAAGATTATACTTTTATTAATTCTTCTATTTGGAGGAGTAATTCTTAAATGGTTGTGGTTCGAAATGAAACGTCGGCATAGACGTGATTATTACAGAAATACATATCTAAAATCAGATGTATGGCAACGAAAACGAGCAGTTGTTTTTAAAAGAGATAATTGGCGTTGTGTGTATTGTGGTGGAAAAGCTACTCAAGTTCATCACAAAAGATACGCAAAAAGGAATATCGGAAAAGAGCCAATAGAATGGTTAGTTTCAATTTGTAACTCTTGTCATGAAAAGCAACACAGATGAAAGAAAATACTAGATGTGATTGCTTTCGCCACGGCGAACAGGTCGTTCCTTGCAATGACTCAGCAAACCGTTACAATCTAATTTAAGCGTTCGTTTACACTAACTTGGATTCTCCTCAAAATACCGTTCTTCAATCCGCTTAATATCTTTTATGGAATTTTTGGCCCAAGCCAAACGCTTTTCTAAAATTTCATTTTCGGATAAATGCCAGTCAATGTTTGAATTGCGCAATCGATTCGTCAGATTTTGAATGATGATCGCCGCCGAAACCGAGATATTTAAACTTTCAGTAAAACCCACCATCGGAATTTTTAGAAAACCATCGGCGCGTTGTAAAATTTCCTCTGATAATCCGTCTCTTTCGGTTCCAAAAAATAAGGCACTCGGTTTAGAAATATCAAAATCTTCCATCAAACAATCATTTTCATGCGGCGTAGTGGCAATGATTTGGTAGCCCTTACTTTTTAATGTATCCACACAATTAGAAATACTGTCGAATGTATTGATGTCAACCCATTTTTGGGCACCCATTGCAATTTCTTTGTCGATACTTTTTCCGTAACGCTGCTCGATAACATTCAATTCCTGAATCCCAAAAATCTCACAACTGCGCATCACTGCGCTTGTATTGTGCATTTGAAAAATATCCTCAACAGCAATCGTAAAATGCTTGGTTCTGTTTTCCAATACTTTCAGAAATTTTTCTTTGCGGTTATCCGTTAAGATATTTTCAAGAAAATTAAGGTAATCGACATCAATCATTATAGGTTATTTTTTTGGCAAAAATACTAAAAAAGAGTAGTTTTATTTTTTAATAAAAGCTAAAATAAAAATAGAATACAGATGACACAGATTTAACGGATTTTCACAAATAACTTTAAATAAATTTTAAAAAATCCGTTTTAATTTGTTTAATCCGTGTCATCTGTGTTCCTTAATATTTAAAAATAATGAAAAAGAAATTAGTGGTTTTGACTGGTGCCGGAATCAGTGCCGAAAGTGGTATAAAAACTTTCCGTGACAGTGACGGACTTTGGGAGGGCCATAACGTTATGGATGTCGCAACTCCCGAAGGCTGGCGTAAAAACCCGGCTTTGGTGCTGGATTTTTACAATCAAAGACGAAAACAACTCAAGGAAGTAGCACCCAATTTGGGTCATCAAATTCTGGCTGAATTAGAAAAGGAATTTGATGTTTACATTATTACCCAAAATGTAGATGATTTACACGAACGCGCCGGAAGTACTAATGTGTTGCATTTGCACGGTGAGTTATTGAAAGTAAGAAGTACACGAAACCCAAATTATATTCTGGACTGGCAGGAGGATTTGAATTTTGGCGATTTAGATGAAAACAAAAATCAATTGCGCCCGCACATTGTTTGGTTTGGCGAGGAAGTTCCAGCTCTTGATGAAGCGATTGCAATAACCCAAAATGCGGATTATTTTGCTGTTATAGGGACTTCATTACAAGTATATCCAGCGGCAGGATTAATCGATTTTACGCATCCCGAAACTCCAGTTTTTTATATTGATCCAAAACCTATAAAAATCCCAAATCTTAGAAATCCATTGGAAGTAATTCCAGAAGTGGCTTCTGAAGGAATGAAAACACTAAAAAAGAAGCTTATCGAGTTTATTTAAAAACCATTAGTTTTCTAATTTGTCTCGAAAGGTTTATATTTGTGCCTTTCGAACAAACAACAAAACAATGACTACTTTAAACGAATTGAATGCTATATCGCCAATCGACGGAAGATATAGAAACAAGACTATTTCTCTGGCTCCATTTTTCTCTGAAGAAGCCTTAATCAAATACCGCGTATTGGTTGAAATTGAATATTTCATTGCTTTGTGCGAAGTGCCTTTGCCACAATTAAAAAATGTAAACCCAGATTTATTCAAGAGTTTACGTAACATCTATAAAAACTTCTCTACTGAAGATGCACTTTGGATAAAAGAAACAGAAAAAGTAACCAACCACGATGTAAAAGCGGTGGAATACTTTATCAAAGATGCTTTTGAAAAACTAGGATTATCAGAATACAAAGAGTTTATTCATTTTGGATTGACTTCTCAAGATATTAATAATACGGCGATTCCGCTATCTACAAAAGAAGCTTTCGAGAAAGTATACATGCCTTCTTTGATTACTTTAACTTCAAAATTGAAAGATTTAAGTATCGAATGGAAGGACGTTCCAATGCTTGCCCGTACACATGGACAACCGGCTTCTCCAACTCGTTTGGGTAAAGAAATTGGTGTTTTTGTAGAACGTTTAGAAGAGCAAATGCGTTTGTTGTTTAATGTTCCTTTTGCGGCTAAATTTGGTGGTGCAACAGGAAATTATAACGCACATCACGTAGCGTATCCTCAAATTGACTGGAGAAAATTTGGAGGGAAATTTGTAGAAGAAAACCTTGGTTTACACCACTCCTTCCCTACTACGCAAATTGAACATTACGATCATTTCGCAGCCTTTTTTGATGCATTGAAAAGAATAAATACGATCATCATTGATTTAGACCGAGATATCTGGACGTATGTTTCGATGGAATATTTCAAACAAAAAATCAAAGCGGGAGAAATTGGCTCATCAGCGATGCCACATAAAGTAAACCCAATTGATTTTGAAAATTCAGAAGGAAACTTAGGTATTGCCAATGCTATTTTCGAACATTTATCTGCTAAATTACCATTGTCAAGATTACAACGTGATTTGACTGACAGTACCGTTTTGAGAAATACTGGTGTACCAATGGGACATACATTAATCGCTTTTGAAGCCACTTTGAAAGGATTAAACAAATTGTTATTGAATGAGCCAAAATTCCACGAAGATTTAGAGAAAAACTGGGCTGTAGTTGCAGAAGCAATTCAAACAATTTTACGTCGTGAAGGATATCCAAATCCGTATGAAGCGTTAAAAGGATTGACCAGAACCAATGAAGCGATTGATAAAAATGCAATTCACGGTTTTATTGCAACCTTAGAAGTTTCGGATGAAATTAAGGCTGAATTGATGCAAATCACTCCTAGTAATTTCCTAGGAATATAAATTTTAAAAGATTATTCCATTTTATAAAATCCCGTTGAAAAGAAATAAGAATTTTTTTCAACGGGATTTTTATTGCTAAAAAAATCATAAAAAGCCGTATTCAGCTGTAATTATACTTCAAAAATTAAAGTTTTTTTATATCTTACCAATATACACAAAAACCTTAAAAATCAGTAAACGCCAATGAATACCGCAGAAACAGTAGCAAATGTATCACACCACTTACAACCTCTAATTAGTGATTTAGGATTAATCCTGATGACAGCTGCAGTGGCAGTTTTGTTATTTAAAAAAATAAAACAACCACTGGTTCTGGGGTATTTAATTGCAGGATTTTTGGCAGGAAATCATTTTGATTTTTTCCCTTCCGTAAAAGATATTAAAAGTGTAGAAGTTTGGGCAGAGATTGGTGTAATCTTTTTATTATTTAGTTTGGGACTGGAATTCAGTTTTAAGAAACTGATGAAAGTGGGTGGAACCGCATCGATTACAGCAGTAACACAAATTATTGCGATGGTTTCCATCGGATATTTAGTGGGACAATGGATTGGCTGGAAACCGATGGACAGTATCTTTTTAGGAGTTATACTTTCGATTTCATCCACTACCATTATCTTAAAAACATTTGATGAATTGGGCGTAAAAACCCAAAAATTTGCGGGAATCGTTATTGGTTCGCTTATCGTTCAAGATATAGTTGCCATTTTGATGATGGTATTACTTTCTACAATTGCAGTGAGTCAACAGTTTTCAGGAAGTGAATTGTTATTATCCGTACTTAAACTAATCTTTTTCTTGACCATTTGGTTTGTTGGTGGTATCTTTTTTATCCCAACTTTACTTAAAAAAGCTAAAAACATATTAACGGACGAAATGCTGTTAATTATCTCACTTGCATTGTGTTTAATGATGGTTATTCTAGCTGCCAATGTTGGTTTCTCTCCTGCATTAGGCGCTTTTATTATGGGTTCCATCATTGCCGAAACAACTCAGGCCGAACACATAGAACATTTGGTAAAACCTGTAAAAGACCTTTTTGGTGCCGTTTTCTTTGTATCCGTTGGAATGTTGATCAATCCGGGAACTTTATATGAATATGCCTTGCCTGTCGCAATTTTGACATTCGTAGTGATTATAGGACAATCTGTAAGTTCAACAATTGGAGCTTTACTTTCGGGACAACCATTGAAACAATCCGTGCAAACCGGAATGAGTTTATCGCAAATTGGGGAATTCTCCTTTATTATTGCAACATTAGGAATGACGCTTAATGTAACCAGTAATTTTCTATATCCAATTGTGGTGGCAGTGTCAGCAGTGACCACTTTTACGACTCCTTTTATGGTGAAATTTGCCACTCCTTTTTCTGAATATCTGGAGAAAAAACTACCTAGAAAATGGATTAAAAAAATCGAACGCTACAGTGCCAATGCACAATCCATAAAATTAGTAAGCAACTGGCAAATCGTTGTACGCGCATTTCTGACACAGGTGATTATCCATTCCGTGATTATAGTGGCCGTCATTTTACTTTCATCAAAATTCATTTTACCTTTAGTTCAAGGATCACAATTTGGAAACATATTCGCTGCATTAATTACATTAGTGATACTATCCCCTTTCTTATGGGCACTTTCTTTGCGCCGCATTGCAGTTAAACAAGTGGCTATTTTAAGGGAAGAGCGCAAATATCGAGGGCCAATACTAATGATGATTTTACTGCGAATGATATTGACCCTGATTTATATTGGATTTTTATTGAATATCTTTTTCTCTCCTGTAATCGCTTTTTTAGTCCTGATTGCAGCTGTAGTAGTCTATTTTGTTTTTCCAAAAAAATTAAATGCACAGTACCACAAAATTGAAAATCACTTTTTGCAAAATTTAAACGCCCGAGAAATTAAAAAAGCGGTAAGAAGTCGTAGTGATTTGACACCTTGGGACGGACACATGACGACTTTTGAAATTGCTCCAACCTCGAATATTGCTGGAAAAACATTAGAAGAATTAAGTATTCGCGAGCAATTAGGAATTAATATCGCATTTGTTAAGCGAGGAGAAATCACGATTAATATTCCTAGTAGAAACGAAAGACTTTTTCCCGGAGATGAAATTTGTGTCATTGGAACTGATACCCAAGTGGCAGCATTTAAAAAATATTTAGACCAAAATGAGATTGATGTTTCTCCATTGGAAACTGAATCTGATATTGTATTACAACAGTTAGAACTCATCAACGAAGCATTTATTGGAAAAAGCATCCGTGATTCTGAATTACGTGAAAAAACTCGCGGCTTGATTGTTGGCTTGGAAAGAGGAGGAAAAAGAATACTCAACCCAGAATCAAAATTGATTTTAGAAAAAAATGATATTCTTTGGATTGTGGGCAGCAAAAAATTATTAGCCAATCTTTCCAAAAATTAAATAAGAGCATTTTTTTCACAATCCATTTTGGTTGAATTAATGCAATCCTGAATTATAGATTCTAAATACATCCCGTCTGAACGAAACTTTAGATTTTGTTTAGACGGGATTTTTTGTTTATCGTTAAAAAATAATATTTGAACCATAGTAAATTATTAAGATTAAGCAATATTTTATACCTTAGAGCAGTTTTATTTTCATAAAAACAGTGTAAATCAACAGAATAATTCTTTTAAATAGTTAAAATAAATTTATGCCAAAAAATAAAATCTTAATCCTATTTTCACATCCGCTATTCGAGAAATCTCATGCGAATAAAGCTTTGGTGGAAAACATTCCCGATTCAGAAAACATTACTTTTCATGATTTATATGAACACTATCCTGATTTTGATATTGATGTAAAATTCGAGCAAGATTTATTAAGTCAGCATGACATTATCATTTGGCACCATCCCATGTATTGGTATAGTTGTCCGCCATTAATGAAACAATGGATTGATATGGTACTGGAACATAACTGGGCTTATGGAAAAAAGGGAAAAGCATTACAGGATAAAATTATTTTTCAGGTGATTACTACTGGTGGCGACAAGGAAAATTATTGCGAAACGGGTAGTGATCGTTATAGTATTCTTGAATTATTGGAACCTTTTAACCAAACTGCAAAAGTGTGTAATATGATTTACTTACCTCCTTTTGTAGTGCACGGAACACATAATATGACCGATGAAGATTATGAAAAAAATGGTTTGATTTATGGCTATTTTCTGGACTATTTAGAAAATCATGATATAGATACGGATGAAATTTTGCAACATCATTACTTGAATGAATGGTTTGCAACAATACTGACATAATATGGATACTAATTTTTTGCTTCAGGCAATCATTTATTTAACTGCTGCCGTAATTTGCGTACCAATTGCTAAAAAATTAGGCTTGAGTTCTATTTTAGGCTATTTATTGGCGGGCATAATCATTGGTCCTTTTGTTCTTGGTTTTATTGGTCAGGAAGGTCAGGATATAATGCATTTTGCAGAATTTGGTGTGGTAATGATGCTTTTTTTAATTGGTCTTGAATTAGAACCAAGTAAGTTTTGGAAAATGCGGAAATTCATTCTTGGAATGGGCTCCATGCAATTAATTGGAACGACAATAATCCTATTTCTCGGATGTCTTTTTTTTATGGACTGGAGATGGGAAACTACATTAGCGATTTCACTGGCGCTGGCATTATCTTCCACTGCTATTGTATTGCAAACCTTAAAAGAAAAAGGATTATCAAATACTTCAGTAGGGCGCTCCTCATTTGCAGTTTTACTTTTTCAAGATATTGCCGTAATCCCAATTTTAGCCTTTTTACCTCTTTTGTCAACCGTAAATCTTGAGGCTACAAATGATGCGCCACAATCATTAATTACAGGTTATGCGAGCTGGTTGCAAACGGTAATCGTAATCGGAATTATTTCGACAATTTATTTTGCAGGCCGCTTTTTGTTTGTTCCGTTATTGCATATAATCGCAAAAACCAGGTTACAGGAATTGTTTACTGCTTCTGCATTACTGCTCGTAGTTGGGGTTTCGTATATGATGCAATTAATTGGATTAAGCCCTGCATTAGGTGCTTTTATGGCTGGTGTCGTATTAGCCAACTCTGAATTTCGCCATGAATTAGAGGGCGATATTGCACCATTTAAAGGATTGCTTTTGGGATTGTTTTTTCTGGGCGTAGGTGCCTCAATAAACTTCCAATTAATTATTGACAATCCATTATTTATTTTTGCTTTTGGAGCGATTCTAACATTAGTAAAATTCATCGTTCTATTTTTTACCAGTCGGTATTATAAAAAGAAATTAGATCAAAATCTACTGTTTGCATTTGGTTTGAGTCAGGCTGGAGAATTTGGTTTTGTAATCATGAGTTTCTGCATGCAATTGAATATTATACCCAATATTTTAGCCAATCAAATTATGGCAGTCATAGCCATGAGTATGGTTGCAACTCCTTTTCTGTTACTAATAAATGAGCGAATAATATATCCAAACACCCGAATTCAGGAAAAAGAAATAAAAAAAGACAATGATTATATTGACGAGGATAACCCAGTTATTATAGCTGGTTTTGGGCATTTTGGAAGCACAGTCGGTCGATTATTGAGAGCTAATCAAATAAAATCAACTATTCTTGATTATGATTCAGACCGAATCGATTTATTACGAAAAATGGGTTTTAAAGTCTATTATGGAGATGCAACCCGATTGGAATTACTGAAAGCTGCAGGTTGTGAAAATGCTAAAGTTTTCATTGCCGCCATTGATAATCCAACCGTAAATCTTCAAGTCATTGAAACCTTAAAAAAGCACTTTCCAAATTTAAAAATTTTAACGCGTGCCCGAAACCGAAATGACGCCTATGAATTAATCGATCATAAAGTGGAACATATTTACAGAGAAACTTTATACAGCGCTGTAAATATGGGTGTTGATGCATTAGTAGAATTAGGACTTCGAAAATATACGGCAACCAGACAAGGGCAACAGTTTATAAAATACGATGAAATTACCACACGTAAACTTGCCGAAAAACGCCATGATAAAATGGCGTACCTGATTACAATTAAAGAAGAAATTGAATTACAGGAACAGTTACTAAAGAGTGATATTTATTCCCAAGTTGCAGCAACTAATCACAGTTGGGACAGCCAACATTTAAAAAACAATCTGGCTGACTTGTCTGACTCCTCTGAATTGCAAGACTAAAGTTTAAAGCAATAAAAAAGCATAATTAAAACCCTAAAACGGAATTAATTATGCTTTTTTTTATGATTTTAAAACTATAAATTATCTAGAATAATTAGGAGCTTCTTTTGTAATAGTTACATTATGAGGATGACTTTCGTTGATTCCACTTGCGGTAATACGAACAAAACGACCTGTATCTTGTAAAGTAGGAATATCTTTTGAGCCACAATATCCCATTCCGGCACGAAGACCACCAATGAATTGTTGCATGCTTTCGTTCAATTCACCTTTATAAGGCACACGTCCTACAATTCCTTCCGGTACTAATTTCTTAACATCATCTTCCACATCTTGGAAATAACGGTCTTTTGAACCTTCTTGCATCGCTTCCACAGAACCCATTCCACGGTATGACTTGAATTTTCTTCCTTCGAAAATAATAGTTTCACCAGGAGATTCCATAGTACCAGCTAATAACGACCCTAACATCACACAATCTGCACCTGCAGCAATCGCTTTAGGAATATCACCTGTGTAACGAATTCCACCATCAGCAATTACTGGAACGCCAGTGCCTTTAATCGCTGCAGCAACTTCAAGTACTGCAGAAAATTGAGGAAAACCAACACCCGCAACAATACGAGTAGTACAGATAGAACCTGGTCCAATGCCTACTTTTACTCCATCTGCGCCATTTTCAACTAGATATTTAGCTGCTTCTGCAGTGGCAATATTACCAACAATAACGTCTAAGTCAGGAAATTTAGCTTTCACTAATTTCAGTACATCAACCACTCCTTTTGTATGACCGTGAGCGGTATCGATTATAACTGCGTCTACTCCGGCATTAACCAAAGCTGTAGCTCTTTCAACAGCATCTGCAGTAACACCTAATGCAGCAGCAACACGTAAACGTCCGTATTTGTCTTTGTTTGCATTTGGTTTTTGAGTCAATTTAGTGATGTCTCTGAACGTAATCAAACCCACTAATTTATAATCAGCATTTACTACTGGAAGTTTTTCAATTTTATGACCTTGCAAAACTACTTCTGCTTGTTCCAGAGAAGTACCTTCGGCAACAGTTACTAAGTTTTCACTTGTCATTACCTCAACAATAGGTCTTGAACTATTTTTTTCGAAACGCAAATCTCTATTGGTAACGATTCCTTTCAATATTTGGTTTTCATCTACAATTGGAATACCTCCAATACCAAATTCTTTCATTGCACTTTTAGCATCTGCAACAGTAGAAGTCAATGGCAAAGTAACCGGATCGATAATCATACCAGACTCCGCACGTTTTACTTTTCTAACTTTCGCAGCTTGTTGCTCGATAGTCATATTTTTATGCAAAACACCAATTCCGCCTTCTTGCGCCATAGCAATTGCCATTGCACTTTCGGTAACTGTATCCATAGCAGCAGATACAATAGGAACATTAAGTGTAATATTTCTTGAAAATTTTGATTGAATACTCACTTCGCGAGGAAGCACATTTGAGTAGTTGGGAACTAATAGAACATCATCGTAAGTTAATCCTTCACCGATAATCTTAGAGTTGTGTGCGATCATTGCAATTGTAGTTGGAGTTTAATTGCGTGCAAATATAGACAATCTTATGCAAAAAAACGAGTAAATTTTATAATAAATGATTAAATTGCATTATAGAGTTTTCTCTAATCCAACTTCTTCCGTTTTTATAATCTGTGAAATTTGATTCATTTATTTTTTGCTATGAAAGAACCGCAACAACAAATAAAAGGACTTTCTAATGATGAAGTCTTGCAATCAAGAGCAAAACATGGAGTAAATTCCATAGCGCATCAGGACAAAAACAACTTCTTCACTTCTTTAATCGAAATGGTTAAAGAGCCTATGTTTTTATTGCTTTTGACCGCTACCAGTATTTATTTTATCACAGGCGATTTTGGCAACGGAATTTTTATGGCTGTAGCTATTGTAATGGTTTCTACGATATCACTTTATCAGGAATCAAAAAGCAGAAACGCAATCGAAGCTTTAAAAAAATTATCTCAACCCAAAAGTAAAGTCATTCGCAATAGCGAAATTATAGAAATTCCAAGCGAGGAAATTGTCTTGGGTGATTTCATTCAAACCGAAGAAGGAACCTTTATCCCAGCAGATGGTATCATTATCAAGTCTAATGATTTTTCCATAAATGAGTCCATTCTTACCGGTGAATCGCTGGCTGTCTTTAAAAATGAAACGTCCGAAAATAATCAAGTATATCTTGGAACAATTGTAACCAGCGGTTTAGCTATTTGTGAAGTAACAGCCATTGGGAACCAAACCCAATTAGGCAAAATAGGCAAAAGTCTGGAAACGATTATCGAAGAAAAAACGCCTTTGCAAATACAAATTGGGAACTTTGTAAAAAAGATGTCTTTTGTGGGACTGGCAATTTTTGGTGTCGTCTGGATTATTAATTATTATAATTCCAAAGATGTTCTGGACAGTTTATTAAAAGCCTTAACCTTGGCAATGAGCATCATCCCTGAAGAAATTCCAGTTGCTTTTACCACTTTTATGGCACTTGGTGCTTGGCGCTTAATGAATATGGGAATTATTGTCAAGCAAACGAAAACGGTAGAAACCCTGGGCAGTGCTACTGTAATTTGCACCGATAAAACAGGAACTATCACCGAAAACAAAATGAGTTTGGCGCAATGGTACACTTTTTCATCGAATGAAATATCTAACCCAAAGAAACAGCTTAGTAATGACGAACTCGAATTATTAACGCTTTCCATGTGGGCCAGTGAACCTATTCCGTTTGACGCCATGGAAATTGCACTGCATGAAGCGTATTCAAAATTAGAAATTCCAGATGAACGAGCCCAATTCAAATTGACACATGAATATCCATTATGCGGAAAACCTCCCATGATGACCCATATTTTTGAAAACCAAAATGGAACGAGAATTATTGCTGCCAAAGGTGCGCCCGAAGCCTTAATTGCATGCTCTAATCTATCCGGAAAAGAAACACAACAAGTACTTGCCGCAATGACAACTATGGCTCTGAAAGGGTTTCGCGTTTTGGGTGTTGGCGTTGCTGAATTTTCAGGAACAAATTATCCCGAAACGCAACAGGAATTTTCTTTTGATTTCAAAGGACTGGTCGCTTTTTATGACTCACCAAAAGAGAATATAAAAGCCGTTTTTGAAACATTTTATAAGGCAGGCATTCAAGTAAAAATAGTTACTGGTGACAATGCAGCGACAACAGCCACTATAGCCAAACAAATTGGTTTTCGAAACGTAGAAGAAACACTCAATGGAGATGAATTAATGGCGATGGACGATGCCACTTTGAAAGAAAAAGTAATGGAAACTGCCATTTTCACAAGAATGTTTCCTGAAGCCAAACTCAAAATCATAAAAGCGCTGAAAGATAACAATCAAATTGTAGCCATGACTGGCGATGGCGTAAACGACGGACCCGCATTAAAATCAGCACACATAGGAATTGCTATGGGCAAAAAGGGAACCGAAATCGCCAAACAAGCCGCCAATCTTATCCTTATTGAGGATGATTTTTCAAAAATGATTGACGCTATTGCCATGGGCCGAAAAATATATAACAATCTAAAAAAAGCGATTCAATACATCATTTCGATTCACATTCCAATTATCATGATTGTCTTTATTCCTTTGGCTTTAGGATGGATTTATCCCAATATTTTCTCTCCGGTTCATGTCATTTTTCTGGAAATAATTATGGGCCCTACCTGTTCTATAATTTATGAAAATGAACCTATGGAACGCAATTTGATGCTCCTCGAACCAAGACCATTTACCACTACTTTCTTTAAACTGAAAGAAATAACGATAAGTATTATTCAAGGGTTTGTCATCACTTTAGGACTTTTATTTGTCTACCAATATTGTGTTGCTGACAATTGCTCCGAAAGCGCCACAAGAACTGTTGTATTCCTCACTTTGATTGCTTCCAATATTTTCTTGACACTCACCAACCGCTCTTTTTACTATTCAATATTTACAACTTTGCGTTATAAAAATAATTTAGTTCTAATGATTATTGGCGCAACCATTCTAATCACGGTTTTATTGCTGTTCGTTCCTTTATTTGCTCATTTTTTCGAGTTCGAAAGGGTTTCTGGGTTACAAATTTGCCTGAGTATTTTAGTGGGATTTGTCTCGGTACTTTGGATAGAAATTTACAAAGGATTTAAACGACAAAGACTCAAATAAAAACCAATATTATTTTTTACTATCCTTAAAAATAACATTAAGACCTAGCTGAAAAGACAGACTATTAGCTTTCGTGACATCCCTATATTCCAAAAGATTATCGGCAAGAATATAGAAATTAACCGGTCCAAACATACTGGACAAGCCCAATCCTATATTTTTATAGGAATAAGAATCTATGGTATAAGTTGCCTTCATTTGCAACGAATTGAAAATTTTTCTTCTGTAATAGGTCGTAAAAGCAACTAAAGGCGTTCTCGGGGTAGACATTACAAATAATTGAGCACCTACAGCACTTTTATAAATAGTTTCAGGATCATAATTAAGACAATTACAATCTTCGGAGACTTCTTCTTCGAATGAAAACTGAATGGAAGTATTGAGTTTTGTAGGTCGCCAACTTGTATAATCAGCATACAAGGTATCTAAAGGAACGGCATCCTTAAATTCCTGATACCCATCTTCTGCTGAATTTCCAGAACTGAATTTGGGAATAACTCCTTCGTATTTATAAGTTCCTTTGAAAGTCAAACTTTCTACTTCATTAGTATGTTTTATAAAACCAAGATCTATCACACTTGCAGTAAATTGAATATTTTTCTTTGGATAATAAGTTAAACCGGCATCAAATCCCAAACCTAAATTACCGCCTAGAAGGGCTCTTTTAGTAATATCTTTTACCACATTTGGATCGTAATCCTCATCATCATATTTAGCAACCCCTGATGTATTGAATTGCAAATCCGAATAAATCATTTGCTCATAAACACCTTGTGTGGAAGGAATGGTATAAATATATCCTGAATTATTCGTGGAGTTAACATTATAAATACTGGAATAAATCTTTCCTCGCGCTCCTAGAATTAATTTTTCATTTATCTTTTTATGAAATCCCAGATGAAAAACCGAAAGCATTTCTGCTTTTAGATTCAAATCGCCTAAATTGAATACTTTTCCCAAATAATCTCTATTCCCGTCCAAAACCAAAATTGCAATATCTTTAGGAACATAGCTCATAAAATCAAATTCTTGGTACATCCCAAAAGAAACATAGGAATCTCCTTGCTCTCCAGCTATTTTAAAACCGCCATTAAATAATTCTATTTGTTCGTTTATGGCCATTCTGTCTTTTCTTGTAGTGGAGAATACTACATTTCTCAGTTTCACATTAAAATCGACTCCATTATCTGCAAATAAATCATACGCCGAAAATCCACTGGAACCTACATTTGTGGAAATACCAGACAATAAAGGAATCCCAAAATACCAATTGAACTTGACATCAGACCCCGGATTAGTCAGCAAAGACTGAGGCACTGAAGTGAAATTATATAGAATTTGTTTGTTTTGTGAAAAGCAACCTATTGTTAGAAATAGAGCAAAAATTAAAATTATTTTTCTCATTCTAATACAAAATAAGCGGTTACTCCTGAACGTAATTTTAGATTTCCTACACTGCTTTCGCTTAATGGAGGACCTGCTAACATGGTGAGCCTAAAAGTAATTTTAATTGTTCTTTTTAATAAATCCAGTGAAGCATTTTGAAATGTTTCAGTTTTAGTAACTATATTTTCTGCACCGGAGTAAGCAGGTACGATAAAATTTGAGGAATGAACTGGCTGATTATTTCTATCCAGAAACACTAAGTCTATTCTGTAACTTCTATTTATGGTATTGTTAATTTCAAAAAAAAGATCGATTCTATTTAACTTTTCCGTGAAAAATTTTTCGCTGAACACAACGACAGTTGGCGCATCAAAAATTACGTTTTGTTCTACTCCTCCAGTTACAAACTGATTTGCCTGAACATCAAAATAAGCTAAATTTGATATAATTACAGGTTCTAACTTTATATCATTTACTTGATTGTAATCTAAATCACTTGCGCATGAAGACGAAAATAAGATTAGAATTAGTACACTTAGGATTCTATGGATGGTCCGTAGTTGCATCATATTAGTCTATTAAAAGTAAATTGGGGAACTGTATAACTAACGTATCATTCATAAACTTATTATTTTCAAGATTAGAGTTCAAGTACAATTATCATTTTTTAATTTTAATGAAACTCACCAAATAACTTAGAAGCCTCATTGTAAGCACTTTCAAAACTCATAGGACTCATGTCTGTTTTTTCTTTTTGCGAAGTAAAATAAGATAATAACTTCTCAGTAGGCATATTACCCGTTAAATCATCTGTTGCCATCGGACATCCGCCAAAACCTTGAATAGCACCATCAAAACGACGGCAACCCGCTTTATAAGCCGCATCAATTTTCTCAAACCATTTATCAGGCGTAGTATGAAGATGCGCACCAAATTCTATTTTGGGATATTTTGGAATTAGATTCGAAAACAAATACGAAATCACACCTGGTGTTGAACTTCCTACCGTATCCGAAAGTGACAAGATTTTAACTCCCATTAATGCTAATTTTTCAGTCCATTCGCCTACAATTTCAACGCTCCAAGGATCACCGTAAGGATTACCAAATCCCATAGAAAGATAGGCTACTACTTCCTTATTAGTCCTATCGGCAATTTCAAGGATTTCATGTAAAGTAATTAACGATTCGGCAATCGTTTTATGGGTATTCCGCATTTGGAAATTCTCAGAAATCGAAAATGGGAATCCTAAATACTGTATTTCGGGATGATTTGAAGCCAGAGTTGCTCCTTGCGTATTGGCAATAATTGCCAATAACTTGCTTTTGGTTTGAGATAAATCTAGTTGTGCCAATACCTCTGCTGTATCCTGCATTTGCGGAATCGCTTTAGGCGAAACAAAGCTTCCAAAATCTATGGTATCAAAACCTACACGTAACAAAGACTGGATATAAGTCACTTTTCTTGCCGTAGGAATAAATGGTTTGATGCCTTGCATGGCATCACGTGGACATTCTATAATTTTTATTGGCTCCATAGAAAGCCAAAGATAGAAAAACAATTAAGAATTTTAAATTATGCGTTTCAAATTTTCTAAAATTGACATTATTACATATTTCGGTAATAAATTAAAATATTACGTAATTTGGTAATAATTTGATACTAAACTTTTAGAATTGAACTTGATTTTTAAACTATAATTGAATTATCATACGTTTAATCAAAGGAGACATTATTAACTCGTGAAAAGTACCTTCAAAAATAAAATATTACAATCTTTCTAAAATCTTTTTGTTTATGGCTTTCACCAAAGCCGGACCTTCATAAATAAAACCAGTGTACAACTGAACTAAACTTGCTCCTGCATCTAATTTTTCTATTGCATCTTCTGCAGAATGAATTCCTCCTACTCCAATAATTGGGAAGGCTTTATTGCTTTTTTGAGATAAAAAACGGATGACTTCAGTAGAACGATGCGTTAATGGTTTTCCAGACAAACCGCCCATTTCTGTTTTATTCTCGGATTGTAATCCTTCACGAGAAATGGTAGTATTTGTGGCAATAACGCCCGCAATTTTAGTTTCCTTGATAATATCAATAATATCAAGCAACTGTTCATCTGTCAAATCTGGAGCAATTTTTAAGAGGATTGGTTTCTGTTTTGGCTTAGCCAAATTCTTATTTTGAAGTGTTTGCAGTAATTGTGTCAATGGCTCTTTGTCTTGTAACGCTCGAAGATTTGGCGTGTTTGGGGAACTTACATTCACCACAAAATAGTCCACATAATCATATAATGCATCAAAACAGATTTCATAATCCAAAGTGGCTTCTTCGTTTGGTGTCAACTTATTTTTACCAATATTCCCACCTATTAAAACGCCTTTATTTTGTTTCAAACGTTCCACCGCTTCTTGAACACCGCCGTTATTGAACCCCATTCTATTAATGATTGCGCTATCTTCTTTCAGACGAAACAATCTTTTTTTAGGATTTCCTTCCTGTCCTTTTGGAGTTAACGTTCCTATTTCAATAAAACCAAAACCAAAATTGGACAATTCTTTATATAGCTTGGCATCTTTATCAAACCCAGCAGCAAGTCCAACTGGATTTCTAAATTTTAAACCAAAAACTTCAGTTTCTAATCTTGAATCTTTTACTTCGTAAAGCAATCTAAAAAGGCTAGTAAAACCTGGAATTTTGGACAAAAATCGAATTAATGAAAAAGTAAAATAATGAACTTTTTCCGGATCAAACAAAAATAGAAATGGACGAATGAGTAATTTATACATGGTTGTAGTGTTGTTGGTGCAAAAATAGAACTATCTAATCGATAATTAAATATTTCGAAAAAAAATTATACAGCAACATTTGATTTGGCTTCAGCCAAAGAAGAAATAGTAAAAATAAACAGTAGTTAAATAAAGCACAAAAACTTTACACCAATAAAAAACAAACGATTGACTACTAGTAATTTAAAATTAAAAAATATTGACTCAACATCCTCAACACAAAATAAGAAATGATTTTTTCAATGATTTTTCTTATCTTGTAATAAATAAATTAGTGTTGAACATCAATTTTCATCAACTTAAAAACACATAGACATGAATATAAAATTATTTCTCACTGTAGTATTGCTTTCTAGTTTTCAACTTTTCTTTGCTCAAGAAACTAAATCAGACACGATAAAGTTAGCCACAAAAACTACGATTACTACGGTTACAACAATCAAAGACACCATAAAAGTCGCTCCAGAAGTAGCAGCAAAATTAGCAACCACTGCCGAAAAAGAAGCATTAAAAAAAGAAGCTAAAGTACTCAAGGACAAAATGAAATTGGAGAAAAAAGCGCTAAGGGAAGCTAATAAAATTGAAAAAGAGCAGAAAGATTTTGAAAAAAACAAAAAGCTTTTGATAAACGACAAGACAAAATTCTTTCGAGTGAGAAATCGATTAGTAAGATAAAAACAAAAATCTCAGATGAGGAAAGATATTTAATAAAACTCAAAGAAAAATTTGAACAGAGAAAATCAAAAGGAAAGCTTAGTTCTACAGAAATTGAAAAAGAAAATATCAAAATAAGTAAGCGACAAATAAAAATAAATAAGCTGGAAGGCGATCTAGATAAAGCAGAAGAAAAACTGCATAAAATGAGAGATTAATTTGAACCACCTTTGGGTGGTTTTTTTATACAAAAAAGTTTATTTTGACCCAAAAACAGTATTGTTTATTGCTGTTCTTACAATGCAATTATTATTTTTAATTTGCAAGATTTAGTTGCTGATTAACTTCAAAAAGCTCCTGAAAAAATGTTTATATTTGCATTAAAACAAATTTAAAATGCAACATATAATTGACCGTTTCATCAGTTACGTAACTATTGATACTGAATCTGACCACAAATCAGAAAGTACACCAAGTACAGCAAAACAATGGAATTTAGCCAATAAACTGATTGAAGAACTTAAAACAATTGGATTGCAGGACGTAACAATTGATGAGAAAGCATATATTATGGCTACTTTGCCAAGTAATGTAACTCATGAAGTTCCTGTAATTGGATTTATTTCTCACTTTGACACTTCCCCTGATTTTACCGGAGCCAATGTAAAGCCTCAAATTGTATCGAACTATGATGGTAAAGACATTGTATTAAATGCAGAAAAAAATATTGTGTTATCACCAAGTTATTTCAAAGATTTATTGCTTTACAAAGGGCAAACTTTAATAACTACTGACGGAACAACACTGTTAGGCGCTGATGACAAAGCCGGAATTACTGAGATTGTTACTGCAATGGAATTCCTTGTTAACAATCCTGAAATAAAGCACGGAAAAATCAGAATAGGTTTTACACCTGATGAAGAAATTGGTCGTGGCGCGCATCATTTTGATGTAGAGAAATTTGGAGCGGATTGGGCTTACACAATGGATGGTAGCCAAATAGGCGAATTAGAATATGAAAATTTTAATGCGGCTGGCGCCAAAATCACTTTCAAAGGAAAAAGCGTACATCCTGGCTATGCCAAAGGAAAAATGATCAATTCTATGTTGATAGCCAATGATTTTATTAATGAACTTCCCGCAGGAGAAACTCCTGAAGAAACTAAAGGATATGAAGGTTTCTTTCACGTACATCATCTAAATGGAAGTATTGAAGAAACCGTATTGGAATTAATCATTCGCGACCACAACAAGAAAAAATTTGAAAAGCGCAAAGAACTAATCGAGAAAATCGCTCGAAAAATCAATAAGAAATTTGCAAAACAATTTGGTGAAGACATCGTTATCACTGAGATTAAAGATCAATATTACAATATGAAAGAAAAGGTTTTGCCTGTGAAACATATTGTGGATATTGCTGAAAAAGCAATGAAAGAAATAGGAATTAAACCGCTTATAAAACCTATTCGTGGTGGAACTGATGGTTCTCAATTATCCTATAAAGGGTTGCCTTGCCCAAATATCTTTGCCGGCGGACACAATTTTCATGGAAAATACGAATATGTTCCAGTAGAAAGCATGCAAAAAGCAGTTGAAGTAATTGTAAAAATTGCTGAATTGACAGCTACAGAAGATTCTTCTAAAAAATAATCTATTTTGGAACCTTCAAAAACGACTCATATCTGGGATAGAAACAACAGCTGCTCAGAAGAATTAGAACTTCTAAAATCAGTTATTGTCAAAACGGAACTTGTGGAAACAACCAAATGGGGCGGTATTGTTTATGTCTTGAATAGTAAAAACGTACTCGGAATTGGAGGATTCAAAAATTACTTTGCGATTTGGTTTTTCAATGGTGTTTTATTGCATGATAAAAAAAAGGTTTTGGTTAATGCGCAAGAAGGCGTTACCAAATCATTGCGACAATGGCGATTTTCATCAAAAGACGAAGTCAATGAAGCAGCAGTTTTAGATTACATTCATGAAGCGATTGCCAATGAAAAACAAGGAAAGAATAGTAAACCACAGAAAAAAGAACCTATCGTTTCTGAACTTCTTCAAAAGGAATTAGATGCAGATGCCAATTTAGCAGATGCTTTTCTAAAATTCTCTCCTTACAAGCAATATGAATTCTTAGAATATATTGAAACTGCAAAACGAGAAGAAACTAAACGTTCCCGGATTGAAAAAATCAAACCGATGATAAAAGAAAATATTGGTTTGAATGATAAATACCGATAAAATGAAGTCCCAATTCTGAAACTCAGAGTTGGGACTTTTTTTTGTTCAAAATCATATTAGAATAGCTCTTTGTTCTCCCATAATCTTTTACACGATCTCTTTCTTTTAAAAAAGAAAACACTTCCTTCCTAGGTTACTATTTGTTGTAAAACAGAATAAATTTCCTGAATCGTTCTGAAAAACTTAACATTGACCAGTCTATTAAATCACTATATTTACTTACAACCACGTAACAATTTAGTAACACCAGAATAACTATTCGATTAATTGCATAAAAACTAATACTATAAATTATGATACCAAAGAAAGAAGCGGAAACTGATCTAGTATCTCCGGCAAAACCTGAAATTGTTAAGCCAGTTAGAGCTCGAAGAACAAAAGTTGTTAAACCTGAAGTGGAACCCGCTGAAATTATAGTTCCTGTAATTGAAGAAATCATAACAGAAACTATAGAAATTTCGACTATTGATCTAGAAGACAATGATGATAGTGACGTTTCAAATCAGAAAAAAAGTAAAAACAAGATTAAAACCAAAGTAAAGATGAAAGATAAAGACAAGAAAAAGGCTAAGAAAGCCGACGCAAAAGAGAAAGCTAAGCAAAAAGCGAAAGCAAAAGCCAAAAAGGCAAAAAAAGCCAAAAAGGATAAAGCTAAGAAAGCAAAAGTTAAAGCCAAGATAAAAGCTAAAAAAGCCAAAGCAAAATCAAAAAAAGCGAAGAAGAATAAAAAGAATAAAAAATAAGGATATTTTTTATCCAAAAAAAAGTCCCAATCCGAATAATCGGTTGGGACTTTTTTAATTCATTAAAATGAGAATTATTTTTTGTTCAATACTGCACTCATTTCCATAGAAATAGCAGAACGCTCCATTTTCAATTTTCCTGACATCGTTTCAACAACAACAGTTGTATCCGCTAACTCAGAAACTTTTCCGTGAAGACCACTTTTTGTGATGATTTTATCACCTACTTTTAAGCTGCTTTCAAATTCTTTTTCATTTTTCGCTCTTTTCTGTTGTGGTCTGATCATGAAGAAATAGATTACCACAAACATTAATAAAAACGGTGCAAATTGAGTTAATTGTTCCATAATTTAAATTCTTTTTTTATTAGTTAATTATTACATTAAACCACGACCAGCTTTAATGATTCTTTTGCTGGATTCCAGTTCTTTTACTAAATTGTCTAAAATTCCGTTGATAAAAATACTACTTTTTGGTGTAGAATATTCTTTGGCAACTTCTAAATATTCGTTAAGAGTTACTTTTACTGGTATCGATGGGAATTTCAAAAATTCACAGATTGCCATTTTAAGAATAATGGTGTCAATTTCGGCAATTCTTTCAGTATCCCAGTTTGGTGTTTTATCAAGGTATTCTTTGGCTAATTCCGTTTCGTTTAAGACCGTTTTTCTGAACAAATCTTTAACAAAATCCTTATCCTCATTGTCTTTATACAATTTTGGAACTCTGAAATTATCATCTTCACCAGACTTAATGGCTTTCAATTGCTTGATAATATGCGTATTCACTAATGGAATATCATCAACCCAAGTTAACTTATCATCCTCTAAATACTCGTATAATTTTTCATTTGGAACAATTACATCCATGAATAAATCAACGATAAACTGCCTGTCTTCTTCAAATGTATTTACTGAATTACTCATGTAATCCGCATACAATTTACTAGCTTTTACATCATTCAAAAGCAGTAAAATATAATCGTCGTTTAAAGACCAATTATTGATTTTACGGTTTTCCAGCGCAATACTTAATGAATTGTTTTCGGCAAGGATTTGAAAGATTCTGTTTTTGATGAACTTTTCGTTGGGTTTACGTTCCTCAGGAGTTGCAAGATGTTTCAAACTAGATTTATGTAAAAAGACAGTCTCTGTTTTACAAATTTCAATCAGGGAAGAAAGCATTATAAGGTATAAATCTTGAATATTGTCGATACTGTAAAAAAGGAATTTTTCTTCTTTTTCCAGATTATCTGAACCGCTTTGATGCATCGCATAAATGGATTGCATTACTTTAACGCGAATGTGTCTTCTATTTACCACCTTGTAAGAACTTTTATTAATTAGTCTGCAAAAATAAGTATTTCATTTTTTAAAATAAAATATATAATCGCTTATTTTAAAGTTTTCAATCAGCAGCATTCAGTGAACGGCAATAAATTGCTCACTGAATACTGATAACTGAGTACTATTTTTTATTTTTTACTGTTTTCTATTTTTCTTTGATTGATGCGATTTTGAGCAATAGTCAAAGCAGCATGATGTGTTGTCATCTTGTTAGCAATGGCAAAATCAAATATTTCTAATGTAGTGTTATAAATATTTTCTGTTTTACGCATAATCTCCGCTTTGTCATAATGCGCTAATTCAGCATACACATTGATAATTCCACCAGCATTTATCAAGAAATCCGGAGCATAAAGAATGCCTCTTTCCTGTAGAATTGCACCATGAACATTCTCATCAGCCAATTGATTATTAGCAGCACCAGCAATAACTTTTGCTTTAATTTTATAAACTGTATTGTCATTTAATGTTGCTCCCATCGCACAAGGCGCATAAATATCAACATCAGCACTGTACAAATCGTCTCCTCTGAAAATTTCTGCATTGTATTTCGCTCCCACTTCATACAATCTATCTTCGTTGATATCCGAAATGGTTACTATCGCTCCCTCTTTTGTCAAATAATCAACTAAAGTTTCGCCAACGTGACCAATTCCTTGAACCAAAACTTTCTTGCCACTCAAAACATCAGAACCAAATTGTTGTTTCGCAGCCGCTTTCATACCTAAATACACACCGTAAGCTGTAACAGGTGATGGATTCCCAGAACCACCTCTTGATTCAGAAATTCCGGTAACATAAGGCGTTACATCTCTAACGATATCCATATCTGCGGTTTCCATTCCTACATCTTCAGCCGTAATATATCTTCCGCTTAAAGAATGTACAAATTCACCAAACTTACGCATCAACTCAGGAGTTTTTTGCGTTTTAGCATCTCCAATAATCACTGCTTTTCCTCCACCAATATTCAATCCTGTAATCGCTGCCTTATAAGTCATACCGCGAGAAAGACGCAATACATCGTTCAATGCTTCCCATTCATTTGCATAATTATACATTCGAGTACCACCTAAAGCTGGTCCCATAACCGAATTATGAATACCAATAATTGCTTTTAAACCTGTATCTTTGTCGTTGCAAAATACAATTTGTTCGTGATCATCAAATGATAATTGACCAAAAACGGGATCCATTTTTTGAAGTTCCTTTCCAGTTGTGAAAGCTGCATTCATAGTGTAAGTTTTTATAGTGATAAATTACGAATTCGTCAAAAAGACAATCCAAATTTAAACAAAAAATGAATATGTATTGATTTTTTGTTTAAAAATTATCAAATCAATAATTTATCTCGCTAGCAATTCAACACTGAAATTATTAAAAAATACAATTATTTTAAAAAATAAAATCATTTCAACATAGAATATCTTAAAAAATGAAAGAATTACGTTATTTAAATAAATATTTCGTCAAATACAAATACAGCTTCTTACTGGGAATTATTTTTACCATTATCGCACAAATATTCATGCTTTTCACACCCAAGTTGATTAGCAAATCATTCAAGGTCATTGAGGCTTTCGCCAAAGATAAAACAGTAGCCAAATCAGTTATTCACGAAGAATTAATATCGAATATCCTATTGATTATTGCTACTACAATTATTGCCGGATTTCTTACTTTCTTAATGAGACAAACTTTAATTGTGATGTCACGCCATATAGAATTTGATTTAAAAAACGAAGTATTCCGTCAATATGAGAATCTTTCGCAGAACTTCTACAAGCAAAATCGAACTGGAGATTTAATGAACCGAATCAGTGAGGACGTTTCTAAGGTGAGAATGTACGTTGGACCAGCCGTAATGTATACCATAAATACCGTCATACGTTTTGCAATAGTCATTGTCTATATGTATAATGTATCGCCGATACTGACCTTATACACATTGCTTCCTTTACCAATTTTATCATACGCTATTTTCAAACTGAGTTCCGAAATCAATGTAAGAAGTACTATTTTTCAACAATATTTATCTAAAGTTTCCAGTTTTTCACAAGAAATATTTTCAGGAATCCGAGTGATAAAAGCCTATTCATTAGAAAACCAACATCAAAATAATATGGTGAATTTAGCCAATGAAAGCAAAAGTAAAAGCTTGAATTTGGCCAAAGTGCAATCCTTATTTGGACCGTTAATGTTGGCACTGATAGGAATCAGTAACTTAGTTGTAATTTATTTTGGTGGTTTAATGTACATCAACGGCTCTATAAAAAGCATTGGAACAATTGCCGAATTTATTTTATACGTCAATATGCTCACTTGGCCTGTAGCATCTTTAGGTTGGGTTTCTTCAATGGTTCAAGAGGCCGAAGCTTCTCAAAAAAGGTTGAATGAATTCCTTAAAATCGAACCGGAGATAAAAAACAAAAATCTGAATAAATCAGTGATTGAAGGCTCTATTTCTTTCGAAAATGTAAGCTATACTTACGAAGACACTAATATCAAAGCGTTACAAAACATTTCTTTCACCGTAAAAAAAGGAGAAACTTTAGCTATTCTAGGAAAAACAGGCTCCGGAAAATCTACTATTTTATCCTTAATTTCCAGGATGTATGATGTAACAGATGGAAAAATAACCATTGACGGAAGCGAAATAAGCACCGTTAATCTTTTTGATTTGCGAAACAGCATTGGTATCGTTCCACAAGACGCGTTCTTATTTTCAGACAGCATCAAGAATAATATCATGTTTGGCAAAGAGAATGCGACTATGCAAGAAGTGGAATCAGCCGCTAAAAGTGCCGTT
The DNA here is from genome assembly GCF_030010285.1 of Flavobacterium sp. XS2P24. Classification (NCBI taxonomy): domain Bacteria; kingdom Pseudomonadati; phylum Bacteroidota; class Flavobacteriia; order Flavobacteriales; family Flavobacteriaceae; genus Flavobacterium; species Flavobacterium sp. XS2P24. The sequence goes on from NZ_JASCRU010000026.1 coordinate 33,835, forward strand.
GTCCATGACAATATTATGGGCTTTAATAAACAATACGAAACCATTCTTGGCGAAAGAGGAATTACACTTTCTGGAGGTCAAAAACAAAGGGTCTCTATTGCAAGAGCAATTATTAAGAATCCTCCTATTTTACTTTTTGACGATTGTTTATCTGCAGTAGATACAGAAACCGAAGAAACTATATTAAACAACTTGTATGAAATTTGCAAAGACAAAACAACTATAATTGTAAGTCATCGTGTCTCATCTGCTAAAAATGCCGATAGAATAATCATCATCGAAAAGGGTGAAATTATACAACAAGGTTCTCATAATCAATTGATAAATCAAGAAGGCTATTATGCCGCTTTGTATTTGAAACAACTTTCAGAAAAAGAAATGCTATAATTGTTGGATAATACATATATTTTTTAGATTTTTGGATACTACTTAACAACCATAAATTGATAGAAAGGATTATGAGAGAACATGACATGTTAGAAAAAGAAGAGATATTTTCTAAAGTTTTAAGAGCTGGAAGAAGAACTTATTTCTTTGATGTGAGAGCGACAAAAGCAGATGATTATTACATTACCATTACCGAAAGCAAAAAATTCACTGAAGAAGATGGATCATTCCATTTCAAAAAACATAAAATCTATTTATACAAAGAAGATTTTGCTGCTTTTGCAGAGATTCTTGGCGAAATGACTTCTTATGTTTTGAACCACAAAGGCGAAGAAGTAATTTCAGAAAGACACCAAAAAGATTTCAAAAAAGAATATGCATCTGAGAAATCAGATGATGAAATTATACCACAAACATCAACGTTCACTGATATTGAATTTGATGATATTTAATTTTTAGTTCCCTACTTACAAAAGTAAAAAGTCCAAAAGTCATCTGATTTTTGGACTTTTTTTGTACATTTAAAAAATAAATGATGCCAAATGAAAAACGTTTCTCTTTTTGTATTGCTATTCTTTTTCGGGTTTACTATATCAGCTCAAAAACTAGAATATACAACACAAACCAATCTTCCTTATTACACAGAAACCATCAATAAATCAGATACATACATAAAAGAACGATGTGTACTAGACGTATATTACCCAAAAAATAGTCCGGGATTTGCAACCGTGATTTGGTTTCATGGCGGTGGATTAACCGGTGGAAACAAAGAACTTCCTGAAGGACTAAAAAACCAAGGAATAGCAGTTATTTCAGTCAATTATCGCTTGGGTCCAAAAGTAAGTGCCCCAAAATATATTGAGGATGCGGCGGCTGCTGTAGCTTGGGTTTTTAAAAATATCCCTGCATTTGGTGGAGATGAATCTTTGATTTTTGTATCGGGTCATTCTGCAGGTGGATATCTGGCAAGCATGATAGGTTTAGACAAAAAATGGCTGAACACTCAAGGAATCGATGCCAATAAAATAGCGGGTCTTATTCCTCTTAGCGGACAGGCAATTACTCATTTTTTAGTTCGAAAAGAACGCGGTATTGCAGATACACAGCCGGTAATAGATGATTTAGCACCACTTTTTCACGTTCGCGCAGATGCTCCTCCTCTATTACTAATAACCGGAGATCGTGAATTAGAAATGTTAGGCCGTTATGAAGAAAACGCTTATTTAATGCGCATGATGAAAATTGCTGGACACAAAAACACGAAACTATATGAATTAGACGGATTTGGTCACAACATGACAGAACCCGCTTTTCCTTTATTGCTAAATGAAGTCCGCAGAATTACTAAGGAAAAGAAACACTAAAACTAATGACAGAACCAATCGTAAGTGTCGCATGGCTTCAAGCTAATCTTAAAAATCCAAATGTAATAATCCTCGATGCCAGTTTAAAAGAGAATCAATCCAATTTAAAAGCTGGCTTAGAAAATATCCAAATTAAAGGTGCCCGATTTTTTGACATAAAGAACACCTTCAGTGATACCGTTAATCCATTACCCAATACACTCCAGAGTCCCAAACAGTTTGAAACAGAAGCTAAAAAACTAGGAATCAATAAGAAAAGTACAATAGTAGTCTATGACAACTTGGGTATTTATTCGAGTCCAAGAGCTTGGTGGCTGTTTAAAATAATGGGCCATCAAAATGTTGCTGTTTTAAATGGCGGATTACCCGAATGGGTAAAAGAAGGTTATCCTGTTGAGGAAATACCGGAAAATCCAATCTATTCCCTTGGAGATTTTGAAGCTAAATTTATCCCAGAATTAGTAAAAAATAAAGAACAAATTCTAGAAAAAATACAAACCAAAGATGCTATCTTGATTGATGCGCGTGCAGAAAACCGATTCAAAGGAATTGGCGACGAGCCCAGACCCGAGTTACGAAGCGGTCATATTCCCGGTTCTATAAATATTCCGTACACACAGCTTTTACAAAACGGAAAATTTTTACCAAAAGAAGAATTAGTTACTATCTTAAAAACTGACGATAAACCTCTAATATTCACTTGCGGTTCCGGAGTTACAGCCTGTATTGATTTAATTGCCTACGAATTGATTGGTAAAAATCCGAAATCAGTCTATGATGGTTCTTGGACAGAATGGGGACAACTGGAAAATCTTCCAATAGAAAAATAGCCTAATTTATTTTAAATATGGAACCAAAATTATTAATTCTAACAGGACTTGGAGATTCAGGAGAGAATCATTGGCAAAGTTATTGGCTGCGAAAATTTGACAACTCAACTAAGCTTATTCAGGATAATTGGGAAGAACCTCAACTTAATAACTGGCTTACTAATCTCAATGAAACAATCCAAAAATTAGACACTCCAACTGTTTTAGTAGCGCATAGTCTAGCGGTTTCAATGGTTGTGCATTGGGCTTCCGCCAATAGTAATCAGAATATAATAGGCGCTTTGCTCGTTGCCCCTGCCGATGTTGATTCGGCTGAACATACACCTGAGGCAACTTGGAACTTTTCTCCTATACCAAAATTAAAGCTTAATTTCCCTTCGATAGTCATCAGCAGCGAAAACGACCCTTATATTTCAATCGAAAGAGCCGAGTATTTATCCCAAAAATGGGGCAGTGATTTTATCAACATAGGCAAAAAAGGACACATCAATTCTGAGTCCAATTTAGAATATTGGGAAGAAGGGCAGTTGATTTTGCAACAATTACTAAATAAAAGGAATCCCTAATTATTTACCCAATTCGCAATCCATTTTCTATTTTAAAATCAGGAGCCAGTAAAATCACATCGCCTTCATCTCCTACTGCTCCCAATACTAAGCACTCGCTCATGAATTTTCCGATTTGTTTTTTAGGAAAATTGACTACGGCAACCATTTGTCTGTTGAGTAAATCTTCTTTTTGATAACGTTTCGTTATTTGTGCAGATGTTTTTCGGATTCCGATTTCAGAACCAAAATCAATCGTCAATTGATATGCTGGCTTTCGGGCTTCAGGAAAATCATTAACTTCCAGAATAGTTCCTACACGCATTTCTACTCTTTCAAATTCAGACCAAGTTAGTTCCATAGATTTTATTTAGTGTTACATTTAACAATTTTAAAAAAACTAAATTAAGGTTTTTAAAAATAATAAAACAGCCTTAACTTAAAAAAACAAAGATTTTAAGAACACAAAACCGCATTAAATAAGTTACTCAAAGAAAGTGTCGCTGCTGAATTTTATTTAAAACTTGAACTTTTAGGAGTGATTGTAAAATAATTTTAATACTTCAAAAGTCAAAAAAACCTTGAAAAACAATACACCAATTTATTCGTAAAAAAACATCGAAAACTCTATTTTACACGGCAAAAAAAATCCCAAAACTTTCGTTTCGGGATTTTTTAATTTTATATGAATCGTTTAAACTATTTAACGTCCATTAATTCTACGTCAAAAATCAAAGTAGCATTTGGTGGAATTGCTCCTCCAGCACCACGAGATCCGTAACCCAAATGAGCCGGAATAACAAAACGTGCTTTGTCACCTACGCGCAACAAGGCAATACCTTCGTCCCAACCTTCAATTACATTTCCTCTTCCTAATGGAAATTCAATTGGTTTTTTACGAGGATATGAACTATCAAAGACTTTTCCGTCAGGAAGTTGCCCTGTATAATGTACCGAAACTGTTTTTCCGTTCTCTGCTTTTTTACCTTCACCTCTTTGGATAAATTGGTAACGCAAACCGCTTTCTGTTTTTTCAAAACCAGCAGCCAGTTTTTCCATAGCGGCTTCAGCATCTGCTTTTAAAGCAGCATCACGCTTGTTACGAGAACCTTTGAAAGTGATAAAAGCTTCAATTGCATTCCAATTTTTAGCTTCTTCTCCTACTCTAACAATCTCTAAAGACTCCAAAACATCCCCTTGAGCAACATCATCAACAACATCTTGACCTTCTACCACATGACCAAAAACAGTATGTTTGTTATCCAACCATTCTGTAGGAATATGTGTAATGTAGAATTGAGAACCGTTTGTTCCTGGTCCTGAATTAGCCATTGCCAAAACTCCCGGACGATCGTGTTTCAAACTTGGATGAAATTCATCATCAAATTTATACCCCGGATCTCCAGTTCCTGTTCCTTGTGGACAACCACCTTGAATCATGAAATCAGGAATTACTCTGTGGAATTTTAATCCGTCATAAAATTTAACCCCTTGTGGTTTCACTTTATTCTCTAAATTTCCTTCTGCCAATCCTACGAAATTCCCCACTGTACCAGGAGTCAAATCGTGTGCTAGTTTTACTAAAATAGCACCTTTAGTGGTGTTGAATTTAGCATATATTCCGTTTTCCATTTTTTTAAATTTTTATTGAAAGGCAAATTTACGAAATTAATTTATTTGAACCTATTCGCTAAAATGTTACATTTGATATAATATCTTGCTATTTGCACCAATTTAAAAACTAAAAAATATCAGATTTTAAGGAGTCTAGAATTTAATAAATTCTAAATTAACCTAAAATCAATTGATACTTTAACAACCTAACCCTAAAACTTTTTTTCATGAAATCTATCTATTGTATTTTATTCTTATTAGGCTTTATGTGTAATGCTCAACAGCAGTTGGTTACATTAGATTATTATTTACCAAAAAACGCTACATACAATCAAAAAATTCCGACACCAAAAAGCATATTAAATTTTGAATTAGGAGAAATGCACACGGATCACAATCAAGTGGTTCATTTTATGAATGCTATTGCAAAAGCCTCAGATAGAGTGCAAATAGAGACAACCGGTTATACTTATGAAAACCGTCCGTTGCAATTACTTACTATTTCGAGCCCTAAAAATTTAGCAAAAATTGATGAAATCCATAAAAGACACCTTGCACTAACGGACTCAAATGCAAGCAATCAGGACGTATCTGACCTGCCTGTTGTTGTGTATTTAGGATATTCTATTCATGGAAATGAATCCAGCGGAACGGGTGCTGCTATTGCGTTGGCCTATTATCTTGCAGCATCAGAAAGTCCTGAACTTGAAAAAATACTGGACAATACGGTAATTTTATTAGATCCCAGTTTAAATCCAGATGGATTGCATCGTTTTTCTACTTGGGTAAATAGCCATAAGAGTAAAAATTTAGTAACCGATCCTAATGATAGAGAATTCAATGAAGCATGGCCAGGAGGGCGATTTAATCATTATTGGTTTGATATGAACAGAGACTGGCTTCCTGTCCAACTTCCGGAAAGTCAGGCGCGCATTAGGACATATAGAAAATGGATGCCTAACGTATTGTGTGATTTCCACGAAATGGGAACTAATTCGACCTACTTTTTTCAACCAGGAGTTCAGAGTCGCACAAATCCTCTTACTCCTGAACTAAACCAGAGATTAACTAAAAAAATTGCTGGATATCATGCCAAAGCATTGGACAAAATTGGGAGTTTTTATTTTGTTGAAGACAGTTATGATGACTTTTATTATGGTAAAGGATCTTCTTATCCAGATGTCAATGGAGGTATCGGTATTTTATTCGAACAAGCAAGTTCTAGAGGACATGCCCAGCAAAGCGCAAACGGAGTAATCACCTTTCCATTTACCATCAGAAATCAATTTACAACTAGTCTATCAACATTGCAGGCTACGTATGAAATGCGAAAAGAGTTGTTGAAATACCAACAGGATTTTTTTAGTAATTCCAGTATCGATAGTAAAAATAATAAAATAAAAGGTTATGTCTTTGGTGACGAAAAAGATGTCACCAGAGTTAAAGAACTGACAAAAATTCTTAGCCAACATAAAATTGACATGCTTCACTTGAAAGAAGACATCACCATTAACAAAAAGAAATTCAGCAAAGACTTGAGTGTTATCATTCCAATGGAACAAAAAAATTCAAAGCTGATTCAGGCTATTTTCGACAGACAAACCAAATTCAAGGACAGCTTATTTTATGACATTTCAGCATGGAATTTTGATTTGGCTTTCAATTTAAATTTCGAAGGAATGAATTCCCTTGCACAGGCTGGAGCGCGTTATGAAAACTCGTTTAAATCTGGAATAGTAAATCAAAAAAGTGAGGTGGGTTATTTAATTGAATGGACCGATTACAATTCTCCTAAACTTTTATACCAATTACTTGCCAAAGGACTGCGTGTAAAAACAACCAAAAAACCATTTGTACACAACGGGAAAACTTTTTCTTATGGAAGTTTATTAGTGCCTATTCAAAATCAAACGTTGAGTTCAGATGAAATTTATGCTTATCTCAACCAAATTATTCCAAACTATGCTATTGAAATTACCGCAGTAGAAACAGGTTTTACCGATGGTGCCAATTTAGGAAATCCTAATTTAGTTACTCTTAGGATGCCAAAAATAGCTATGCTTGTAGGCCGTAATGTTGATCCATCAGATGCAGGAGAATTATGGCATTTATTTGACCAAAAAGCAGAGATTCCATTAACTAAAATAGATGTGGAACAATTGCAAAGAGTGAATCTAAGCGCCTACACTACTTTGATCATGGTCAATGGAAATTATGCTGGACTTTCTCCGGCTATAATTACTAAAATAGAACAATGGACACAAAACGGAGGGACTTTGATTGCTTATCAGGATGCTATTAAATGGCTCAACGATGCAAAATTAATTGAGTTGAGTTTAAAAACCAATAAGAGCGAAGCCAAAGCGATTACCTTTGAACAAACAAGCGATTTCAGGGGAGCGCAAGAGATTGGCGGAGCCATATTTGAAACTAGATTAGATTTGTCGCACCCTATTAATTATGGAATGCCAAGAAATACAATGCCAATTTTCAGGAATTCATCAATCTTTATTGAACCTAATAAAAACAGCTTTAGCAACCCGATACAATACACTAAAAATCCATTACTAAGCGGTTACATTTCTAAACCAAAACTGGAATTATTAAAAGAAACCGTTCCGTTTCAAGCGATACGAAAAGGAGAAGGAAATATCTTAATTTTTACTGATAACACTAATTTCAGAGCTTTCTGGTTGGGAACTGAAAAATTATTTTGGAATGCGGTTTTCTTTAGTAAACTGATGTAGAAAAACCGAAAATCTTTAACTGAAATAGCAACGCAGAATACAAAAAAAGCGCAGTGTAACAATTACATTGCGCTTTTTTTGACTAATCTAACGTTTCGCTGCTTTGAGATGTGGCGGATTAAGGATTTAAATTTTTGCTTAATGACTAATTTGCAAGTACAAAAATCTAATTTACCACAATCCCCCAGCTTACGTATATTGCGTGTTTCAGCTAGTACATTATGATATCCAAGTCGAAATAATTTTGATAATCGTCCAGATATTATTCTTTTTCTTAAGGTATATAATGCTTCCCTCTCCTCCTAAGCTAGCATATGAATGCCCTATTTCAAAAATCGCTTGAGTTTTGTTCTCATTGAAAGCAATTCTCGAAAAACGAATTATACCATTAGAATTCTCATAGTCATTATAAAATTCTTTCCAGTCGGCATTTAAATCTTGGCTATCAAAAATATATAATAATTCATCGGAAGATATTAAAATTATTTCTTTTGTATCACTGTGAAATTGTTCTCCAAAATTTACTGAGTTTTCATTTAAATCTTCATGAATCTGAACCAAACTTGTATCAAAATCCTGATAATTTTTAATTAAATAATCATAAAAATTATTCTCATACTTCAAATCAATACTTGTCTTTGTAGCCTGTACAATTACTATTTTTTTAGAAGAATATTTTTCATTTATCACTAAAGAATAAATATCATATATCTCATCCGGAATTTGGTCTGACTGCTTAAGAGAAAAATCTGGTTTAGTCTCATTTTCGTCCTTCTCACAGCTAAGAATAGTGAATCCTAACAATAAGAGTGGTAGGTAAATTAATAATCTGGATTTCATAATTGTAATTTTTAGATTTATTATTAAATACTTCAGTTGCTCATTTGGTTGCTTTGTATTAGCCACAACGTCAGTTCCTTTAAAAACCTCTAAACGAACTTTAATTGAACAATCAATACGTAAATATATATGATTTAAACTACAATTAAAACTCTTTCTACAAAAGTCATTTTGTTAGTTAAGAAAAAAAAGGAAGCTCACTTACCTCTTGAAATTCTCTCTCTGATCTTTACGATACGTACATAGTTCCTGCTAGTGACCGGTTCTCCCGAAAAAACGGGACAGGCTGTTCAATCGGAGATTCATTGTTCGTGCTGCGCAGGCAACGAAACCCCAATTGTTAGCAACAGTTATTTTTACTTCGTCCAAGGTTCTTTGTCTTTAGCATTCATAAATTTTTGTCCATCATAAATACTTATTCCTTGCCAGGTGCCAAACCAAAGTTGACCTTTGTGGTCCTCAAGTATACTTTGAACTACGTTTGTGGTTAATCCGTCTTTAGTTGTGAATTGGGTGAAATTTGTTCCATCGTAACGATACACGCCATAACCTTCTGCTGTAAACCATATATTCCCTTTACTATCTTCACAAAAATTATAGGTTTCTAGACCTTCAATAATTAGATCCTTTGTGAAGTTAGTATATGTTTTACCATCATACTTACTCACACCACCATTAAAAGTACCAATCCAAATATTTCCTTGCTTGTCTTCTAAAATATCAAAAACATTATTGTCGGTAAGTCCATTTTTAGTAGTTAAATGAGTAAACTCCCCACTATTGTATTTGAAAATTCCATTTCCATCGGTAACAAACCACATCGTTCCATTTTTGTCTTCTAAAAATTGAAAAACCAGTTTATCTGATAACATAGGTTTAGGATTTTCGACCTTTGTTTCAGGTAAAATAAAAGGTGTGAATTTTTCACCATCAAAATGACTGACACCTTCACCATTACTAACCCAAATCAAACCTTTTTTATCAATACAAATACTAAAAATTTCCTCTTTTTGAAGACCGACTTCTGTCGAGTAAATTACAAATTTCTCACCATCAAATTTTACTAGTCCAGTAGAAGTTGCAAACCAAACATTGCCAACCTTGTCTTCAACAATTTCATAAACAACTTTCAATGGGCGGAGTCCTTCGATTGAAATTTTTTCAAGTGTTTTACCATCGTAGCGTATAATCCCATTCCCATTTGTTCCAAACCAATAGTTCCCTTTTTTGTCTTGATACATTGTCCTTACAAACTCTCTAACCATACCATTTAAGTTGGTGTGAATTTGCGGAAAGGTCGTGCTTTGATTTAAAATGAGTGGTTGGGTGTTGACTTCATTTACTGTTGTAACATTAACAGATTTTTCTTTCACTTGTCCCGTGCAAGATGAGCATTGAAGTGTCAGAAGAACCAAAATTAGATTTCTTGCCATGAATACTTTCTTACTTTCAATGGTTGTCATATTGTTGGTTTTATAATTGTTGCTAACGTCAGTTCGTCTAAAAACCCCTCAACGAGCTTTATTTGAAGAATCAATTCATAATTATATGAGATTAAAACTCTTCCTACAAAAAGTCATTTTATTAGTTAAGAAAAAAAAGGAAGCTCACATACTTCCTGGCATTCTCTCTACAAACTTTACGATACCTACATAGTTTCTGCCAGTGACCGGTTCTCCCGAAAAAACGGGACAGGCTGTTCAACACGGGTTTCATTGTTCGTCAAGTGCAGGCTAAGAAACTTTTGCTGTTAGCCGCTGCCTTTATTGTACGATATTCTATTTTCTCAATTCTTTTAAAATCACTTTTGCTTTATCAAAACCAATTTTTTCTAAATCAGGAATTATTTTATCTTTAAATATTTTGTCATTTCGTCTTTGATTCGATTTTAGAATAATTGATTTTCTACATTTATATAATAATTCATCTGCGTATATATTGAATGTGCTTTTGTGTAACTCAAATAAGCCTGAAAGAGATTTTAAAACATCTTCGTTTTGAATTGTGATTATAAAATTATCACTATTATTATTTAAAAAGGTTAGTAATTCTTTGTCATATTTTCCGTTTGTTATTTCTGAAATACGTCTTACGTTTTGAAATAGCGGACCAATTTGAAATCCTTTATGATTGTTTTTTTGCAATTTGTTTAATAAATCAGTCTTACAATGTTTTTCAGTTATTTCTGGATTTATAGAATAACTAAAATAATATGATTTTAAAAAATCACTGATTGTTAATTTATTATTGATTGTCCGTTTTTAGTCATAATCCTGTAATACTTGCTATTACTAGCCTATCGAATAATTTTTCCTCAAAATACCGTCTGTTAAGCTTGTAAACGAACTCGTTTAGGTAT
>NZ_JASCRU010000027.1:0-43619 GCF_030010285.1 Flavobacterium sp. XS2P24
GAAATGTTGTTTTAAAACTAATTCTACACATTCTAACTTAAATGCATAATCATACTTTACTTTTTTTTCCATAAAAATGCCCCAAATAGTGTCTAACTTTTTGGGGCATGTTCAAAATTAGCAGCACCCATAAATTCGAAGGATTGACTTTGTATACTGATTCAAAAGAAAAAATCGAGTTACTACTCTGTGAAGACAAAGACACCGAAGTTTTAGAAACGGATATTTATAAATTGAGTTTGGACAAAAAATGAAATTCATTCCATTAAAAAATGTTCATTTTAGCCAAAATAACAGAACGTTAAATTTAGATTAAATAGAAAATCAAAATAGATTTCAAATGTAAAACGTACTACTTTTACAGAGAACTCAGCCTTTTATTGGCCTAAAATAATTCATAAAATGACAGACTTAAAAAATAAAAATGCCCTAATCACCGGCGCAGGAAAAGGAATTGGTAAAGCAATCGCTTTGGCATTAGCCAAAGAAGGCGTAAATATAATTTTAGTAGCACGAACTCAGGAAGAAATAGACAGTGTAGCTGCCAAAGTGCGTTCGTTAAGAGTAAAAGCACTGGCGATAACCGCTGATGTTGCTGATATCAACTCGGTGAATAATGCCGTTGAAAAAGCATTGGCTGAATTTGGAACCATTGATATTTTAATTAATAATGCCGGAATAGCCGCTTTTGGAAAATTCTTAGAATTAGAACCGACCGATTGGGAACGCATCATTCAGGTAAACTTAATGGGAACGTATTATGTGACACGCGCCGTTTTGCCAAATATGATAGAAAGACAAACGGGTGATATCATCAACATTTCTTCAACAGCCGGATTAAGCGGAAATGCATTAACGAGCGCTTATAGTGCTTCTAAATTTGCCGTTTTAGGATTAACTGAATCGTTGATGCAGGAAGTTCGTAAACATAATATTCGTGTAACGGCATTAACGCCAAGCACTGTTGCTACTGACATGGCCAAAGAATTAAATTTGACTGATGGCAATCCTGATAAAGTCATGCAAGCAGAAGACATGGCCGAATTAATCATCGCACAACTCAAATTAAACCGACGCGTTTTCATCAAAAATAGCAGTATTTGGTCTACGAATCCTTAAAAGTAGTCGAAAGTCAAAAGTCTTAAAGTCGAATGACCAATATCTAATAAAAAAACCATTAAGAGATTAAGAAAATTAAGCGTAAGACTTAATGAAACTTAATCTCTTAATGGTTTAAAAACTTAAATGACTTATATGGTTAAAAAAACTTACACTAAAGCCGAAGCAAATTCCATTCGTACGCTTCCGTCTTCATCAATTTTTGTCAAATTAATTTCGTGTAAGGTATTTACTAATTCCGGGTTCCAAGGTGTTTTTACTTTTACGTAATTTTCCGTAAAACCGTGAATATATCCTTCTTTATTTTCACTTTCGAACAAAACAGTTCTATTGGTTCCCAACTGACTTTCATAAAAAGCACGACGCTTTTTCACCGATAATCCGCGTAACATCTTGCTACGTTTTGCCCGAACATTAGCAGGAACAACACCTTCCATCGCAGCAGCTTCAGTATTATCACGTTCTGAATATGTAAAAACATGCAAATAGGAGATATTCATTTCATTCAAGAAATGGTAGGTTTCTAGAAAATGTTCATCTGTTTCTCCTGGAAAACCAACAATTACATCCACACCAATACAAGCATGTGGCATCACTTCCCGAATTTTATTGACTCTTTCCGTATATACTTCACGTTGATAACGACGTTTCATCAACTTTAGAATATCATTACTTCCGGATTGCAACGGAATGTGAAAATGCGGGACAAAAGTTCTACTTTTTGAAACAAATTCTATCGTTTCATTTTTCAATAAATTTGGTTCAATAGACGAAATTCGCAATCTTTCGATTCCTTCTACTTTGTCTAATTCCTGAACTAATTCTAAGAATGTATGCTCGTGTTTTTTATTTCCAAATTCCCCTTTACCGTAATCGCCAATATTGACACCCGTAAGAACAATTTCTTTTATATTTTGTTTCGAAATTTCAGAAGCATTTTTCAATACATTTTCCAGTTCATCACTTCTCGAAATTCCTCTTGCCAACGGAATCGTGCAATACGTACACTTATAATCACAACCATCCTGAACTTTCAAAAATGCTCGGGTTCTGTCTCCTATCGAATAACTTCCCACATAAAAATCAGCTTCGGCAATTTCGCAGGAATGCACTTCTCCAAAATCATTTTTAGACAAATCATTGATATAATCCGCCAATTTAAATTTTTCTGTAGCACCAAGAACTAAATCCACTCCATCCACATTAGCCAGTTCTTCCGGTTTCAATTGCGCATAACAACCTACCGCCGCAACAAATGCTTTATCATTCAATTTCATTGCTTTACGCACAACTTGTTTGAACTGCTTATCTGCATTTTCAGTAACTGAACACGTATTAATCACATACATATCAGCGACTTCCTCAAAATCTACCCGATCAAAACCTTCGTCTTGAAGATTACGGGCAATGGTTGAAGTTTCTGAAAAATTCAGTTTACAACCCAGCGTATAAAAAGCAACTTTTTTTCTATTTTCCATAAGATAACTCAATTAATGAAATCGTTGTCAAAAAATTGAGTGCGCAAATTTACGAACTAAAATTTATAATTAATAGTAATGCAACATTTTGTATTGGTCAATGTTTATTTCATTTTAATGGAATCAAAAAGAAACTACTTACTATTTTAAACTTCGCCATATTTTGGCATTCAACTCTATTTCCTTTGCTAAAAAAAATATGGATCATATAGAAATTAAAACTTTAAAAGAATTAGGGGATGAGTTTAAAGAAAGACTTAACACCATTGCCAAAAACGAAAAAGGTATAACGGGATTTCCTTCAGGATTTCACAAACTAGATTCCCTTACCAATGGTTTCCAACCTTCCAATTTAATATTAATTGGTGGGGTTGCTGGAATGGGAAGTACTGCATTTGCTCTATCGCTAATCAATAAAATGACACTAGAAAATCAATGTTCAATAGCTTATTTTTCATTAGAATTAACAGCTCAACAATTGATGATGCGAATCATTTCCCAACAAACAACTATCGATATAGAAAAATTACGTTTAGGTTTACTCAATGAAAATGAAATAGAACTTATTTCCCAAAAAACAGAAGAGCTAGAAGAAACACCTTTATTTATTATTGATTATCCATTTCTTACTGTATCTGATATTGCGCATAAAATTTACGAATTAATTTGTCCTAATTATGGAGTAGATCTAATTATGATTGATATGTTACATTTAATTGGCAATAATAGTAAAGACAAAGTTGACAAAGTCTTAAATAAAAAAGAGCTTGCGATGATAACTTTTCAACTAAAAAAATTAGCTGAAAAATTAAATATTACTATAATTGTCTTTGTCCAATTAAAAGAAAAACTTTACGGACACGGTTACTATAAACGCCCACTATTATCAGATATAAGAAAGCATGCCCCGATAGATAAATATGCCGATTTAATTTTATTTCTCTATAGACCTGAATATTATAGAATTGACGAATGGGACGATGATGATGCTTCGCCAACAGCTGGAGAAGCTGAAATTATTGTCGCCAAAAATAGTTATGGAAGCATCGGCAATGCTAGAGTAAAATTTACCGGGAATTTAGGGGGATTTGATAATTTGCCTATCTATGATAAAACAGATAGTGATTTGCCTTTTTAAATACAACTACTACACTCCGTCACATATTGGCAGACAAATAAATTATCTTTGAAAAATAAATCAAACCATTATGTCAAAATTAATCTATTTTAAAAGGTATTTGTACGTTATAGATCGCTTGAGAAGCAGACCATGTAGTTTTAGTGAATTGCAAGATCATGTGATGCATAAACTAGAACAGGACGATATTGATACGACTTTTGAATATGCCATACGCACTTTTGAACGCGATAAAAAAGATATTACCACTCTTTTTGGAATCGTTATTCAATACAACCGCAAAGACAAAACCTACGCCATTGATGAAGAAGAAATTGAAGACCAGTCCGTAACGCGAATGATTGATGCTTTTTCGATACATCATGCGCTGCAAGAAGGAAATAAATTGTCGCCAAGTGTGTTTCTTGAAAAACGAAAATCATTGGGAACCGAACATATTTATGGTATTATTCACGCCATACAAAACCTATATCTTTTACAATTTACCCATCAAAAACATTGGGAAGATTTTAGCACCCAACGCGAAGTAAAACCCATTGCCATAAAAGAATCTCAACAAAGATGGTATTTGGTCGCAGTGGATAAAAAGGATGATATTGTAAAAACCTTTGGGCTAGACCGAATTTCCAACTTGAAAATTACTGATACCAAATTCAAACCTATAGTTTATTATGTAGAAAAAGAATTCAAACACGCTTTTGGAGTGGAAACTTATGAGGCTGCCGAAAAAGTGGTTTTGGAGTTTTCTAATAAACAAGGGAATTACATCAAAACATTTCCGTTGCACCAATCGCAACGCATTGTGGAAGAAACCGAAGATACTGTAATCATAGAAATTTTCATTCACACCACCAACGATATTAAAATGGAATTGTTGAAATACGGCTCGAATGTAAAAGTAATTGCTCCGATTTCACTTCAAAACGACATCAAAAATAGAATTTCGGAAATGTCAAGTCTTTATAAATAATTATGAAAAAAGAAGAATTTGTGAGCTTGTTTTCAAAACGGATTGATAAGCTAAAGCGTACTTTTAAGGAAAAATTCCCTGATGGAATAGATGATAGAACAACAGCGACTATTCCGTTAGGTTTTATGAATCGATTAGTAATTGATGGTAGACTATATAAGATAGAAATTTCAGGAATGAATATTACAAATAGTAATGAATAGCAATTAAATTTTATGAATTCTTTTACTACCTTAGATTTTGAAACTGCAACGGGTTACAGGAATAGCATTTGCCAAGTTGGATTGGTTAGAGTAGAAAACGGAATCATTACCAAAGAAATCAATATACTGGTTCAGCCTCCTGATAATTATTACTGGAGTCGCTTTACGGACATTCACGGGATTTCCGCAAAAACCACTTTGAACGCTCCTGCTTTCGATCAAGTATGGCATCTAATCGCACCCTATATTGAAAACCAAAATGTAATTGCTCACAATGGTTTTGGCTTTGACTTTCCTGTTTTGGCTAAAACACTTAACTACTATAACTTACCAACTCCCGACTATAATAAATTTTGCACTTATAAGATTTATAAGACAAATTTAGCTAACTTGTGCCAAGAACATAATATCCCGCTAAACCATCACGATGCGTTGAGTGATGCAAAGGCTTGTGCGGAGCTGTATTTGAGGAGTTTGAAATTAGAAAAAAGATAAACATTATATTTGAAATAAATAATTTTTCATGAAAATATCATTAGAGCATTTATTACAACAAGTTTCAGTAATTCAAAAAAAATATGATGATTTAGCAGAATATTCTGGTGAGCATTATAATATTTTTGATATTCTTGGAGTTAGGTCTGACGAATTAAGTCATTCCTCAATACTGACAAATCTTTTGGATGCCAAAGGAAAACACGGACAGAAAGATACTTTTCTAAAAATGTTCTTAGAACAAATAAAATCTCGCTTTGAAAATCCTAAATTTAGCGAGTATATAAATTCTTTCGAAACCAAAGAAGCTATTGCAAACAAGGAAGTTCATATTGGAGGTGTAAATTTTGAGACTGGCGAAGGTGGTAGGGTTGATATTGTAATAAGTTCAGAAAATGGAAACATTGTTATTGAAAACAAAATTTATGCAGGAGACCAAGATAAGCAACTTCTTAGGTACAATAATCACTACAAAGACCAACCTATAATTTATCTTACACTTAATGGAGATGAACCATCAAATGCTTCAAAAGGAAATTTAGTTATCGGAAGAGATTTTATTTGTTGTTCTTACAAAGACGATATCAAAAATTGGATTGAAAAGTGTATCAAAGAAATGGTAAACAAACCATTTATTAGAGAAACATTAAACCAATATTTAATTTTAATACAAAGTTTAACTAACCAATCAAACAATAACAAAATGAGAGAAGAAACAGTTAATATTATGGCTAAAAATATAGATTCAAGTTTTGAAATCTATAATAACTTTAACTATCTAAAAACTAATCTTTTTATAAGTTTTATTGATAAAATCAAAGATAAATTATCTGATGATTTAATTGTCGATTATAATCCTCAAGCTATTGGAAAGATGCATTCTAACATTGCGTTTAAAAAGAGATTTTGGGGAAATATAAAAATATTATTATATTTTAATGGAAATAATTTTTCTAATGTTATCATTGGTGTTCACGAAGACATCATAAATCCTAATTTAAGAGAATCATTCACAAATGCTTTTAAAAATCTAAATTTTGGGAATAAAGCTTTAACCTATTCTAATTGGTATAAACTCTATTCATACGAACGTTTTAGCAATATAAATTCCTCTGAATTTTGGAAAAATATAAACTCTGACGGATTTATAAATTCAGTTTGTGAAGATTTAGAAATACTTTTTAAAACAATTGATAAAACGATAGAAATAAAATAATACAATGTCATATTTTGGCAGTATACAATTTTACTTTTGATCTATAACTTTAAAACAAAAAAATTATGAGTCAAATGGTTTCACATCAAGGAGAATTAGTTCGAATTAACGTAAACAAAAATTGCATCGAGTATTCTGCAAATGATGGTCGGTCATGGCATGGCAGATCATCAAAATCGATAATTTTTGAATTTCAGGATTTAACTGATAATGGGAATGAACTTTTAGCATCTACCACAAAAGGGCTGTATTATTCAAAAAACAAGGGTGCATCTTGGCATAAAAGATAAATACACAAAATCCCGATTAGTCGGGATTTTTCAGTTTTAGGATGGTTTTCCATTCTCGAAAAATAAAATTTATCATTTGTAAATAGCATTTAAGTGGCAACTAACAAACTCAAAATAAACCTTTTTGGTGAAAACTGGAAAACAAAACGGTTAGTGCTGCCGGAAGAACTATTAAAAAAAATAATGGACGCAGCTAATAAAACGCGAAAACCTATAACAGCTGTTATTATTGATCCTTTTTTCTATCACTCACTTCAGAATAAAACAATCCAATCTTTCGAAGACCTAGATGGAAACACGACAGAAGGACTTATTAACTCATCCAAAAACCAAGTAGAAATTTGGTATAAAAACAAAAAAATTAAAAAATTAAAAATAGATGATTTAAATGAGAAATTATTACTTTTCCCTTTATACAACGCTACAATCCAAAAAGTAAGTTTTCATTTAGAGAAAGGTTTTTATGTAGAACAGACAGAAATAGGCTTAATAGCAAGCTTTGAAATTAGGACAAACGAATTCAATATTGATGACTTAAAATTTCAGCTATTACAAATAAACGAATTAACTCTTTTGGAAAAGGTTATATATAAAGATCAAGTCTTAATCAACAACAAAAAAGATACTTTAATTACTTTTCAAAACTGCTATGAAAAAATCTAAACACACATAATAATAAAACATCTGTCTAATAAATCCACTCTGCCCTATTTTGTCGTACTTACCCAATACATTTGCTTTGTTAAAAACAATAAAGTAATGATACTATGGAAACGAGGCAATTAAAAATTACAAATTTTAAACTTAATTATGATGGGATGTACCATATTGAAACGGAAAATAAAAAGCAATTTACAATTTATATATTCCCAGGAGATTTGATGCAATTATTTCAAAAAGAAGGATTTAGCATGAATAAGGTTATATCAATTTGGAAATAAAAATGGGAATTACATTTTGTAAAAACCACCATAAGAGCAAATGTGTTTTACTTGAATAATGAATTTGATGATTGCATCACTTCTCAGTCTGTAGAAGAATTAAATAACTCCGAAGTACAGTTAATTGATGTCATCATAGAATAAAATCTTCTTTATACTATTCAACCAAAACATGAAAAACAAACCTAAATAAAATAATCTTAGTTCAAGATAAATCGTCTCACCACCTCAGCCACGCCATGATTATTATTGGATGCTACAATAAAATCTCCTTTATCTCTCAATTCAGGATCTACATTATCGACCCAAACCCCCAATCCTGCATATTCAATCATAGTTAAATCATTCCCTGCGTTTCCAACAGCTATAATCTCGCTTTGAAGAATGTTCAGTTTTTCTGCCAAAAATTTTATACTGGCTCCTTTATCAATTCCATTTTGTGCTACTTCAAGAAAGAAAGGCTTTGACATACTCACACTAAGATGTGGCATGGCTACTTTCAAATCTTTTTCTACTTCTTTAAGATAAATTGGATCTTCTAATAAAATACATTTTACAGCTGAAGACTGAACCTCTTCTTTAAAACTTACAACTTTATTATGTTCTAAACCAGTGATGTTTTTTTCGATTTCAATAAATTCAGAATTTGTCTCACTCACAATTTTTCCATTAACATAAGTAATAATATGTGTATTACTTTTTAAACTGTAATCATACAATTCATGGATTTGTTCTTGGGTTAACGTTTGCTCAAAAATGACTTTATCTTCCTTTAAATCTGTAATAACAGCGCCATTATACGATATCATAAACGAATTGTCCAGTTGCAATTCTTTGGCATAAGCAGTCATGGCTGGCGTTGGTCTTCCGGAAGCCAGAATAACATAAACACCCAATTCCTGTGCCTTAAACAACATTTCTCTATTCTCATTCGAAATTTTATGATCATCAGTCAACAATGTGTCGTCCATGTCTAAAACCAACATTTTATATTTCATTCTATTTTTATTGTGAATATGTTTAAATACTCATTCTGAATTCTTCAATAACTGGATTCGCTTTAGAAAACTCTGTTTCCTGAATAAACAATTCCACCGCTTGACCTAATTCCCCAAATCCTCCCAATCGAGCTGATTGTATATTATTTTTCAAAACAGTATCAACACCTATTGCTTCAATTCTTTCCTGTAACGCTAAAGCTAAAATTTCACTTCCCGAAAACACTTTCATTAATCCCATTTTACTCTTTATTTAATTATTTATTACCGTTTTCTTCATCACCTTCTTGCTCCTCAAAATCATCTGCTTCATCCGTTTCAAAGATTTCGTCCTCGTCTTCATCCTCTTCCTCGTCTTCTCCATCAAAATCGAATTCAAAAGGCTCCACTAGCATTTTTTCAGCAAGGATTTCTATTCGTTCTGTAAACTGTTCCGAGAAAATAATACGTTGGGTTCTCACAATGCTATTCGAGATACGCATAATTTTAGTTTCATGACGCAATTTCAAAATTGGATCTGCATCATCAAGTATAAACATTTTCAATCGGTTTACATTAAATCCAGCCGTGGTAAACATTTCACTTAACTTATTTGGAGTCCCAATCAACACATCAACTCCGCTAGAAATATAATTTTTATCGTATTCCATATCTCCTTTATCATGAACACCATAGACTTCTAAATTAGAACTCTTTCCGTATTTTTCAAAAAGTGATTCCATTTCCAATACTTTGGCTTTGTCTTCGACAATAATCAAAGCCCTTGGTGATTCTTCGTTTGCGCCTGCCAATCTCTGAATTACATTCAGCACAATTGTTGTCGATTTTCCGCTTCCTTTTGGTGCAATAATAATACAATCCGAACCACTTTTCAGTGTCGAAAATGTTTCTTTTTGCATCGCATTAGCTTCAGTCAAACCGTTTTCAATTAGGGCTTGTTGCAACTCTTCGTTTATTTTTTTTAGTTTCATTTCTTATGATTGAAAGATGAAAAAATGAAAAAATTGAAAGATTAAAACAGATGCCAAATCTTTAAATCTTCAAATTTTTAAATCATTAAATTAGTTTTATTTACTTGCGAATAACTTCACATCATTTTCGGAAATTTCGCTTCCGCCAAGGATAATCAAGCGTTCCACTACATTTCGCAATTCACGAATGTTTCCAGTCCAATCGTATTCCTTCAATAAATTAATCGCTGCTGAAGAGAATTTTTTCACTGCATTTCCTTGCTCCGAAGCAATCTTATCTGCAAAATGCGAAATCAACATCGGAATATCATCCCGTCTTTCATTCAACGCAGGAACTTTTATCAAAATTACTGCCAAACGATGGTATAAATCTTCCCGGAAACGACCTTCGGCAATCTCTACTTTTAAATCTTTATTAGTGGCCGCAACCACGCGAACATCAACTTTTATGTCTTTATCCGCTCCCACTCTGGTAATCATACTTTCTTGTAAAGCGCGCAATACTTTGGCTTGCGCCGAAAGACTCATATCCCCAATTTCATCCAAGAAAATAGTTCCTTTATCTGCGGCTTCAAATTTTCCTGCTCGGTCTTTTACTGCCGATGTAAACGCTCCTTTTACGTGACCGAATAATTCACTTTCTATCAATTCAGACGGAATAGCAGCACAATTCACTTCAATTAAAGGGAAATTAGCGCGTTCGCTTTTTTCGTGCAATTGATGGGCTACCAATTCCTTTCCGGTTCCATTTGGTCCCGTGATTAAAACTCTGGCTTCGGTCTGTGCTACTTTTTCAATCATCACTTTGATGTGATTGATGGCGTCGCTTTCGCCAATCATTTCATAGTTTTTACTGACTTTTTTCTTCAGAATTTTATTCTCTACTACGAGTTGTTTTTTGTCCAAAGCATTTCGAACCGTATTCAATAATCGGTTTAAATCCGGTGGTTTTGAGATGTAATCAAACGCTCCCAAACGCATCGTATTGATAGCCGTTTCCATATCGCCATGACCAGAGATCATCACCATAGGGATTTCGGGTTTGATTTTTTTGACTGCTTCCAGCACCTCAACACCGTCCATTTTTGGCATTTTGATATCACACAAAACCAAATCGTAATCGTTGTTTTTTATTTTTTCAAAACCTGCAACACCATCTTCGGCTTCTTCAACTTGATAAGTATCGTTTTCTTCGGTGAGTATCTTTATAAGCACTCTTCGAATTGCAGCTTCGTCTTCTATGATTAGTATTTTTGACATATTTTTTGATTCGATTATTTGTTCATTCGGTTAATCGGTTAAACAAATAACCAAATCCACGAATTAACTTCTATTAATATTTTAACCAGCGGTACATTTCACCCCAGGTTGGTTTTTTGCCGTACATGAGTATTCCTATTCGGTATATTTTTGCGGCGAACCAAACTACAAAAAAGAAGGTTCCAAATAATAATGTTACTGATATTGCAATTTGCCACAAAGGTACGCCAAACGGAATTCGCATCAGCATCACGATTGGTGAGGTTAGTGGAATCATTGAAAAAACGACTGCTATTGTTCCATGCGGATCATTGATAACCGTGAAAAAACCAACGTAAACGCTCAACATTAATGGCATAATGATAGGCAACAAAAATTGCTGTGAATCCGTTTGATTATCAACTGCAGCGCCAATTGCCGCGTAAAATGAACTGTATAAAAAATAACCGCCAATGAAATAAATCACAAATCCAATAAGGATACTTGCAATGGGTAAATTCCATAATTCCTTAATATACATTTGCGCAGTTCCAGTCATTTCTTGCTGTGCAGAGTGCATCAATTCCGGCGAAACGTTGGCTGTTGGCCCCACATTTACACCAAAAAACACGGAGGCTGCAAACATTAATGACATTCCGATTATTGCCCAAATAAAGAATTGCAACAATCCTGCCAATGAAGTTCCTATGATTTTCCCCATCATTAATTGAAATGGTTTGACTGAGGAAATTATAATTTCTACTATTCGGCTGGTTTTTTCTTCGATGACACTTCGCATCACCATGTTCCCGTAGATGATTATGAACATCATAATAAGATATCCAAATGCGCCACCGATACCAATTTTTATTTCGTTAAGTCCTTTGACACTTTCTTCACCAGATGCTTTTGTCAAGCTGATATTTACTTTTGACTGCGCATTTTTAATTGCCAGCGTATCTAAATGTGCTTTTTCTAAATTATTTTTGGTCAGTTTATTGGCTATCACATCCTGAACATTTTCAATGAATGAAATACTTGGACTACTGTTTGAAATAAACTGGATTTTACTTTCGAAATCCTTGGAATTACTCGCTTTTGGAATATATAACAATCCTTCATAGCTTTCATTTGTGATACTGTCTTTGAGGAATTTTAAATCTATCAAAGACAAATCAAGGTATTTATACGCTTTGTTTTTATTGTTTTGGGAAGTAAATTCCTTTACAAACATACCCGATTCATCATGAATAGCGATTCGTTTGGTATCTGCTTTCATGGAACTTAAATACGCTACAAAAACGGCTATTCCCACAAATAGTAACGGACTTAAAAAAGTCATAACAATAAAGGATTTATTGCGCACTTTGGCAATAAACTCTCTTTTTATAATTAATGATACTATAGACATTTTAGATTATTAGATTATTGGACATTTTAGACTGTTAGAATTATAAACCTTTAGATTTTCTAAAAATCTAAGAAGTCTAAGAAAGTCTATTGTGTTACTGTTTGAATGAATATATCGTTAACACTTGGGATTTTTTCTACAAAATGCGTTACCTGACCGCATTGCGTTAGGATATTCAATAACTCATTTGGTGTGGCATTCCCGAGTTGGATTTCCAGTTTTAATTCGTTGTTCAATGATTTAAAATTAGCTGGACCAACGATAAATTTCTGTGTAATAGCATACATCAAACCTTCTACATTCTCCGATAAAATACCCACTTCAAAACTATTGGTTTTAAATTGTCTTTTAACATCATCCAGTTTTCCTTCAATGAGTTTATTCGATTTGTGAATAAGCGCAATATGGTCACATAATTCTTCAACGCTTTCCATGCGGTGGGTGGAGAAAATTATAGTAGCTCCTTGTTCTCGCAACGCAAGAATTTCATCTTTGATGATATTGGCATTTACAGGATCAAAACCAGAAAAAGGTTCATCAAAAATCAACAGCTTTGGCTTGTGCAAAACACATACCACAAACTGAATTTTCTGCGCCATTCCTTTAGATAGTTCTTGGATTTTCTTGTTCCACCAGCCTTGAATTTCTAATCTTTCGAACCAATACTCCAGTTGTTTTTTGGCTTCAGCCTTAGAAAGTCCTTTCATTTGAGCCAAATACAAGCATTGTTCTCCCACTTTCATTGTGTTGTACAATCCTCTTTCTTCTGGTAAATAGCCTATATATTGAACATGTTTGGGTTGCAATTTTTCACCATCCAAAATAATTTCACCGCTGTCAGGCAATGTAATTTGATTTATAATTCGGATAAGTGATGTTTTTCCGGCTCCATTTGGACCTAAAAGCCCGTAGATACTTCCTTTTGGAACCATTAATGAAACCTCGTTAAGCGCAACATAATCACCGTATTGCTTGACAACTTTATTCACTTCAAGAATATTACTCATGCTCATTTTTTAATTGGTGTAAAAGTAAATAATTAGTATCGAAATACTTAGAATAGTTGCATATATGTAGCATTTAATTTTTTGAGGTCCTAATATGTTATCGCCTTATATTTATTGGTGTTTATCTCACAATATTTTATTTTCATCGGAGTTCGATGATTTTCAATTGTTTGCAACAAACAAATTGTTAGTGGCGATTTCATAAAAAACCCATCCTTATTTTAACAAGGATGGGAATATATTTTTTAAACAGCATCGATAAATTGTATCGCTACTTTTTATTATGAAAACATGTCTTTCACTTTCTCAAAAAATGATTTGTCTGATTTTTCAGGATTTGGAATAAAATTCTCATCGGTAAGATTTTTTTCGAAAAACTGTTTTTGCTCTTTGCTCAGTGTTTTTGGAGTCCAAACATTTACATGTACCAATAAATCGCCGTTTCCGTACCCATTGATACTAGGAATTCCTTTTCCTTTTAATCTAAGAATTTTACCGGATTGAATTCCTTCCTCCAGTTTGATTCTTACTTTTCCGTTTATAGCTTCGATGTCTTTGGAAATTCCAAGAACAGCTTCAGCGAAACTGATGTATAAATCGTAGTGTAAATTCTCTCCTTCACGTTTCAAGAATTCATGCTCCAATTCTTCAATAGCAACAATCAAATCTCCCGGGATACTGTTTCCTGGAGCATCGTTTCCTTTATTAGAAACTTTCAATTGCATTCCGTCCACAACACCCGCAGGTATTTTTATTGAAACCGTTTCATCTTCAAGAATCATTCCTTGTGAATCCGCTTCGGATGGTTTTCTGTCTAAAATTTGACCTGAACCACTACATGTTGGACATGTAGAAGCAGATTGCATTCTACCCAAAATGGTATTCGTAACGCGCATAACTTGCCCTTGACCGTTACATGTAGAACATGTTTTATAGGTAACTCCAGGTGCTTGAACTTTACGTTTTACTTTTACTTTTTTCTCAACGCCATTGGCAATTTCTTCCAATGTCAATTTTACTTTGATACGAAGGTTGCTTCCTTTAGCACGACGAACGCCGCCGCCTCCACCGCCTCCGAAACCACCAAAACCGCCACCGAAAATATCACCAAACTGACTGAAAATGTCATCCATATTCATTCCGCCGTGACCACCTCCGCCAAAACCGCCAGAACCATCAAAAGCTTGATGACCATATTGATCGTATTTTGCTTTTTTCTGAGGATCGCTTAATACTTCGTAAGCTTCAGCAGCCAATTTAAATTTATCTTCTGCCGATTTGTCTCCAGGATTTTTGTCAGGATGAAATTGTAGTGCGTTTTTTCGGTATGCTTTTTTAATTTCAGCAGCATCAGCATTTTTTGAAATGCCTAATATTTCGTAAAAATCTTTTTTCATTTTTATTTTTTCTTTTGTTGAGTCGCACTGCAGTGCGCTTCTACGCGTGATATAAATACGCGATTAATCGCGAATCTATTACTGCCCTATAACAACTTTTGGAAAACGGATAATCTTGTCTCCTAATTTATATCCTTTTTCAAGAACGTCGACAATTTTACCTTTCAACTTATCTGATGGCGCAGGAATTTGAGTGATAGCTTCAGCAAAATCAGCATCAAAAGCGTCTCCAGCCTTAACCTCAACTTGCTCTAGTCCTTTAGAAACTAATGTGCTTTTTAATTTTTCATGAATAAGTTCCACACCTTTAGTCAACAATTCGTCATCTGATTTGTTTATCTCAACCATAGCTCTGTCGAAATCATCCAATACAGGAAGCATCGCTAACAAAACTTCTTGATTAGCCGTTTTAAACAACTCGATACGCTCTTTTGTAGTTCTACGTTTGTAATTTTCAAATTCAGCAAATAATCGTAAATACTTGTCTTTCTCTTTGGCTAAGTCTTGAGTCAATTGCTCTTCCAGACTTAATTCCTCAATAATGATTTGCTCTCCATTTGCATTATTTTCTAATGTCACATCATCTATTTCTTGATCAATTTCTGTATTTTCAGTAGTCATATTACTAGTATTTTTAAAAATATTCTTAAACTTCATTTTTATTCTTTTCTATGGATTGCAAAAGTACTGCCAATTCTTTTAAAATGTCAAATTGTCATCTTTTTATTGAATTTATATTTTTTTTAGACTTTACACTCTTTAAAACAAATTTTACCCACTCAAAATTTTAATATAATTTTAAGACTATCTCGATATAGTTTACATAAATTTGTTTCAGTTATTTACAGTTAATTTTCTGTAAATGAAAACTAAAGAATCCCTACAAATTATTAATTCACCATTATTTTTATATTAAAAAAAGCTTCGTTTAGTAGACGAAGCTTTTTTTATGTTTTTAAAATAGAACTATACTAATGCGTTTTTCAAACCTTCAAAATCCACTGAAGTCTGTTCTCCGCTCACTAAATTTTTAAGAGAAAAAGAATTGGAAGCCATTTCCTGTTCCCCTACGATTACCGCAAAAGGAATTCCCCTTTTATCTGCATGCTGAAACTGCTTTGCCACTTTCGCATTATCCGGATACAATTCTACTTTTACACCTGAATTCCTTAATTCTTTTATTGCTTTCATCGCATAAAAAGCTTCTTTTTCGCCGTAATTAATAAACAACGCTTTAGAAGTTGCCGTTACGGTTTCAGGAAATAAATTTAATTCTTCGACAACCAAATAAATTCGATCTAATCCAAAAGAAATTCCCACGCCGCTCATATTTTTCAATCCGAAAATTCCGGTCAAATCATCATATCGTCCGCCACCGCCAATGGAACCCATAGAAACTGATTTTGGCGGAGCCACTTCAAAAATAGCACCCGTATAATAATTTAATCCTCTGGCCAAAGTTACATCCAAATCTAAAATTGCTGTTGTCAATCCTAATTCAGTGACATTATCACAAATAAAACGCAGCTCTTCAACTCCTTTCATTCCTTCACTGGATTCCGCAAGCAAAACAGAAAGTTGGTTTATTTTCTCAGAAATAGTTCCTGTAAAATTAAATAACGGCTGTACTTTCAGAATCGCTTCTTCCGAAATTCCTTTCTCCATCATTTCTTTTTTCACGCCGTCCTCGCCTATTTTGTCGAGTTTGTCTAACGCAACAGTGAAATCTATTAATTTATCTGATGCGCCAATCACTTCAGCAATTCCAGATAATATTTTTCTGTTATTGATTTTGATGGTTACCCCTTCTAAACCTAAAGCGGTAAAAACAGTGTCATACAATTGAACCAATTCTACTTCCTGCCACAATGATTTAGAACCTACCACATCAGCATCACATTGAAAAAACTCTCTGAAACGACCTTTTTGCGGGCGGTCAGCTCTCCAAACGGGTTGAATTTGGTATCTTTTAAATGGGAATTCTATATCATTTTGGTGTTGCACTACGTAACGCGCAAATGGAACGGTTAAGTCATAACGCAAGGCTTTTTCAGAAATACTTGATGTTAATTTAGTACTGTCCTTACTTTCTAAATGAGTTGCATTGGCTTTCGCCAAATAATCTCCTGAATTTAATATTTTAAAAATCAAACGATCGCCTTCCTCTCCGTATTTCCCCATTAAAGTTTCGGAGTTTTCAAACGAAGGAGTTTCTATCGGTTGAAAACCAAACTTCTCGAAATTACTTTTTATAATCTGAATGATATATTGACGTTTTGCCACCTCAGTTGGTGAAAAATCTCTGGTTCCTTTTGGAATGCTCGGTTTTGATGCCATTTTTTGATTATTGGATTTTTAGATTTTCAGATTTAGGAATTCTTGAAAAACTCCAAATTCTAATTCTTTGCAAATATCTTATTTTTAAAATAAATCTGTTTACAAATTTCATCATTTTATTGCCCGATGCCTAGCCCAGATTGCAGCGAAAACATGGAAGTGAAAAATAATATTGTTTTCTTGCCTGAAAGAGCGACCAAAGGAAGCTCCTTTTAGGCAATTAAAAACAAATTATTTTCACTGACAGATTGTAGCGAAAAGCTGGAAAAAGCTCCTAAAAAATAAATTAGGATTTTTGAAAAGGAAATTTGTAACAAAAATTGTATTTTCGTGTCAAACTGCTATGATGTTAAAATTATTCAAAGAAAATATTCGAATTGCATTCGGTTCCATCAGGACACAATTGTTGAGAACCGTTCTTACTGTGTTGATTATCGCTATTGGAATCACAGCTTTAGTTAGTATTCTTACTGTTGTTTCTGCTTTGGAAAACACTATTTCCTCTGATTTTGCATCGATGGGAGCCAATACTTTTAACATTAATCAATACGAAAACACCACTCGAAATCGTGGTGGTGGAGAAAGAGAAATAATAAATCCTATCATTTCTTATCCTGAGGCAGTTGCTTTCAAAAACAAATACAAATATCCTTTTACTGAAACTTCACTTTCTTTTACCGCAACTTCTGTTGCTGAAGTAAAATATGAGTCGTCTAAAACAGATCCCGAAAATACGGTTGTTGGTGTCGATGAATTTTTCATTACTAACTCCGGGTTAGAAACCAGTTCCGGACGTAATTTCACCAGATTTGACATCGATAATAATGCGTATGTATGTATTGTAGGTTCTGATTTTGAGAAAGGATTATTAAAAGACGTAAACCCTATTGATAAACTAATCTCGATTCGAGGGGCCAAATTTAAAGTTATCGGAGTGCTTAAAGAAAAAGGATCAACCTTTGGGAACAGTCAGGATTTAAGGATTTTAATCCCTATTCAAGTGGCCCGTTCCATGTTTACCGCGCCAAGCATAAATTACACCATGAGTGTCATGGTTTCTAAAAAAGAATTATTAGACGAAGCCATAGACAATGCGACAAGCACCATGCGCCGCGTTCGTAAATTAAGTCCGGTAAAAGACAATAATTTTGGAGTAGTTCGCAGTGATGACCTTATCAACAGAATCCTTGGAATCACAAAATATCTTGGACTTGCCTCGTGGCTTATCGGTATCATTACCGTTCTTGGATCTTCAATTGCTTTAATGAATATTATGATTGTTTCAGTAACGGAACGCACACGGGAAATAGGCGTTCGAAAAGCCTTGGGAGCAAAAAAAACAACGATTGCCTTTCAGTTTTTCATAGAAACATTACTTATAGGTCAATTGGGCGGATTAGTAGGAATAATTTTTGGAATCTTAATTGGTTTTGGTATTGCAACTGCCATGAGTTTTGCATTTGTAATTCCGTGGAGCGCAATTATGGCGGCATTCATAACCAGTTTTATGGTTGCTATCGCTTCCGGATTATATCCTGCAATAAAAGCAGCTATGCTGGACCCAATTGAAGCATTGCGATACGAGTAGTTTGCAGTAATCAACTTCATTGCGAGGAATAAAGCAATCACATTTAATGTTTTTCAAAACAATTTGGGCGTGACCACATTAAAAAAAGGGGCTAACTAATCATACGTGTTAGTTGCCCCTTTTTTTAATGCCGTCGGGTCATCCGCGTTACAAGGTAACTTGCTTCTACCCCTCACGCAAACCCCGTAAATCCATAACTTTTGCATACACAATAACCAAAGTTAAATGCGATTGCTTCGTTCCTCGCAATGACAACTAATCATCCTGTCATTTCCGTAAATATCTTTTCGTAATTCAATATTTTTGAAATTCATTTTTTCAAGTAAATCAACCGTTTCTTTGCCTAGATATTGATTAATTTCAAAATACAATTGTCCGTTTTCAGATAGATTTTTCTGAGCCAATTCAGCTATTTTTTTATAAAAAATCAACGCATCATTATCTTCTACAAAAAGCGCCAAATGCGGTTCATTGTCCAATACATTTTTCTTAATTTCCTCTTTTTCCAGATTTCGAACATAAGGCGGATTAGAAACAATAATATCAAATTGTTGCCTTAAATCTTCCGTTTCAAGAATGTTTTGATTGATAAAAGTAACTTCCACAGCATTGCGTTCAGCATTTTTTTTGGCTGTAGCCAAAGCCTTTTCTGAGACATCAATGGCAAAAACTGCTGCATTTGGAATATTCTTCGCCAACGAAATGGCAATACAACCGCTTCCGGTTCCAATATCCAAAATACGGATATTTTGACTTTCGACTTTCGACTTTCGACTTTCTAAAATCCATTCGACCAACTCTTCCGTTTCGGGTCTTGGAATCAAGACATTTTCATTGACTTCAAAATCCAATCCATAAAAACTCGTTTTTCCTAAAAGATATTGTACCGGAATTTCTTGTTTCAATTGTTCCAAAATCGAATTCCAAACTACAATTTCTGCTTCCGAAAAAACCAAATCAGGATGCAACGCCAAGTCTATTCTTTTCAATTGATGCTTTTCTTCTAAAATTAAATAGAAAAAACTCTCTGCTTCACCCGCATCATAAATTGGAGTTAGTTCCTGAATAAATTGGGTTCTGTATTCTTTAATTTTAAAAGAGCTGTTTTTCATTTAAAATTCATGATTTAAAATTTATAGTTTTTTGAGCATCCAAACTGGACAACTGGTATGACCGGTGCTTCCCATAGGAGAACAAATGTATTCGAAACCTACTTTTTTGTACAGTTTTTGAGCATCAAGCATAAAAGGCATTGTTTCCAAATAGCATTTTTCGAAACCAAAATCTTTGGCACTTTGCAAACATTTGGCCATCATTTGGCTTCCTATTCCTAAGCCTCTAGTTTCCGGCAGAAAATACATTTTTTGAAGTTCACAGATGGTTTCCGCTTCATTCTCAAGTGGCGCTACACCGGCAGAACCAATGATTTTTCCGTCCTTTTCTACAACAAAATAAACTGATTTTGGCTTACTGTATTCCTCAAACATTAAATCCAAATATGGATCTTCATAAGCCGTTCCTACTTTTGGAATATTTAATTCGTCAAAAACGGCTCTTATCAATTGCGCAACCGCTTGATTGTCTTCTTTTTTTATTTTTCTAATGCTGTAATTTTCCATTTTTATCAAAAACTAATTTATATACAAAAGTAGAAATTGTTTATTGTTATTTTAGAAAGTTTCAAAACTAATCTCGTCCCGACCGCGAAGTTTCGGGACGGGATTGGGACTAAACTCAAAAATAACTACTTTTGTGTTGTGAAAATACATGAAAAATACATCCGACGCTGCATCGAATTAGCCAGAAATGGTTTGGGAACAACGTATCCAAATCCTTTGGTAGGCAGTGTTATTGTTTATGAAGACAAAATCATTGGCGAAGGCTGGCATAAAAAAGCTGGAGAACCACACGCCGAGGTAAACGCTGTGAATTCCGTAAAAGATAAATCGTTATTGAAAAAAGCGACTATTTATGTGAGTTTAGAACCGTGCAGTCATTTTGGCAAAACGCCGCCTTGTTGTGATTTGATAATCAAAAATAAAATTCCAAATGTAGTTATTGGAACTGTTGACCCCAATGTAAAAGTGGCAGGAAACGGAATCAAAAAACTAATGGAAGCCGGAATACAGGTAACCGTAGGAATTCTTGAAGAAGAATGCAATGAACTTAATAAAAGGTTTTTTACATTTCATGAAAAGAAAAGACCTTATATTATTTTGAAATGGGCCGAAAGTCAAGATGGTTTTATTGCGCCAAAGGAAAAATCAGAAAAAAAACCGGTCTGGATTACAAATCAGTATTCGAGACAATTGGTACATAAATGGAGAACGGAGGAACAAGCTATTTTGGTGGGAACTCAAACCGCCATTGATGACAATCCAAAATTAAACGCACGGGATTGGCACGGAAACAATCCGATTAGAGTAGTTTTAGACCAAAATAATCGTATTCCCAAAGACAATCATGTGTTTGACAATCAAGCTAAAACAATCCTATTTTCTAAATCGAAACAATCTATTGAGAAAGAAAACTGTATCTTTGAGTATATTGATTTTGAACAAAACATAGCAACACAAGTAATACAATCGCTATATAAACATCAAATTCAATCCATTATAATTGAAGGCGGACGGCAAACTTTACAGACATTTATTGATGCCAATCTTTGGGACGAAGCTAGAATATTTGTTGGAAGTATCGAATTTAAGCAAGGAACCAAGGCTCCAAATCTTGCTAAAAACCAGTTCAAAAAACAATCTATTGGTAATGATCAATTAATACTATCTAGAAACTATGATTAATACTATAATTTTTGATTTTGGAGATATTTTTATCAACTTAGACAAAGAAGCTCCTATTGTTGCCTTTACTAAATTGGGCTTAAAAGAATGGGCTGAGGATTTAGATGAACTCAATCTATCATTTGAAAAAGGAAAAATTTCTGAGCTTCAATTCATTGAAGGCTTCCAGAAACACATGCCTAATGCTTCAATAGACGAGATTAGAAGCGCTTGGAATACCATTTTATTGGATTTCCCATTGTACAGACTTGAGTTTCTGCAAATGCTTTCGCAAAAATACCGGTTGTTCTTACTAAGTAATACAGATGCAATTCATATCGATAAATTTCAGCACACAGCCGGAATAACTTTTTACAGAGAATTTTATCAATGTTTTGAAAGAGTTTATTTTTCTTTTGAGTTAGGCA
This sequence comes from Flavobacterium sp. XS2P24, assembly GCF_030010285.1. Taxonomy (NCBI): domain Bacteria; kingdom Pseudomonadati; phylum Bacteroidota; class Flavobacteriia; order Flavobacteriales; family Flavobacteriaceae; genus Flavobacterium; species Flavobacterium sp. XS2P24. The sequence continues at coordinate 22,007 of NZ_JASCRU010000027.1, forward strand.
TGCGAAAACCCGACGCTGAAATTTTCAATTATTTGGTAAAAAAGCATGAGTTAACCCCAAAACGCACTTTATTTATTGATGATAAAAAAGAAAATACCGACGCCGCACTTGCATTAGGATTTCAAGTATGGAATTTACAAGTAGGAAAAGAAGATGTTGTTCATTTATTTGACAAAAAAATAATTTAGAAAAGTACTTTTGGAATTTAAAGACACCTACAACACTATTGATTTTCCCTCTTCAGCAGTATTATTCAAAGAAAAAAACAGTAAATTTTTTGGTTATGCCTTTCCTATTCAATCAGAGGAAGATGTAAAACCACTCATCGAAACCTTACGAAAACAACACCCTAATGCTGGACATTTTTGTTATGCCTATCAAATAGGTGCTGATGTTATAACGTATAGAGCAAATGATGATGGCGAACCCAGCAACAGCGCAGGAATGCCTATTTATGGACAAATCCAGTCTTTTTCAGTAACCAATGTACTTATTGTTGTCGTCCGAATATTTGGTGGCGTGAAATTAGGCGTTGGAGGATTAATCACCGCTTATAAAACAACCGCACAAATGGTTCTTGAGACCTGTGAAATTGTCGAAAAAACGATAGATATTCATTTTACAATCACATTTGATTATAAGAATATGAATACAGTAATGCGGGTAATTAAGGAAAAAAAGCTTGAAATTGTAAATCAAGAAATGGAAATGAATGAAGAATCAGGACTTCCGATAGGCAAAATTGAAATAAAAACTCGAAAAAAAAATGCCGAAATGGTATTCGACATTTTTAATTCAATGTTTGAAATCGATATAAAACGACTCTAATTTCTACTCAAAATTGCTATTTTTATAATTTATTCTATTGTTTTTAAGAGTTCTAAAATATAATCCGGCGGAGCGGTAGGACGACCTGTTTTTAAGGACACAAAAACAAGAATAAATTGGGCAGTTGTTAATAACTCATCAGACTCATTATAAATAGCGCAATCAAATTCTATCTTCACAGAACTCTGACTTTTGAAAATCGTGTGAACGGTAAGCAACTCATCATAGCGAGCTGATTTTTTATAATTTATATTCATGGAAACTATTGGAAGCGCAATTCCACTTTCCTCCATGCTTTTATACGAAATCCCTTTGTTTCTTAGCCATTCCACTCTTCCTATCTCAAAATAAGGGATGTAATTTCCATGATAAACAACGCCCATTTGATCCGTTTCGGAGTATCGTACCCTAACTTGTATTTGATGATCTTTCATTAATTATGTATTAAAATTTTTAAATTTAAAAAGCTCCTTACAACAATAATTTGGAAAATTATTGTCCAATATATTTTTTTTTACAGAAATTTGTTCACATATTTGTTACCCCGATAAATAATAAAAAAACATCTTTTTTTTTGTAAGATAAAAATTACCAATTAAAAATAATTTAACAGAATATATGAACAAAACTGCTCAATCAGTATGGGAAAACTGTTTGTCTTTTATAAAAGACAACATTCAGGATCAAGCTTACAAAACTTGGTTCGAACCAATCAAATCAGTTGAACTTACCGATAATGCATTATATATTCAAGTTCCAAGTAAATTTTTCTACGAATGGCTAGAAGAACACTACGTGAAATTATTAAAAGTGGCGCTTACCAAAGAACTGGGTAAAAACGCAAAGTTACTCTATAAAATCAGAATGGAAAACACTTATGGCAACAAACAACCGTTTACGGAGCAATTGCCAAGTGCCAACAGAGTTCCTATGAAACCGCAAGAAGTTGATGCTCCATTCAAAAACTTAAACCCAGAATTAAAAAATCCTTTTGTAATCCCGGGAATCCGAAATTTAAAAATTGAGTCTCAACTGAATGCAAATTACAGTTTTGATAATTTTCTGGAAGGAGATTCTAATAGATTAGCGCGTTCTGCAGGTATGGCTGTTGCCAATAAACCTGGAGGAACTTCGTTTAATCCGCTATTGATTTTTGGAGGAGTTGGACTAGGAAAAACACACTTAGCACATGCTATTGGTGTGGAAATAAAAGACAAATACCCTGAAAAAACAGTTTTATACATATCAGCTGAGATTTTCACACAACAATATATTGACTCGGTAAAGAAAAACAACCGAAATGATTTCATCCACTTCTATCAATTAATTGACGTTTTAATTATTGATGATGTCCAGTTCCTTTCCGGAAAATCTGGAACGCAGGATGTTTTCTTCCATATTTTCAATTATTTACATCAAAATGGCAAACAGGTAATCTTGACATCAGACAAGGCGCCAGTTGACATGCAAGATATTGAACAACGATTGTTATCTCGTTTCAAATGGGGATTGTCTGCTGAATTGCACCAACCGGATTATGAAACCAGAATTTCTATCCTAAAAAATATATTGTACAGAGATGGTGTTGAAATCCCTGAAGAAATAATAGAATATGTTGCCCGCAACATCAAATCCAATGTAAGAGAACTGGAAGGAGCCATAATTTCCTTGATTGCACAATCTTCATTCAATAAAAAAGAAGTTACACTTGAACTTGCTAAAAGTGTTGTAGAAAAATTTGTTAAAAATGTAAAACGAGAAATTTCTATCGATTACATTCAAAAAATTGTTTCGGATTATTTCCAATTGGATTTAGAAACATTACAATCAAAAACCAGAAAGAGGCACGTTGTTCAGGCCAGACAATTGGCAATGTTTTTTGCGAAAAAATTCACAAAAGCATCTTTAGCAAATATTGGTTCTCAAATTGGGGACAGAGATCACGCTACCGTATTACACGCCTGTAAAACCGTTGATAATTTAGTTGCTACTGACAAACAATTCAAGAAATTTGTTGAGGATATCAATAAAAAATTAACGCTGTAAACGCATCATGCCCGTGAAAATTTTAATGGTTTGTTTAGGCAATATTTGCCGATCACCCTTGGCCGAAGGCATATTGGCCTCAAAGCTCCCAAAAAATAAATTCAAAGTTGATTCAGCAGGAACTGGTTCTTGGCATGTTGGCCATAAACCGGATGATCGATCCGTTGCTGTAGCAAAAAAAAATAAAATAAACATTTCAGATCAAAAAGGAAGACAATTCAGTAAATCTGATTTCGATTCATTTGATTACATCTATGTAATGGATAATTCTAATTACGACGATGTTATTGAACTTGCCGAAAGTCAAGAACATAAACAGAAAGTCCAACTCATTTTGGATGAATTATTTCCAAACGAGAAAGTAGATGTTCCAGATCCTTATTTTGGTTTACCCAATGGATTTGAAATAGTGTATAATATGCTTGATGAAGTTTGCGATGTAATTGCAAAAAAGCTAATAGACAAACATCAATAATCTTTGGATTTAAAATTTTCAGAAGAAACCAACAGGAAATTTACTTTAGAAACGTAAAAATACAGCAATGCAAACAACTACTTTATTAGGAAAACTGTACTTAATCCCTACTACAATGGGCGATTGCGATCCAATGGATGTGTTGCCTCAAACCGTAAAAAGAAGTATTGATTTCATTGATTATTATATTGTTGAAAACGAAAAAACAGCCCGAAAATCTATTAAAGGCGTACATCCTGAAAAGAAACAATCTGAGCTAAAGCTTTTTGTATTAAATAAACATACCGAAACCAAAGAGCATTTAGATTTCATTAAACCTTTATTAGAAGGGAAAAATATGGGATTAATGAGCGAAGCAGGCTGCCCTGGTGTTGCTGATCCCGGTGCAGTTATTGTAAAATTAGCACATGAAAAAGGAATTCAAGTTATACCGTTAGTTGGACCTTCTTCTATTCTTTTGGCGATGATGGCTTCCGGAATGAATGGACAAAGTTTTACGTTTAATGGTTATTTACCAATCGAAAAAGGAGAAAAAAAGACAGCTCTGAAAAATTTGGAAAAATTATCTCAGGAGAGAAACCAATCTCAAATATTCATAGAAACTCCGTATCGAAATAATAAAATGCTGGAGGATATCTTGCAGGCTATTAATCCCGCGACTCACCTTTGTATTGCTACTGACATTACTTTACCAACAGAATATATCAAAACCCTGAGAGCTTCTGATTGGAAAAAAGTAAAAGTAGATTTACACAACCGCCCTACTATTTTCATCATTCACAAAATGTAACTTTCCTCATTTTGAAATTTAAAAATTGGTTTTTAAATCTCATTTAAAGACCAATCGCTTTTCCAAATAGTATAAAAACACTTCTTTTTTAGTGCTGCAATTTCATTTCAAAATTAAATATTTTGAAAGGTTTTCTCATGTCAATTAGACAACCTAAAAAATTCCTTACTAAAACATCCTTTTTTATATCGAAAGAGCAAATATGGCTTTGTTTCCTCGCTATTACAAATGGATTTTCCTGCTAAAAAAACCCCTTAAAACCGCTATTTATATTAACATTAATTACAAAAAAATTAACCTGCCTACCTATAAAAAAAAGCTAATTTTACTAATGCCCACAGTCATTTTTTGATTCAAAATTCAAAAAATAAAACTACTGATGTTATGAATTATAATGATCTAAATAAATTACAAACAACAAAAAGGGGAAGAAATGAATTAAGCCTTACTAATTATTTTTATCATTAATGTATTATGTATTAGACCATTAATTCAAAAACAAAATATCATGAAATCATATATAATTGTTTTATTTTTTTTATGCATAAGCACACTATCTTATTCCCAAGATAAAGAAGTTAATTCAGGGCAAGGAAATATTAAAATGGAAAATTTACCGGGAGTTGTTATTAAAAGTGCCGGTAAGGATTTTTCCATATACTTACCTGATAGAAACCCAGATAAAAGTGTAAGAGCACTTGAAGAAAAATTCATAGCCTATGATTTAGGGAGAGATTATGAAGGATTTGAAAATTATTTGGTGATTATGGAAACCAGTAAAGGCACATTGACTGCAACATATAATGAAAATGGCAAATTGACTAGTGTAATTGAAAACTATAAAAATATAAAACTTCCTAATAGTGTAATTTATTCCATTTACAAGACATATCCGGGTTGGCAGATTATAAATGACAAGTATCTATATTCTCAAAAAGAAGGTGATATTATTAAAAAAGAGTACAATCTTAAGATAAAAAAAGGCAATGAAGTTCGAAAATTAATTGTCAAACCAGATGGTGAAATTGTCAAAGGAAATTAAACTACTAACAACCATAAAGAAAAAGCTACCAAATTGGTGGCTTTTTTTTTAGTATACGATTTGGCAAAAAAATACAAAACGCAATAACTTAAATTTTTGATAATTATCAGTTCCCAAAAAATTAAAATTAGGATTAAACTACTACTTTTATAAAGTAATCAACGTTATTTTTTTATGAGTAAACTACCAAATATCAGCACGAGTATTTTTACGGTTATGTCAAAAATGGCAGCTGAATACAACGCCATCAATCTTTCACAAGGTTTTCCAAACTTTCCTGTTGACGAAAGATTAACTGATATTGTTGCCAAACTGGCGAAAGAAAATGTGCATCAATACACTCCAATGTCTGGTTATCCTCCATTATTATCAAAAATAGCGACACTCGTTAAACACTCCTATGGAAGAACTATTCAGCCCGAAACGGAATTGCTGGTTACTGCCGGAGCAACACAAGCTATTTTTACCACTATAACGGCTTTGGTAAAAAATAATGATGACGTAATTATCTTAGATCCAAGTTATGATTGCTATGAAGCACCCGTCTTATTGTGCAACGCAAATCCAGTTCGGGTAGCACTGAATGATGATTATACTCCAAATTGGGAAATTATCGAAAAAGCGTGTACTGCAAAAACTAAAATGATTATCATTAATAATCCGCATAATCCAACGGGGAAAATCTTGGCGAAATCTGATTTTGAATCGTTGGAAATCCTACTCAAAAAATATCCAGATATCGTACTACTTTCTGATGAAGTCTATGAATACATCACTTTCGAAGAAAAACATATTTCGGCTCATACACGTGAGAAATTATTAAATCGTAGTGTGATGGTTTCCTCTTTCGGAAAATCATTCCATGTTACGGGATGGAAAGTTGGTTATTTAGTAGCGCCGGAATACCTAATGAAGGAAATCAAAAAAGTACATCAGTTTTTAGTTTTTAGCGTAAATAGTATTTCTCAAATTGCCATTAGCGAGTATCTAGATATCGTTTCTATTGCTGAAATCGGGAAATTATATCAGGAAAAACGGGATTACTTTAGACAATTATTAAAAAATAGTCGCTTCGAACTCATGCCTTGCGAGGGAACTTATTTTCAGGTGGCTTCTTATGCGGCTATATCAAATGAGAGCGATGTTGATTTCTGTAAACGCCTCATTACTGAACATGGCGTAGCTGCAATTCCTATTTCTACTTTTTATGCCGATGGAAAAGATCTGAAATTAATTCGGTTTTGTTTTGCCAAAGACAATGCTACGCTGGAAGAAGCTGCTAAAAGATTGTGCGACATTTAAAAGAAACGATTTTGTTTTTTTATTATGCATGCATACTATTTAATTTATTATATTTACAATAAAAAATATCAACAATATGAGTTATACAGATAAAATGTTACGCGACGATGCCCTAAAAGGCAAAGTGATTGTAGTAACCGGAGGCGGAAGCGGTTTAGGAAAAGCAATGACTAAATATTTCTTAGAATTGGGTGCGCAAGTAGCCATTACTTCCAGAGATTTAGAAAAACTGAAAAATACTGCAGCAGAACTGGAAACGGAAACAGGCGGAACTTGCCTTCCTATTCAATGTGATGTACGCCATTATGAAGAAGTCGAAAATATGCTCCAAGAAGTTTTGAAAGCTTTTGGTAAAGTGGATGTTTTACTGAATAATGCTGCTGGAAACTTTATTTCTCCAACCGAAAGATTATCTGCAAATGCATTTGATACCGTTATTGATATTGTTTTAAAAGGAACAAAAAACTGTACCCTTGCTTTTGGAAAACATTGGATTGACACCAAACAAAAATCATCTACCATCTTAAACATTGTTACGACTTACGCTTGGACAGGTTCTGCTTATGTGGTGCCAAGTGCTACTGCAAAAGCCGGAGTTTTAGCCATGACACGAAGTCTTGCGGTAGAATGGGCAAAATACGGAATTCGTTCTAATGCAATTGCTCCGGGACCGTTCCCAACTAAAGGAGCGTGGGACCGATTATTACCAGGAGATTTAGCCGAAAAATTTGATATGGCTAAAAAAGTGCCATTAAAACGTGTGGGAGATCATCAGGAATTAGCCAATTTAGCGGCTTATTTAGTTTCTGATTTTTCAGCGTATGTAAATGGTGAAGTCGTTGTTATTGATGGTGGCGAATGGTTGAAAGGAGCCGGTCAATTCAATATTCTGGAAGCTATTCCCGAAGAACTTTGGGATCAGTTAGAAATGATGATTAAAGCAAAGAAGAACAAATAATAGTTTTATACAAAACAAAAAAGAGAGTCACTTGGCTCTCTTTTTTAGTTGACACTACTAAATATTTTAGTAAACATCCTATTTTATAAATTTAACCATTAAGAAATTAAGAAGTGGTGCTTAATTTTTCTTAATTTCTTAATGGTAAAAAAAGAGTTTTTAATTTTTATTGTTTTCCAAGGCAAGTAAAATTTCACTTTTCAGCAAACCACTTCCGCCTCCATAATGCTGAACAATAATTATATTTGGATTCTGTTTATTGAAAAAAGTACACAAATTAGTTTCACTTTCTTCTTGAATTCCGGAACCTAACAAGTGAAAAATCTTTTCTTATAAAAACCTCCTTAGCTTCCTCATCGTTCATAACGCCTACTCCATTCCAATTCTCGTTTGCATTTATTAATCGGATTACAGTTGCCAAGATTTCGAGATGTCTTCCTATGTATAAAATATTTATGGTTTCCATCATTCCAATTTTTAAAAAACACAAACCTCAAGAGAAATAATTCTTTGAGATTTGTGCTTAATTTATTTTAAAATTATTGTTGCAAAAATTGCAATTCGATATTCAAACGAACTTCTTCGCTTACTAAAACACCGCCAGTTTCAAGAGCCGAATTCCAGTTTAATCCCCAATCTTTTCTGTTGATTTTTCCTTCTAATGCAAGTGCCATTTTGGTATTTCCCCATGGATCTTTCATTAATCCGCCATATTCTGCAGCTAATTTCACTGATTTTGTGACACCGTGTAAGGTTAAATCTCCAACCAATTCATATTCGCCCTCATTGATTTTGGTAAAAGAAGTAGCGCTAAATTTAATTTCTGGAAACTGTGCAGCATCAAAAAAATCTGGGCTCAATAAATGAGTATCTCTATCTGCATTTCCTGTTGTTATCGAATCAATTGCACCTGTAAATTCAATTTTTGCGTTTTCAAAATCGTTATCTTCTTCTTCAATCGTTGCGTCGAATTTTGAAAATTTACCTGAAACATTAGTGAACATCATGTGTTTCACTTTAAAACCAATTTCTGAGTGTGTTGGGTCAATTACCCATTTTGTTGTTGACATAGTATTATTTTATTTATTATTAGTTATTTCTATTATTCATTTATTTAATTACAATTTCATCGGTACTTCCATCAAAAGGATTTCGGCATTGGCAGAATTAGCGGTAATTTTAATACTATTGGTATCCCAAATTCCTAATCCGTCACGTTCATTTAAAGCAATGTCCCCTATGGTGAAATCCCCTTTCAAAACAAAAGCATAGATTCCATTTCCTGGTTTTTTCAATTCATACGAAGTTGAAAAATCATTGTCAAATTTCCCAATATGAAACCAAGCATCCTGATGAATCCAAACGCCTTCATCTTCTGGATTTGGCGATAAAATTTGTTGTAATTTATTGTGACGATCGTTTAAATCTAAAGTGATTTGGTCATAACGAGGCGTTACATTTTTCTGATTTGGATAAATCCAAATCTGCAAAAACTTAACCAACTGATCTTTGTTTTTATTGTATTCGCTGTGAAAAATCCCCGTACCGGCGCTCATCGCTTGAATATCACCTTCTTTGATTACGGTAGTATTTCCCATACTGTCTTGGTGTTCTAAATCACCTTCGAGCGGAATAGAAATAATTTCCATATTGTCATGCGGATGTTTTCCAAAACCCATTCCCTGATTGACTCTGTCATCATTCAAAACGCGCAACACGCCAAAATTCATTCGTTCTGGATTGTGGTAATTTGCAAAACTAAACGTGTGATAGGATTCTAACCAACCGTGATTGGCATGACCGCGAGTATCTGCTTTATGCAAAACGGAATGTGTAATTGCTCCTTCTATAATTTTATCTGTATTTTCCATTGTTCTGTTCTTTAATATTGTGGTACAAAGTTGCGTCAAAAAAAAAGCGCATGCATTGAACTAGGACAAGAAATGAAAAATAACGAGAATTTAGTGTTTGGCGATTTTAGTCCTTATTTTACTAAGAAACTCCGCCGAAATACCCAAATAAGAAGCAATATAATGCTGAGCAACGCGCTGTGAAAGTGTAGGATAATGTTCGAGAAATTCCAAATATTTCTCGGTGGCTGTTTTAGAAATGGTGTAAAACAAGCGTTCTTGGGTTACCGCAAGATTGCGTTGCATCAGGATGCGGAAAGCGCGTTCAAACTTTGGTGCTTTGACGAATAGCTCTTCTTTACTGTCTGGACTGAACATAAAAAATTCGCAATCTTCTAATGTTTCGATATACACACGACTCGGTTTATCTTCATAAATACTAAAAGAAATATCGCTTATCCACGCATTTTCGATAGCAAATTGCAGAATGACTTCAAAACCATTGGCATCAATATAATATTTGCGGACACAACCTTTGATAACAAAAGCTTCAAAATTGCACATCTCGCCTTCATGAAGTAAAATTGTTTTCTTAGGAACCGTTTTATATTCCAATAAAGAATTGAAAATTTCTAATTCTTTCGGTTCAAAAGTGACATAGCGACTTATATTTTTATTGATTTGTGAATACAAAGCAGTCTGTTTTAGAAACTAAAGATAGAAAAAAATGTCAATTAATAACGAGCAATAAATATATTAAATTAGCAAGATTTCCTCAAAAAACAAAATCCACTCCCAATTAAATTCCTATTTTTGTCGGGATAAAATACATAACAAAAAAATTATGCTCATTATAGGAATTGCAGGTGGTACAGGAAGCGGAAAAACAACCGTTGTACATCAAATCATGAATGAATTACCAGAAACCGAAGTAGGAATTATTTCGCAAGACTCGTATTATAAAGAAAATCACGGACTATCATTTGATGAAAGAGCATTAATTAATTTTGATCATCCGCGTGCCATTGATTTCGAATTATTGGTCACTCACCTTAAAGAATTAAAAGAAGGAAACAACATTCATCAGCCCGTTTATTCGTTTGTGACACACAATAGAACGGATGATACCGTTTTTACACATCCTCGAAAAGTGATGATTGTGGAAGGCATTTTAATTTTGGCAAACCCAGAATTAAGAGAATTATTTGATGTAAAAATATACGTTCATGCTGATTCTGACGAACGATTAATCCGTCGTATGAAACGCGATATAGCTGAACGTGGCCGAGATATGCATGAAGTAATCAACAGATATCAAACAACATTGAAGCCAATGCACGAGCAGTTTATAGAACCAACCAAAGCATTTGCAGACATTATTATACCAAACGACAAATACAACACAGTAGCCATTGATGTAGTTCGTGCGGTAATAAATCAAAAAATTCTATAATTTAATTGTAATTTTAGTGTAATAATTATTAGGAGCTATTTCCCGCTTTCCGCTTCAATCTTTTAGTAGGTGCATCTTCCTTCGTCATCATCACCTACTAAAAGGATTTTCACTGTAATCGGGGCTAAAAAAAATAAAAAATGACAAATCCGTATAAAGACAAACCTTGGTTTAAATTTTTAAGTAACAAATATGTCTGGGTGTTGTTATTTTTTGCTACTTGGATGATTTTTTTGGACAACTATTCCTATTTCGGACATCGTGTTTTAGACAAACAAATCAACGAATTAGAAGACAATGCAAATTATTATAAGGAAGAAATAAAAAAGGACCAAGAGAACATCAAGCAATTAAAAAATTCAGAACAGATAGAAAAATACGCCCGAGAGAAATACTATATGAAAAAAGATAGTGAAGATATTTATATCATTGAATTCGAAGGTGACACGATTGAAAAATAAAACACCAAGTTTCAGCTCATTTCCAATAGGAAAAAGCTGGAATTAGGAAAACCATAAACAAAATGACAACAAATCTTTTCGATGATTTCAATCCCATTTCCTCAAAGCAATGGAAACAAAAAATCCAATTTGAACTCAATGGAGCGGATTATAATGAAACCTTAGTTTGGAATTCTCCCGAAGACATCCAAGTGAAACCTTTTTATCACAAAGATGAGTTTGCCAAAGCTTTCTCAGTAACTACAAAAGCGACAAATTTCAAAATTTGCCAAAACATATTTGTTTATGATATTGAAAAATCTATCGAAAGAGCATTAGATTCCTTGAGTCGTGGTGCGGACAGCCTAAGATTTACAATAGAAAACGAATCGATTGATGTCACCAATCTATTGGAGAAATTACCTTTAGAAAAAGTTACCGTTTATTTTAATCTGGGGTTTATTTCAATCGATTTCGTAAAAAAAATAGATGCATTTGCAAAGAAAAATAACACTGCTATTTTCTGTAATCTGGATCCAATTGGGCAATTAGCCAAAGACGGAAACTGGTTTACAACCAAAGAAAAAAATAATTTCGAAACACTGAATTTACTTTCGACTGCAACACCATCTGTATCGTTAATAAGCATTAATGCGGCATTGTATCAAAATGCCGGTGCCAACATGGTGCAGCAAATTGCCTATAGTTTAGGACATGCCAATGAATATTTCAACAGGGTTGAAGCTATAAACAAACCCATTGTTTTTGAAGTTGCCGTGGGGACAAATTATTTTTTTGAAATTGCAAAACTGCGTGCTTTACGATTACTTTTTAATCTGGTTGCCAAAGAATACAACCACAACTTAGATTGCAACATCATTGTTTCGCCTACAAAACGAAACAAAACTTTATACGATTATAACGTGAATATGTTGCGTACCACAACTGAATGTATGAGCGCAATTATTGGAGGAGCGGATGCTATTGCTAATTTACCATACGATGCATTATACCACAAAGACAATGAATTTGGTGACCGAATTGCCAGAAACCAATTGTTGATTCTCAAAAACGAAAGTTATTTTGATAAAGTTAATAATCCGGCTGACGGCAGTTATTACATCGAAAATCTTACCAATCAATTAGCTGAAAAATCATTGGCTTTATTCAAAGATATTGAGGCAAATGGAGGTTTCCTGAAACAACTTAATGATGGAATCATCAAAAGAAAAATTCAAGAAAGTGCTGATACCGCACAAGCATTATTTGATAACGGTAAAGAAATTTTATTGGGAACAAACAAACATCCCAACAAACAGGATAAAATGAAACACGATTTAGAGCTGTTCCCTTTTGTAAAAGTCAAACCAAGAAAAACATTGATTACACCAATAATCGAAAAACGTCTGGCAGAAAAAATAGAACAAGAGCGATTGGGTCTTGAATAAGATTCAGCAATTTCGACTAATCAAAATTAAAAATTCATCAGCATTCGTGTAATTCGGGACTAAACAAATGAAAAGAAAAGATTTACAACATATAAAATTAGAAAGTGCGACGTTGAAAGTAGAGAATGAAAATTCTTTGGCTGATGCTTTTCTAACCGCAGAAGGAATCGAACTAAAACCAACGTATTCGGAACAAGATATTGAAAATCTTACTCATCTTGATTTTGGAGCTGGTTTTGCACCCAATTTACGCGGACCTTATGCAACAATGTACGTCCGCAGACCTTGGACCGTTCGCCAATATGCAGGATTTTCAACTGCTGAAGAAAGTAATGCTTTTTACAGAAGAAACCTTGCAGCGGGTCAAAAAGGACTTTCCATCGCTTTTGATTTACCTACTCATCGCGGCTACGATTCCGATCATGAACGTGTGGTAGGCGATGTAGGAAAAGCAGGAGTCGCCATTGATTCCGTGGAAGATATGAAAGTATTATTCGATCAAATTCCGTTGGATGAAATGTCTGTTTCCATGACGATGAATGGCGCTGTTTTACCTATTATGGCTTTCTATATTGTCGCCGCCGAAGAACAAGGTGTAAAACCCGAGTTACTTTCCGGAACGATACAAAATGACATATTGAAAGAGTTTATGGTACGTAACACGTATATTTATCCGCCAACGCCTTCGATGAAAATCATTGCTGATATTTTTGAATTTACCAGCAAAAAAATGCCCAAATTCAACTCGATTTCCATTTCAGGATATCACATGCAAGAAGCGGGAGCCACTGCTGACATTGAATTGGCTTACACTTTGGCCGATGGATTGGAATACATTCGAACTGGATTAGCGACCGGAATGAAAATTGATGAGTTTGCACCAAGATTATCCTTTTTCTGGGCGATTGGAATGAACCATTTTATGGAAATTGCCAAAATGCGTGCAGGAAGAATGATATGGGCAAAACTGGTGAAACAATTTGAACCAAAAGACGATAAATCATTAGCCTTGCGAACCCATTGTCAAACTTCGGGTTGGAGTTTAACCGAGCAAGATCCTTTTAACAATGTGGCACGAACCTGTATTGAAGCAGCCGCAGCCGCTTTTGGAGGAACACAATCCTTACACACAAATGCCTTGGATGAAGCCATAGCTTTACCAACCGATTTCTCGGCTAGAATTGCCAGAAACACGCAACTCTATTTACAAGAAGAAACTAAAATCACCAAAACCGTTGATCCTTGGGCCGGTAGTTATTACGTAGAAAGTTTGACGAATGAGATTGCCGAAAATGCTTGGAAACTAATCGAAGAAGTAGAAGAACTGGGCGGAATGACGAAAGCCATTGAATCTGGAATCCCGAAACTTAGAATCGAGGAAGCGGCCGCAAGAAAACAAGCAAGAATAGACAGCGGACAGGATATTATTGTCGGTGTCAATCAATATAGATTAGAAAAGGAAGATCCGTTACAGATTCTGGATGTGGATAACCAAATGGTTCGCAAGCAACAATTGGAACAATTAGGCCGAATCAAAGCGACTCGAGATACAGAAAAAGTCCAAAATTCATTAAAAAAACTAACCCTTTGTGCCCAAACAGGAGAAGGTAATTTATTGGAAATTGCCGTTGAAGCCGCTAGAAACCGAACAACATTAGGAGAAATCAGTGATGCCTTGGAAGCGGTTTTTGGAAGATACAAAGCACAAATTAAATCCTTTAGCGGTGTGTATAGTAAAGAAATAAAAGACGACAAGAGTTTTGAAAAAGCAAAACAATTAGCAGACGAATTTGCTAAAAAAGAAGGACGTCGCCCTCGAATAATGATTGCCAAAATGGGACAAGACGGGCACGATCGTGGTGCAAAAGTTGTGGCTACCGGTTATGCCGATGTTGGTTTTGATGTAGACATTGGTCCACTTTTTCAAACACCAGCCGAAGCTGCCAAACAAGCCGTAGAAAACGATGTGCATATTTTAGGGGTTTCTTCTCTAGCGGCCGGACACAAAACTCTTGTGCCGCAAGTAATTGAAGAGCTAAAAAAATACGGTCGAGAAGACATTATGGTGGTTGTAGGCGGAGTAATTCCTGCGCAAGATTATCAATTTTTATTTGATTCTGGTGCTGTTGCCGTGTTTGGGCCAGGAACAAAAATTAGTGAAGCTGCTATTAAAATATTAGAAATCTTAATAGGCAGTTTCGAATAAAAAAGAACACTATAATTTTCAATTCTATCTAAAGCACTAATCAAAAGATTGGTGCTTTTTTTGTTTTTATTAAAAAGGAAGAACATACTATTCCTATTAAAAAAGAAATTATTTAACTGATTTTATTAACATAAGTTATGGTATAAATTAACGCAAAAAACTGAATTAAAAAGCTAAATTTACATAAGCATATTCATTTTTGTTAAAAATTTAAAATTGTAAATTACTGATATATAGATAATTAAATAACTAAAGAAGGGGAAGTAAAACAGCAAGCCTTAGACTATATTAGTTTATTACAATTACGAAAAATCATTAATTAATTTAAAACTTAAATATTATGAAAGCACTTATTATTATACTTTTTTTAAGCGTTACTATAGCATCATACTCACAAGAAACTCCAAAGGGAAAAATTAAAATCGAAGAATTACCTGGCGTAGTTATTAAAAGAGTTGGCTCCGATTTTTCTGTTTATATTCCTGACAACAATCCTGACCAAAGAGTACGAACTGTAGAAGAAAAATTTATTGCCTTTGATTTAGGTAAAGATGCTGAAGGGTTTGAAGAATACCTTGTAGTAATGGAAGTAAAAAATGGCTCTTTGACCGCAACTTACAATGAAAACGGAAAATTAATACGCGTTGTGGAAGAATTCAAAAATGTAAAACTTCCCGGGGAGGTTATCTATTCTATTTACCGAGCATATCCCGGTTGGTCAATTGTAAATGACAGTTTCCTTTATTCACAGGCAGAAGGAGATATTATCAAAAAACAATATAATATTAAAATCAAAAAAGATAAGGAAACCATGAAATTAGTGGTGCGTCCGAATGGGGAAATTCTTAAAGCGAAATAAATTTGATTTAGAATCAAAAAAAAGGCTGTCTAAAGTAATTTCAGACAGCCTTTTATATTTTGTTTAAACTATTAAATGTGTATGTTTTTTACATTTGCATTGCCATCAGCAACAATAAATGAAGTATCATAACCTCCAAATAGCTTCATATACGTTCTTATGGAAGTTCCGTAAGCATCTCTAAAATAGCGCTTACCCTTATTTTTAAAATACTTTTTTACTGATCCTGCACCGCCAAGATGAGCCGCAGCTAAAATTCCAGATTCAGTAACGTGTATTCCGTTGAGTATTGTTCCTTCGTATTTTTCAATCTCCTTTTTCAGTTCCCATTTATTTTTAGCCAAAAGTGCGATAAATGCTTTTTCCTGTAATTCAGGACTATTTAAAAAAGTAGAACTATTACGAACTCCAACAGACTTTAAAGTCTCAATACCAAATTGGTATTTCCCTAAATATCCTAAAGAATTGATTTTTTTATATTTACTTTCAGATTCTCTGTATCCGATTGCTTCCTTAAAGCCAACGAAAAAATTTCCAGTAAAAGGGATATTCGAATTAATGTAATCTTCTTGCTTTTCAGAAGGAAATAAGTAGTGTGTTCCTTCTTCTTCATTGATAAGAAACCAAGGGCTGGTTTCTAAGTTAAACGGTTTAAAACCTGAGCTTAAAAAAACTGTAATTACAGTCAGACTAGTGTAAAAATACCACTTCTTTATCATAAATTGTTTTTCTTCAAAACGCTGTCCCGTTAAGAAATTTCTATGCGCAAAGATACAACAAAAATAATTATACTGATAATCAAGCAGTTAAACTTTTCTAAAAATAGATTAAGTGGTATTTTATATCGTTTAAGTGCACAAATTCAATTGTAGGTGCAGGAATCTTAACGGTATTAAGAACGGAGAAAACGGTCTTCAAAAAATGGGATTTGGTCTTAATTTTTGTCAAATCTACATCCAAACTCAGGTAAAATTGTCTGAATCTTTTTGGATTAGAAGTTAAAATAGGGGGTGCATCTTCTTTATTTCCGGTTATCATACCATCAGCCCCATAACCCAAGGCCAAGTTGAGCCATTTTGGTATTTTTGATCCTTTAGCGAAAGAATGTAAATTGATAGAGAGCCAATAGGTTTGTCCATTATAATCTTTTAGAATCTGTTCTGTAAATGAACTTCCTAAAACTTCAGGTCTGTAGCCGGCATATTTTGTAGTATGAAAAGAAAACTTAGGCGTAATACGCTGTTCCTTCCATATTAATTCTTGTGAAACATATAAAGCTGTCCCGGAAGCATTTGCCACAACATCGCCTAATGAAGCGCCCCATTCAGAGGAATACCCATCTAAAACCTCAACTGCAGTTAAAAATGCAAAGCCTAAACCCGCTCCATACAGCATTTGATTTTTTTTATTGGCACCACTCCATTGTAACATTTCAGCACCAAATCGTCCCAAATGATACGACGAAAATACATGACCGGCTTTATCCATTTGGAGCCACTCAGCATTGTCATTTATAAAATGAAAATCAGACTTGGGATACTCGGCGTACCAAGCTTGATTCAAAGCTATTAAAGTTCCCGTAGCCAAAACTGCTTCGGAAATAATAACTGTATTTTGTCTTTTGATATCTAAAGAATCGGATGGTTTGAAGAAACTATCCGCTGTATTTTGAGCAAAACCAGTTTGGAAAATCATCCAAAACAGCAACAAAAAGACAACTTTTTTATTCCGCCCCAAAACTATCTTTTTACGCCTTGGCTGTTGATCCAATCCGAATATTTTTTGGCGTTTTTATTGTGTTCCTCTAACGTAGCGGCAAACTCATGGTACCCAAAACGCTCTACACTGGCGCAGAAGTAAATGAAATTATTTTTCTCAGGATCTAAAACAGCTTCTAATGCTGTAATATCAGGCATCGCGATAGGTCCCGGAGGAAGTCCCACATTCATATACGTATTGTACGGATGACTCATTGTCAAATCATTGTAAAAAACTCTTTTAATGACTTGGTCAAAATCATTCGATTTCTTTTTCATCGCAAAAATAACGGTTGGATCTGCTTGCAATGGCATTTGCGCTCTTAAACGATTCAAATACACGCCTGCAATTCTAGGTCTCTCGTCTTTTTTAACAGATTCTTTGTGTACAATTGAAGCCAAAATAGTAGCTTCAATTGGAGTTAATCCTTGTTTCTGTGCTTTGGCAACTCTTTCTTTATTCCAAAAATTACGGTATTCTTTGATCATTTTATCGCGGAACTTTTCAGCAGTGGTATTCCAATAAATCTCATACGTATTCGGAATAAATAGCACCAAAACATTCTCTTCATTAAACCCATTTTCTTTTAGAAAAATAGAATCTTTAAACGAAGTCAATAATGACAAACTGTCGGCTTCTATTTGAGAGCCTACGCGTCCCGCTAAATTCTCCACGCGTTCCTGATTATTGAATGCTAATTTCACGGGCGAATTAAGTCTTAAGGTTTTTACCAATTCATAACTGTTCATTCCTTTTGTGAATAGAAAACGACCAGGAATTACATTATCAGAATAGCCTCTTTTATTTGCTACCATTTCAAAACGGTCCATATTCTCAACATACGGCGCAATTATTTTCTTAACATCTTCGTATTTAGAATCTGTCGGAACATATACATAGACTTCTTTATCGGTAAATTTTGTATTGGCAGAAAAAATTTGTTTCAACAGTATTAATCCATAAATCATTAATATTGATATTAAAACAACAGAAGCAATGGTGATAATTTTCTTAATATTCATAGGTGGTATTGTTATTTTTTGGAATCAGAACCGTGTCATTCTTCCTATTTATTTGATTTTGAAACGATACTGATTCAAAACTAAAAAATTTAAAATTTAGTATTGATTAATTGAAAAATAGCTTCGTCTTTATAAACGCCGTTCACAAAGGTCCAGTCTTTCTTGACGCCTATTATTTCGAATCCAAATTTAGTAAAAAGAGCTTTACTAGCTTCATTTTCGGTTCCTATATTTGCATATAATTGGTGTAAATTAAGATTACAAAAAGCATATTCAATTAATAACCCTAAAGCTTCTGAACCAATATTTTGTCTTCGGTTTTCGTTGTCTTGGATAACGATACCTACTCCTGCCCTGTTATTCTTTGGATCAAAATCAAATAAATCGATTAAACCCAAGGCAGGAAAATCCTGATCTTGACAAATAGCCAATCTCAATTGCTTGGCTTCATAAATATCCTGATGGGCATTTTCTAAATATTGTTTGACTAAAAACCGGCTGTACGGTGTGTGCGTATTACTGACTTCCCAAATGCTCTGGTCGTTTTCTATGGCATAAACAAACTCCAAATCATTGGGTTCTAATGCACGAATATAGATATTGTCCCCTTTTAATGTTTTCATTTTTGATTTAGAATTTGTTTAAATCTCAATCGTTCCTTTAAATACAAATTCTGCCGGTCCTTTCAAGAAAACGTCTGTAAAATGTCCTTCTTTTTTATCAAAAGAAACGACTAATTTTCCGCCTTCAACATTCAAATCAATAGAAGAGGCATCCGTTTTTCCTAAAACATTCATTGCAATTGCAACTGCTGTAGCGCCTGTTCCACAAGAAAGTGTTTCATCCTCTACGCCTCTTTCATACGTTCGTAACGAAAAAGTGGTGTCGTCAATTTGTTTTACAAAATTGATATTACTTCCTGCTTTTCCATATAAATCTCCGTATCGAATGGCTGCTCCGTTTTCCTTTATATTGTAATTTTCTAAATCGTCTACCAGTTGCACATGGTGTGGCGAACCGGTATTTAGAAACACATGATCTGAACTCACTTTTACCTCATCAACATCTATCATTTGTAGCGAAACCAATCCGTCATCTTCAATAGTCGCGTGGTGCAAACCATCTGTAGCAATAAAAGTAGTATTGTTTTGGATTACGTTCAGCTTTTTGGCGAAAGCCACTAAACACCTGCCGCCGTTACCACACATAGAACTTTGGTTTCCGTCAGAGTTATAATAGACCATTTTGAAATCAGTGGTCGTTGCGAGATTCGAAGCAATCGTATCATTTTCCAATAAAATAAGACCATCGCCTCCTATTCCAAAACGTCTGTCACACAAGTGCGCGATGAGTTGTGTATTCTCCTTTGGAAAAAACTCCGAACGATTATCAATCATGACAAAATCATTTCCTGTTCCTTGGTATTTATAAAATTCTAGTTGCATTTTAATTGAATTGAGTTATACAAAATTACGAATTATTAATGAAATGTTAATCATTGTTAAAGAGCGTTAAACTGTATTTTGCGAAGCTAATTTAGTTTTATTTTTACGAGTAAATATCTTAAAAAACGAATTTAATTATGAAAAATTTTTCAACACTTTTTTTGGTTTCCCTGTTGAGCGGAGTAGTAACACTAGGTTCATACAAATTATTATTTGACACCAATGGATATTTTTCTAATGATAAAAATTCAGGAGTCACAATGGCATCCGATTCTTACGGAAAGAAAGTAGGATTATCATCGGAAGTACTTGATTTTACTGAAGCTGCAGAAAAAACAATCCATACGGTGGTACACGTAAAAAACGTTTCCCGAAGAACAATTACGAATCCCATTTTAGAATATTTCTATGGGTATAAAGGAGGACAATCCCAGGAGCAAGTGGGAACGGGTTCTGGCGTAATCATTTCTGAGGACGGTTATATCGTAACTAATAATCATGTGATTAAAGGAGCATCAGAAATTGAAATTACCTTAAATAACAAAAAATCGTATCAGGCAAAACTCATTGGAACCGATTCTAAAATGGATATTGCCTTATTGAAAATTGACGCGAATGAGAAATTACCGTACACTGTTTTTGCCAATTCTGATTCGGTGAAAGTGGGCGAATGGGTTTTGGCTGTCGGTAATCCGTATAATTTAACGTCCACGGTAACTGCCGGAATTGTTTCGGCGAAAGCCAGAGATTTAGACACCAGCGGAATCCAGTCTTTCATACAAACTGATGCTGCGGTAAATCCTGGAAACAGCGGTGGAGCCTTAGTCAACACACGTGGTGAACTGATAGGAATCAACACGATGATTTCCTCCATGACAGGCTCATACGTAGGATATTCTTTTGCGGTTCCTTCGAATATTGCCCGAAAAATTATTGAGGATCTTATGGAATTTGGAAATGTACAACGTGGAATTCTTGGAGTTGAAGGAGGTGAATTGAACAGCATTAGTTCTAAAGAATTAGGCATAACACAAACACAAGGATTTTACATTAATAAAGTAACCAAAAATTCCGGTGCAGAAAAATCAGGACTTGGAAAAGGTGATGTCATCATCAAATTAGACGAGCAAAATGTGGCTACTTTTGCTGATCTTTCCGGATACATCAATACTAAAAGACCGAATGACAAAGTTCAAGTTACCTATATCAGAGATGGAAAAACCAGAGTGGTTCCTGTAGTTTTAAGTAAAAATGAGTTTTTTAATGCTGAATTTAAAGGCATCGAATTAGAAAACATTGAAGCTGCTGACAAGAAGAAGTTCAAAATTGATTACGGTGTGCGAATCAAATCCATAAACAGTCAAAACTTAAAACAATACGAAGACGAGTTGATAGGAAATATTATCTTGAGTATTGACAATGTAAAAGCTACCAATGTGGAAACGGTATCCAAACTTTTAAGTAAAAAAGAGGAAAACCAAACCGTACGAATCGAAATGATTAATAAAAACGGAGAAATAATGCGTGTGATTCTATAACACATCCGAGTTTTGAAAAAACAAAGCCATCTTGAAAAAATAGACTGCACCCAAAAGTTTAGACAAATTTATAATTAATTTTGATAATAATGAGCTCGATATTGTATCGGGCTCATTTTGTTTAAATTAGACTTGATTCTATCGTTATTGTAA